>JBDONA010000778.1:0-4887 GCA_039831575.1 Fuerstiella sp. | reverse complement strand
TCTTCGTTTCCTGGAAGCGTGCGTCACGGATGCGACGTTCACGCATCCTGTCTTCGTACTCGTCGACCTGACTGCCGCGGCGCTTGCGCGGTGACCGGACTTTCGATTTCCAACCCTGATGCTGACCGAAGAAGAAGTTCTGGGGCAGGCCGTTGCAACCGCGATCTCAAAAGCTCCTGGACTGGACGTTGGAGCGGGAGCTGGTCCCACAACCCGAAAACTGGCGGCATCCTCCAGCCAACAAGTTCAGCAGGTATTTGCGGATGCTGCCCGGCTGATCGAAGCGTTCGATCTTAAACTGGCCGATCACAGCAAGCATCAGGAAGCAATCAAGACGGCTCAGCTGGCCTTGCTGCAAGGAAAGCAAGTCACGGGAACGTACGAGAGCCCGTACGAACCCAAGCCGGTCAGGCTCGTTGTTCATCCTTTTCGGCTCTGCCTGATCAAGCAGGCTTGGTACATCATTGGCCGCATGGATGGCGAAGAAGTACCAAAGACGTTCCGACTGGCCCGCTTCAAAACACTTCGGAGTCTCGACACACCGGCAGAAGTTCCGGATGACTTCGGTCTACGTGACTACTTCGGCAACGCCTGGGCCGTCTATCGGGGCGGTCGCTCTTACGACATCGAACTCCGGTTCAATCCTGATGCCGCTAAGATCGTCCAGGAAACGACGTGGCATCACACTCAGCAAGTGCAGCGGCACAAAAATGGCAGCGTCACTCTCAGCTTCAAGGTCGACGGACTGAACGAGATCATCCACTGGATTCTCTCGTGGTCCGGCCAGGTTCGAGTGCAGAAGCCAGACGAATTGAAAGAGCTCTACATCAAGAAGCTGGAAGACGCGGTCCAGATAAATTCGGAAGCCGATCTCTTCTGACCCGCCTCTGTCAGTTCCTTCGGGTATCAAGTCTATGAATACCGGCCTTCTGGCGTTCCGAGTAAGGAACCGCCATTTCGTTGCCGAATCAAAGACTTTCACTGAGTTGATACGTGGGGTGACGCTACGCAGCAGCTTCAAGTACCATCCTGAGCGGTGATTCTGAATTGTCCGTTCCGCCGAGTGACCGTGATCGCGGATCCTTCTTCAATTCAATTACTACCGGTGTCGTGCCGCCAATGATTCCCATGAGGTCAACGTAGCCCCAGCCATCCTTCTTCTGAGAGTCGAACAGGGGAACTTGAAATGCGATGACGCGATCCCAACAGTTCTTTACCGGCGACAGCCCCGGCTGACTCCATCGTTGATAGATCGATGCCTCCCATCTCCGCTCTCGTTCTGTTTCGTAAATCGTTTCGGGACGCTCCCGCCCCAACTGAAAGTTACGTTGCCTCAGCGGTGCCTCCGCCGATGTTGCTTCGATTGCCGTTTCGAGATTTTCAGCAAGGTGCTGTGACTGGACTCCAAAGTGCGACTTCTGGGTCCATCGATCTTTCAGGACATGGAATCCCGCTGAAGCCGTCAGCCCATAGTATGGATCAGCCATAGCTCATATCTCCCTGATAGTTGTCGCGTCTGTACAGGGCACTTCCACTGCACGATCGGAGTCTTCTCAGGGTACATCAGATGGATTATGGATGATACTCATAGCCCGTGGACTAAAAGTCGTCTTTCTTCGACGCTCAGTGGATGGGCAAAGCAGACGACATTCTGGCACGCTTCGGAAAAAGGGTCCGCGAGTTGAGACTGGCAAACGGCCTTTCTCAAGAAGGCTTTGCTGCCGAGTGCGGACTGGACCGGACCTACATGGGTGGGATCGAGAGAGGCGAGCGGAATCTGGCTCTTCGCAACATCGAAGTCATTGCCAGTACTCTCGGCATCAGTCTTTCGGAACTGATGAACGGCCTTTGAGCTTGTGTTGAGACCCCGCAAGACTTCGAAGTAATCAGGCCGATGGACACTGACGTCCCAAGGGCGTAACGGACGTCAGCTTTTCAAAAAAAGAAAAAATAAATCGACGCCGTATTGCACCGTAGATACTCCGATGATTCAGCTTGGAGATTCCGCATCGTGCACGAGTACATGAAGCAGACTTACGTCAAACGACAATCGAGTTTGGTAATTGAAATGGCTAAGGACGCTAACACAGCCAATGTCGTATTAACGGCGTCGACGTAAGTTGAACAGAGTTGTGGCCCACCAGTCGGTGCGTGTATCCGGTTCGGTAGTCCTGCAACATTTCGTCTTGGCAGCGAGCATGCACTTTGACTTGTCTGCTTCGGTACCCAACCCCTTGACGGTCGGGAGAAGCCAGGTACGATGACTCCATCAAACTAAATCAAGAAATGTGACCGCCTGTATGGTTCTGTCACGGAAGTCCGCAAAAGATTGTTCTGTCGCGGACGTCCGCAAAAAAACCCATGATAAGCCAGTGGTAGACAGACAGGCGAAGTTACAGCCCGTGCAACGGGAGTCTTGATCGCGGAGGACGGCTCTCCGCGACCTGACAGAGCTCTTTCAACGTGCATCATGCACGGCAAGGAACTTCTGTCATGTCGAAACGGTCAATAAGTCGTTCAAACTCATCGAGTGGCGACAATTCACAAGCCGCCAAGCCAAACGCTTCAGTTCGTCGGGTAAGAAGATCAAGACGGAAAATGATTCCGTCGGAACTGATCATCTTGACTTCATTGGCACCGAACGAATCGCACCCTCTCTCTGATCTGGATCATCTGGAGAGAGAGGAACGCCGCATCACCGCAATAGCTTCTGTCCTCGCTGAGACTGCTAAGCGGAGAGCAGAAGGAGACATCGACAAAACAGGAGGAACAAAATGAGCCGTCAGAGAAAACATAAAAAGAATGACACGACCAATCGACGACGACGAATCGCAGTCTACATCCGCGTTTCAACTCCGCGGCAGGTCCGTGAAGGCGATAGTCTTGAGGCTCAACAGAATGCCATCAAGGCATACATCAAAGCACAAAGACACAAGAGTGGATGGGAAGGTGCTGAGATCATCTACCTGATCGAAAAAGGCCGCAGTGCCAAAAATCAGAAGCGTGCTGAACTTCAGAAGTTGCGAAAGCTAATCCAACGAGGTGAAGTTGACACCGTGATCTGCACGAAACTTGACCGAATCACACGGAGCATTATTGACTTCGCTGACTTGTTGGAGCTGATTCAATCTCACGATATCGAGTTCATCAGCCTTTACGAAAGTTTCGACACATCAACGGCAATGGGGCGAGCGATGCTGATCGTTATTATGACCTTCGCTCAGTTGGAACGTGAGACAACCGGGGAACGGACGCTAGCCACTATGGAAGACCGAGTCTGCCGTGGCCTCTGGAATGGTGGATGGGTTCACGGCTATGTCCTCGACCCAGAGGGAACCGGAAAACTTGTACTCGACGAGACGACAGCTGAGATTATCAAGGTCCACTTCTTCGACGCAGTGGAGAAACTCGGGTCGGCTGGAGCCGTCCAACGAGAACTTCGGAAAAAACAGATCAAGGTGCCCAAGCATGAGTGCCGTTCTGGACGGATAATGGGGGGCGACTGGTTTTCTAAGCAACAGGTGGTGCGGTTACTTCGCAATCCTGTCTACATCGGCCGAATTGTGTGGGGCAATGCTTCGAAGGACGATAGCCACTCGCCGATCGTGAGCAAGGAACAGTTTGATCGAGTTCAGCGAATTCTGGATGAAACGACGGTAACCCGAAGCAATGCCAAGCAAAGTCGTGGCCGTGGATACCCGCTCCGCGGACTCGTCCGATGCGGGTGTGGATGCATGATGACACCGAAGAGTGCCAATGGCCGAGGCGGGAAAAAATATCCGTACTACGAATGCACTCGCAAGAGCCACATGGGACGAGAGGAGTGCGACGCGGTCGGAATTCCTGCTGAGGCTCTGGAGGAAGCGGTTCTGAAACGAGTCTCCGAACTCTGCACGGACGAGGCGGCGAGGAAGAAGATCGTCGCGGAAGCATTGAAGCTGATCGACAAAAATGCTCAGGAGGCTGAACAGGATCTTGTCATCGTCAGAAACCAACTATCCACCGTCAAAGCGGAACTTGGGCGGCTGGTCGCTGTCCTGAAACAGATGGGCACCGAAATTCTCGGGAGCATCAAGGATGAATTCAGTCGACTCGAAAACGAGAAGTCCGAACTTGAGGCCCGTGTCTTGGAATTTCAGACGCAAAAGCTGCCGTTGGACGCAGTGACTGCTCAAGCGAGGGTCTTTGTCGAAGGGTGGACGGGCCTCGGCGACATCCTGGACAACGCAACACCCGACGAAAAAGCGGGCATCCTGAAGCACTACGTGGAGGTTGTGGAGCTACAGCAGGCGACGGGTGAGGGCGGCAAATGCGGCAAATACGGCATTCGGCTCTTCCCTGAAGCAGCAGTTCTGGAACGACCAGAGGGCACTCAACCAAAACGCGCCAACGGTGACGGTTTGTTAACCGAACCACCGTTGGTTCGCGAAGTGGATGAAAAGGCTCCCCTTTCCAAACGCTCTTCGTAACGACTCGCGCGCGACCCGATTCCGGAAGTCGTGAATCAGCAACGCTTTACAGAAGTTCGAGTCCTTTACGGTGGCTCCGAGGTAACCAACTCTCCTCGAACTTTCTTGGTGTTGGTTAGCAGCGGGCGCGACATCGCACTGGGTTCTCGCGACCCAGATTGTCGCGGTCGCATCTACCGCCGCCGTGACGGCCTGATGGCCTTTTGAATGCCGACATGGCAAACTGCACTCTACCGATTCCGGCTGTCGTTGGATTGCCAGAGGCGAGGGAGATTCGCAGCAAACGAACGTTTTCTGGCATTGTGAGGGTTGTCGTTATGATCGTTATATTCGGTAAAGTTTAGCTTATGAAATGCCGAATTTTGAAAGTAGGCCTCGTTGCGTAATCAGCTGGCAGGCTTGCAAGGGATACGGCAGT
>JBDONA010000236.1:0-4900 GCA_039831575.1 Fuerstiella sp. | reverse complement strand
CTCCTCGGTAAACGGATGTTTTCTAGCGCAAGCCACGCAAAGCAAACAAGTTACGACACAACCAAAGTATTCGGTCCGTCGTTGGGTTAACCAAATGGCAGAATCTGTAGCGATTGTGCGGATTTTTCTGAAAATCCGGGCGCGTGATGTCGATAACGGATGATGTTGTGCGGTCTTTTGCCGCACATCGTCCGTTCTTTGACAACTCAATCTGAAGACATGATCCAGTGCGAACATTGGGTGTGCCAAGGCCAGTTTGGTCCGATAGCCACGCGTGTTTCGAACAAGGGTCTTGACAGTAAGTCTATTGCAACCATACAGTTGAGTCATTCTGGCGGTTGCATGAAGATACTCAAAAGGCCCTTTATCGGGAGACTTTGGTCGTGACCAAGAAAGAGATTGTGAAAGCAATTTCGGAAGAGTTGGGGCTGACCCAGCTGAAGACGAAAGAAATCGTTCAAAAGACCTTTGATGCCATCGTGGAAACGCTCGTCACCGACCGCCGTATCGAGTTACGGAACTTTGGGGTGTTTGAGGTGAAGAAACGGGCTGCTCGAAAGGCCCGCAATCCTCGGACCGGCGGACAGGTGGAAGTCCCTGCTAAGTTTGTAGTTACGTTCAAACCGGGCAAGGAAATGGAAGAACGAGTGCTGCAACTGGAGGAAGCCGAGTTCGCTCGCGAACAGGCGGAACGGGCTGCACAGGCAGCCGCCGCCAATCCGGCTCCACTGCCCTATTCAGGCGGTCTGCCGACTTCTCCTGTACAGCACGGGCCAGGATCGTTAGATCCACCGCCCGTTTATAAACCGCCCGCAGGCCCTTCTCCAAACAGCAATAATGGTTGAAAAGCCGTCGCAGTCGCATCAGATCATGTTTTCAGGTTGAGTTGCCGGATAGGTAACTGGACAACCGCTCGTCGAGCAATGGAAACACCGGGAACTGATCAAACGGCCTCAGGATTTGAAAGTGCGACTCCGCACAATGATCACGAGCCGGGTCCACGGAAGGACACGATGATGAAACTGCGAAAACGTCTTCTCATGGGATTATTGTTGGGATGCATGTCCATCAATATTGGATGTGCAATGCCGATCTGGCACCCGTCTCCGGACATTCGCGCTCGACAATTGATCTATTCGTCTGAAAGTCTGCGTCACGTCCCGGAAATCTGGGAACGCATCTGGGGGCTTGAACTTCCCGACCTTGCCACACCATATCGTGTACATGGCGGCGTGATTTAACACGCTGCGACACGGATCACTGACAACATTCAAGACCGCTTCGCGTGCTGCGCGTAGCGGTTTTTCTTCGTTTTGACGGGCCGCCAACGCTGAGAAGCGAAATACGGCATTTTCTCGCCCACCGCCAGGGGCATGCGCAGCAGCGTCAGCCCAGTCATGCATCGAAGAAAAACGTCTCTTGTGCCGTCGTTCGCAACAATTTGCGGCGTTCTTCGTCAGTGACGAAGTCCATGACGTCGCGAATCAGAGCAATCGATGCGGCATAATTGTTGTCGCCGTCAAGCTGATAGGGGCAATCGCTGGCCCACATCAAGCGATCAGCACCGAATGTTTCGTACAGCCGTTTGATCATCGGAATCAATTCGTAGTGCGGCGGCTTCTTCTTTCCCAGTGCATAGTACGCCGAGATTTTGATTTTGACGTTTGTGTGCTTTGAAAGAGCACACAGTTGGTTGACGTCGGCGTCGCGAATCTGCCCGTCGATTCCCACTCGGCCGAAGTGGTCAATAACCACAGGTGTATCGGGATGCCGGACACAGGCAGCACCGACTTCGGGCAGGTTGACGGGATTGACCAGACAACAGATCGACTGCCCTGTCTGTGCCGCAGTTTTCCACATTTCCGTCATACCGTCGGTCTGCAGCCAAGCGGTGATGCCCGTGCGGGGCACGATGCGGAACCCCGTAACGCCCCGTTGCAGAAGCTGCCGCATGGCCCTGCCCGCGTTGGGTCGAAGGTCATCGACCATGCCCACGACGCGAAACACGTCCGGGCACCGTTGCCAGGCATCCGTCAGGTACGACGTGTCATAACCATGGAATAAGGTGTGCTGGATCAAAACGACTCGCCCGACGCCGACAGGCCGAGCAATCGCCATCAATTCGTCAGCCGTGAAACTTTTTGGCGCCAGATCTTCGACCGTCATACCCGGCTGCAGTTTGTACCGACTGGTGTCCGGCGTCCAGATATGCGAATGGGCATCAATCCACGGTGCGTCGTCGAAGGCTGCTGCTGAGCTCTCGGCGCCAAGCACGGACGTGCCCACAGCAGCAACTCCACCGGCAAGCAGAGTTCGTCGCGAAACGGATGAATCTGATGACATAACAATGGCTCTCGTGGAAGGCTGAATAACTGACTTCGTGACGCGTCCGGCCCGAATAACTCGACAAATCTAATCTTCCAGACATGCTCTGTCGAGGGTTCGGCGTTTGAGTGATATCCCTCACGGCACCAGGGAAAACACTGCACCGCGATGCGCGATCGCCGCCGCGCGAAGCTTTGCGGGTTGTATTGATTGCATCAGTCACACGACATGATCCGATTTAGACGACATGGCTATCCAGAGTAATCAAGTCGATCTGCTGAAACGTTTGGTGACCGCTGCTGAGCAGCGGCAACAAGTGATCAGTAACAATATCGCCAATGCCAATACGCCTGATTACAAGAGTCTGGAGTTGAAGTTTGAAGACGCGTTGGCCGCAGAAATTACAAAAAAGGGAAAGTCAATCGGGAGACCGGCAGAGATTTCGGTGACACAGACACCAAGGCTGACTTCACGAGCTGACGGTAATAACGTTGATATCGATAAGCAACTCGGACTGTTGAACAAGAACGCCATGTTGCAGCAGCTGTATCTGCAGCTGATCGGAACGGATATGAATCAAATGAGACGAGCCATGGAAGGCGGACCGTAAGCGGCGGTTGGCCAGGAGTGAAAGGCTGTACAGGGGGGGGAATAGATGTCGTTGGAAAGAATCCTTTCCGGCATGCAGATCAGTGCATCCGGTCTGGCGGGGGAACGGCTCCGCATGGAAGTCGTGGCGCATAACATCGCCAACGCACATTCGACCAGTACACCGGGCGGTGGTCCGTATCGACGTCAACGCGTGAGTTTCCAGACCGCCATGGATCAGTTCGCACCGGGGGGGCAGCAGAGAAGTCCGCAGCTTGGTGGGGTCCAGGTTCTCGGCATCACGACAGACGATTCTCCGTTACCGCTGGTGTATGACCCGGGCCATCCGGATGCTCGCGAAGATGGCTACGTTCTGATGCCCAACGTCACGTTACCTCATGAAATGGTCGATCTGGTGACCGCCAGTCGGGCCTATGAAGCAAACCTGAAGTCGATGGAATCTTTTCGACAGATGGCCGAACAGGCACTGTCACTGTTACGTGGACTGGGATAGTGAGTTAACCCGTGTGACGCTGCATCAGAATCTTGCGGCAGGTGGTCTTCGGGACGCAGCGGAAATTTAAGACAGCGAATCGTGCGACAGTCGAAACCATGGCACTGCCAATTTCAGCAATCACTTCGGTCGGACCCGGCTCGTCGGCTGCTCAGCCAGTGGGTGTCGGCAAAGGTGGTCACGAACTGCCGTTTGCGGACATGATCAAGGACCTCATTCAGGAAACCGACAATCGACAGGGCCGCGTCGAGGAGAGCGTCAAACAACTTATAACGGGAGAAACCGACAGCATTCATGACGTAGTCCTGACGGCCTCCCAGGCAGACCTGGCATTTCGACTGGTGATGGAGATTCGAGACCGTCTGATCGCATCGTATCAGGAAGTCATGTGAATGCAGATGTAGGGTAGGAAATGATGGCATTGTTCGACACATTCAAACAACAGATTCTGACTCTATGGAGCCACTGGACCAATGCGCAGCGCATTGGCATCAGTGCTGTCGCGTGCGTTGCCGGTGTGATTGGCACGTTCATCTGGGCCACTCGCGCCGACTATGTGGTGTTGTTGAATCAGCTGTCTCCCCAGCGCGCTGCTGAGATTGTCGGCGTTCTGGAAACCGAACAGATCGACACTGAACTCAACTTTTCCGGTTCAGCGGTCTCAGTCCCTCGCAGCGACGTCAGTCGCGCGCGGCTGGCGTTGAAAGATGTCTGGGAACCGGACGCCGAGTCGGATAGCAGCGTGTCCGGAGCTTTTCCGGGTTCACCGAGTGATGAGGCGGATCGGCGTCGTCGGCAACTGGAATTCCGGGTCGCTCGGTCCATTTCCAAGATACGCGGCATTCGTTCAGCCACCGTGCATATCAGCAAGCCGGATCCGTCACCATTCGTCGACGAAAAAACGCCCACGACAGCCAGTATCATTATCGATCCCGCGTCATCCGGCATCACCGGGGCAACTGCAGAAAGCATTATCTCACTGGTGTCGCGTGCGGTGGAAGGGCTGTCTCCGGAGAGTATTTCGCTGATGGACACGGATGGACGGCAGTTCAACGCATCCAATGGCGTGGGATCGACGATGGACGGCCACTTCGAATTCAGACGCCGCGTGGAATTGAGTCTGGCTGCCAAAGCAGAATCGATGCTGACGCTGCTGCTGGGCGAGGGAAAGTCCGTGGTCCGTGTCACGGCGGACATCGACTTTCGGGAATCCACAAGAACCGAGCAGATTTTTGATCCCGATGGCAAGGTCAAACGAACGGAAGATATTGAAACTGTGACTCAGACGGGCGGTACCCCGCCCGCAGGCGAAGTGGGATTTGATGCCAATGCCGGGTGGGGGGAGGCGTCGGCGGCACCCAACCGGTCTATGAAAAGGAAATCATTTCTTCGACATACGACAACGGCAGCACGGAGGAAGTGATTCGAGAAAATCCTGGCAAGATCATACGACTGACGGTTGCCGCCATCGTT
>JBDONA010001047.1:0-4901 GCA_039831575.1 Fuerstiella sp. | reverse complement strand
ACTGGTGCCAAGCTGGGATGGAAAGCCGCTGCGACTACGGGGGCCGAGGCAGCGCCACCGATGTTTGCCTTCGAGCCCACGGCCAGGAAGAAGTAGGGCGACCGAATCAGTTTTCCGACGATCACCAGCAAGCCGACATGGAACAGCATCCAGATCAATCCGACGGCGAACAAACCTGGGTAGTCGAAGATTTCTAAGACGTTCATTTTCATACCGATCGTCGCAACAAGAATGAAGATAAACACTGTGCCGATCTTCGAGGCACCAGCTCCCTCGTAGTTGCGAACCTTGGTGAACGATAGGCCGAGACCAAGGGTGGTCGCCGTGACGATCAGCCAGAAGAACTTGGAGGTCAGACTAAATCGGTCAAGATCGGGAGCATTATTTTCTATCCAGGGGGCGATGATGTCAGCACTCAGGTGCGACACACCGGTGGCCAGAAAGGCGACACCAAGGATGATGATCATGTCGGTGAAAGAAGGGATGCGTGCCACCCGCTGACTGAACTCATGCATCCTGTCCTTCAGCTCGGTGATCGATGAGGAATCGGCATTGAAGAACTTGTCAAGCTGATCCGACTTGGCGACCCCCAGCAACAGGAATACCATCCACAGCTCGGCAACTAGCACATCGATGGTGATCATCACACCGTACATCCGGCTGCTGATCGGGTTCTCGGGAGTGCCCCACATTTCGTACATCGCGGTCTGATTGGCACCACCACCGATCCAGCTGCCGGCAACCGTGGTCATACCACGCCAAACCTCCTCGCCACCCTCGGGGTGCAGCACACCGGGAGCGATCCAACTCATGATCAGGATCGCCAGCGGGCCGCCGAGAACCACACCGATCGTACCGGTACCGAACATGATCAACGCTTTCGGCCCGAGCCGAATGATCTGCTTGAGGTCAATACTGAGTGTCAGCAGCACCAAACAGGCCGGCAGCAAAAAACGCGATGCGACGAAGTACAGCTTTGACTCACCCTTGAACGCCCCGAACTCCTGCTTTAACTGATCCTTGTCAAAGTTCGTCACCACGTACTCCTTGAAGTCGTGCAAACTGTGCAACCCGCTGGTGTCATGGCCAAGGTTCTTGAGGTGTTCCAGAGCCGGCGGCAGATCGATCCACCCCGGCGAGACGATCCCAAAGGTGTTCAGCAACGAGGGCAGGAAGTAGCACAGCAACAGCGCCGGCACGATGCCATAGAACTTCTTGAACTGCGGCATCTCCGAGGTCTTGAAGACCAACATCAGCAGCCCCATCAGCATGCCAAAGACCACGGCGTCATTAGTAATGAGCGGAGGGAGAGAGCTGACGTCATGCATGTGTGAATCGCCACAGGGTGTGCGATAAATAGAAAAACAACGTGAGTGGGTTTGTAAGCCGGGTTCTGTGACGCAAACACAAAGTGTTTGTGACCACGATCATTTATCTGTGCACGGCGATTGCTCGCCGCCGCCATTGCAACCTACCCGGATGTCATACCGAGACGAGCCGCCTCGTGTGCTCGGCCAGGCCGAGACACTGCACCCTGTTTGGTCTAGCTCCGGATGTGGTTTACCAAGCCAATCGAGACACCTCGATCGCTGTTGCGCTCTTACCGCACCGTTTCACCCTTACCACGCATCAGTGCCGAAACACTGACCGTTCGGCGGTCTACTCTCTGTTGCACTTTCCCTAGCCTACTGATAGGAAATTGGAACTGATAGGAAAGTTGATTTCCAGCACCAAGGCAGCCGTGCAAACTGATTCCGCCTCATTGTAGTGAAAACGATTCTCCGTGTGGCAATGGCCACGCGAGGAATCGCTTTCACTTTGCCGTTCTTTTCCGAGAAGCTGTGGGAACACCGCCTTGCAGCGAGCAAACGTCGGGGCTCTGCCGTCGATCCGACGTACCGGCCCCATGCCTACGTGTCAGTGATGACTAGAAGGTGCCACCGTCCAGAAGATGTTCCTGAACCAGCGTTATATGATCTGGCACATCGTATTGAAGCGAAAGCCCTATGATCTAATCTCACGGAGTTGTAGCAGGCCCTTCCCGGAAACTCATACGTTTGGTCGCTCGTTCAAGAAACCACCCTTTGATAGTTCTGTTCCTGGAAACTCATACCTTTTTCAACGCACGAATTCCGTGTTATCTGGTCCATACCTTAAGTGAAAATCGGGCGGGATTTGACGCGATGAGACTGACCGGACAGAAGAACGCCATGTACTTCACGAGTGATGCCGGCTTCTTTGCCGATCCGGCGGAGCAGGTAACCCTGAAGGTAATCTACTACGACGATGTGGCCGGCTCGACGTGGGACGTGCAATACGATGCCGGAGGCGGCAGTCTTGCTACCGCTATTGGCGTGACCTGCACCGGGAGCGATAACTGGAAAACCATTTCTGCCACCGTGACCAATGCCGTCATGGCGCACAACGGCCCGAACGGCTCCGACTTGGCTCTCGTCAATACCGAGGGTCTGGACGATGTTTTCCACATGATCGAGATCGAGCGCTCGGGAAGGACGGGTTCAACGAATCCTTGATCGTGGCTTCGTTCATCAGCTTCTACGGCATGATTGACTTGGCCGCAGTTCTGCCTCTTTTGCATCGGGAACTCGCCGGCTGTGGCGTTTTTGATGCGGCAGCGGTACTTTCGCGGAGCGAAAGGCGACTACCTATTTCCTCGGGGGTACTTTTTCAGAGCGGCTACCTCTGACTCCACTCCTTTGTCGTTCATCTCCACCATCCAGGTATCGACCTTCTGACTCAGAATAGCCTTCTGCTCCTGGTGTTCGGGAGAGTCTGCCAGATTGTTTTGTTCGCCTGGGTCGCTGCGGAGGTCAAAGAGTTCTTCCGCAGGAAACATTGCGCCTTTTTTTTTCGGGTGCCCGATTTCATTTCGGAGATAGCGGATGTACTTGAAGTCACTGGTTCGCACGGCACGAATCGGAAACGGAATCTCATTGCGCCCGGAGTCGTTTACGATGACGCCGGTGTAGCTGAAGAACAATTCGTTATGTAGCTCTTTCACTTTCCCGTCCCAAACGCCCAGCATGCTGACTCCATCAACAGCTTGGGGAACCTCTCCACCGGCAATCTCGATCAGCGTCGGCAACATATCCACCGTGCTGACCATCGGATCGATGTCTGTAGCCGGCTTGACCCTGCCGGGCCATCGAACAACCATCGGAATGTGAATACCGGTGTCGTAAAGGGTGTACTTTGTCCGGTCGCTTTGAGCTTCGTTGTCGTTTAAGTAAATCACGACCGTGTTCTTGTCGAGGCCTTGGCTCTCCAGCAACTCGAGGTATTGCCCCAATTCCGCATCCATCAGGAAGTTGTTGGCATTGTATCCTTTCAAGCCGTTGGAAATCTCGTTCAGATCAGGGCCGTGCGGTAGCGATGCGGCGTGGAACAGACAAAACGGTCGGTCGTCTTTACTGGACAGGAATTTTGCGACTTCATCGAATCGCGTCTTACGATGACGGTCTTGATGGGGTTCGTTCGCCCCAGACACATGTTCCTCCGACTTCTTAATGCGGAATTCCCATTCGTACAGATCACTGGGTTTCTGAATACCGTCCTTGCCCACGATGCAGGCTCGGTAACCGATCTTCTTCATATAGTTGGGCAGCGACTTGATGCCATCCTTGAATCCCGAGTGATTGGGATGGGCGCCATTTTTCAGTGGGTACATCCCGGACAGCAAGACACCACGGTTTGGCGTGCAAATGGATGATGGCGTGAAGCACTCTGTGAAGCGAGCTCCCTCGCGAGCCAGGCGGTCGATGTTTGGCGTGTAGCTCGGGTCAGCGCCGAAGCAACCGACACTCGAAAGGAACTGATCGTCGGCGACGTAGATCAGGATGTTGGGACGATCATTGGCGAAGGTGGAGCCGCATAAAAGCGTGAAGAAAAGAAAGAGTTTGGCTGTTTTCATGAGGTTGTACTTCAATGCGTTGGATTTTAGTGCGGGATGAATGCAACTGAGCGATTCGATCGGATACCTGGGTCGATTAGATACCCGACTGATAGTAGTCTTGATTTCAGCACCAAAACATTCACTCTATATAGAATATAGAACAATCATTGACGCAAGTGTGCGAAGGCCATGGTCACTTTCGCTCGCTCGCTTTTTTCTGGCGATGGTGAGTGAACTTGAAACGTACTGGATTGCAAAACACGGATAGATTTCACAACTCACAAATGGTACGCAACGTTCCCATGCCGATGTGCGCCGGTGATGATTAGCAGCGGGCCTGGAATGTGAATTCGGAAGGCGAAACAAGTCCGCAATTCTTTCATCAACTCATACCATTTACGACACACGCCGAGAAACGACCGTATTTTGACCGATCCCACGGTTCCTGAATTCCCATACGTTTGATGACGCACGAAATCCGTGTCATCTGTTCCATACGTTTTGTTGGAATCCACCGACATTTGGCCAAGTATGGCTGACAGAGCAGAATCGTCGTATCTGCTGAGCTGAGAAATCAACGATTCTTGAAATAGTTCAAATCCTGTTGCCCCGACTATCTTTGTAACTCCAAATCCCGTCAATGGTTGCGACTTCGACTGTTGACGGGATTTGAACGTTTCCTGGCCAGAATGATCGTTTGTCGCTCTCTTGGCGACCTACCGTTTCCTCAAAGGTCGAAAGTACCGACGCAGTCTGACCAGCCACCAACCTGCCTCGGTGTTTCACGCCGAAGCAGGTTGTATCGTTAGTTGGCAAACCTATATTGATGGATTTCTAGAATGGCTGGAACAGCAGGGTGCCACCTAGTACTACAGTCGTATTTCATGAATCGGTTCCTGGCGATCCTCTGGTCATGAAGTGACATTTCATGGCGTATGCCTGGTGTATTCTTCTCCATTCGGAGAACTGAATGGCATGCGGGATATCC
>JBDONA010000032.1:0-21681 GCA_039831575.1 Fuerstiella sp. | reverse complement strand
AGAACTGCCCTGCGACGTCCAATTCGACGTTTGGTGCCGTTGCCGGCACGTCTGGAATTCAGCGACGCGATGGCTGGGTGGAGTTCGGCAGGCGTCTGGCCTACGCAACCACTCCTTCCTCAAATACGCCAATCTTTCGAAACCGATTGTAGCGGCGATCCAGGAGCTCATCTTTGGGCAGGCCTTCGAGCGATTGTAGCGCCTCGACCAGAGTGCCTTTGAGCGTCATGGCCATCTGGCGATGGTTGCGATGGGCACCTCCGAGTGGTTCAGAAACGACTTCGTCGATAATGCCCAATTCCACCAGATCTTTGCTGGTGAATCGCAATGCACGAGCTGCCTTGTCGGCGTGTTTGGAGTGCTTCCACAGAATACCAGCACATCCTTCCGGACTGATCACCGAATAATACGCATACTGCAGAACCGCTACATGGTCTCCAATCCCGATGCCCAGAGCTCCGCCCGATCCGCCTTCGCCAATCACCACACAAACGATCGGTACTTCCAGAGTCGACATGTCGCGAAGGTTGACCGCGATATTGTAGGCCTGACCTCGTTCTTCCGCACCGATGCCTGGGTACGCACCTGGAGTGTCGATCAGGCAGATGATGGGAATGCCGAACCGTGAAGCCATCTCCATTTTGGACATAGCTTTGCGGTAGCCTTCCGGATGAGCACAGCCGTACAGGCATTCATTACGTTCTTTCAGAGTGCGTCCCTTCTGATGACCGATAAGCATGACCTTGCGACCGTCGAGCTTGGCGAAGCCCGTGACGATGGCCCGATCATCACCGAATGACTTGTCACCATGCAGCTCAACAAA
This sequence comes from Fuerstiella sp., assembly GCA_039831575.1. Classification (GTDB taxonomy): domain Bacteria; phylum Planctomycetota; class Planctomycetia; order Planctomycetales; family Planctomycetaceae; genus Fuerstiella. The sequence continues at coordinate 20,858 of JBDONA010000032.1, read as the reverse complement.
TTCGTCGAAAACCAGTTCGATATAATCGGGCGTTTGAGGCCGTTCCGGATGTCGCGACACCTGGACAGTATCCCAGGGGTCGAGATTCTCATAACGCTCGCGAGTCAACTGCGTGAGTTCGACCCGCATTCGACGAACGCTTTCCTGCACAGCAGGCGTCGGATTGGGTTCGGCTTCCAGTTTGGAAAGCTGTGCTTCGAGTTCGTAAATTGGTTTTTCGAAGGGAAGCTGATGCTGTGGGGCCATAATGAGTGCTGTCGTTGAACGGGATACATCTTGTGAAACGATTCGGCCATCGCAGAGTCGTCACGTGGAAGTGGATTCTATCGACGATCGATGGCCACAGAAAACGCCGATAGCCGGATTCTCAGTGATGACCTGGCTGATGCTATTCGCAATGTGCTACTCGATTTCGAGTTCTGCCATCAGATCCATCAGGTCTTCGGTGGTGACCTCTTCCGGATTCTTGGCTGGGATCTGGCCAGCCGGTGGCGGTGCACTGAGTGTCTGCCCAGACGGCTGTGGTATGCCGGGCTGAGCGGATGGCATCTGCTGTGGTGGCATCTGCTGTGGTGGCATCTGCTGCGGTGGCATCTGTTGCGGCGGCATCTGTTGCGGCGGCATCTGTTGCGGCGGCATCTGTTGCGGCGGCACTTGATAACCAGGCGGCATCGGCTGACCTGGCATCGCCGGATACATCATGCCTGGCTGCATTGGCGGATTGGGATACATTCCCGGCTGCATCGGCATCTGCGGCTGATACATCGGCTGCTGTGGAACGGTGCCTTGCTGTTTGGCGGCCAACGCTGCCTTACGTTGCTCTTCCTCACGCAACAGCTTCTCGCTGACCTTGATTTTTTTCTTGTGCTTGACGGGGGCAACAATTCCTCGCGACACCCGATCTGCGTCAGCGCGACTGTCCAGTCTCTGGTCAATGGAATCCTCTTGTTTCTTTTTGAGATCTATCTGAGTTTGTTCGTGCAATTCCGACGGATCGACTTCAAAACAATTTACGGTCCGGAAGGCGCTGGCCAGCTCCTGCATATTGGCGAATCGCTTTGCAGGGCTCTTTTCCAACATCCGCACGATGATTCTGTCCAGTTCTTTTGTGACGTTTGTATTGTGAATTGACGGCGCCACAACATCTTCTCCCAGATGTTTCTTCAGCAAGGCACTGGGCGAGTCTCCGGCGAAAGGTGGCTGGCCGGTCAGCACTTCGTAGAAACTGACACCCAGACTGTACATGTCTGTCTGTTCAGTCGGTACCTTTTTCAGGATCGTTTCTGGCGCGATATAGGTGCGTGTTCCCTGAATTGCTTTTTGCTTTCCGGAAAACAGCTTGCCGACCGTCCCCAAAACCTTCGACGACAGCGAAAAGTCGATGACACGGGCTTCCCCCGCCTTGTTGACAAGAATGTTGTCCGGTTTGATGTCGCGATGAAGCCAGCCGGTTTCGTGCATATACTGAAACGCCTGAACCAGTGTTTCTGCCAGCTTCGGAAAGACAGATTGGATTGCTGGCAGATTTGATGTGATATGAGTCTTCAGGCTCGGCGATCGGAAAAAGTCCATCGTGAAGAAGATATGATCGCGATTGATCTCAAGATCGCGGAACTGAAGAAATGACGGATGTTGCAGCGACTTACCAACCTTGAATTCGTGTTTCAGTACTGCTTTTTCGATGGGGTCCTTGCGAGCGTCATCCAGCATGAGTTTCATTGCCAGCTGCATCGGTGTACCGGCTTCCACAACCTCCCATATCTGCGTCGACGTTCCCGATGCGACACAGTTGCGAAGTTCGTAATTGCCGACCGTCATTTGTCCTTCACTCACAACACCCACTCCTGATTTTAAGCCACTAAATCACTGCCGATTCGGACCGGACAGCGGCATGATCTTTGGGAAGAAGCCGATTTCCTGACGCGTGTAATAATAAACACTTAAGAACGGGAAGCGGTCGCCGATCCTCAGGAATCCGTACCGCCTCAGTCACTTTTCATTATAGACGAACACCGGGAATCGATGCGAAGCCTAATCCGCCCGTTGGCGTATGATAACTTCAGAGTGTCGCAACCCGTTGCCAATAAGTTTACTTTCTGACATAGTTCTGCCACGGATAGCGAATCTTTCCGTCACTCAGATGCCGCCCTGCCCTCAAAAACCCCTCCCCAGGAGCAGATTATGACTTGTTCCCGTGCTCTGGTCCTGTTCGTGACGTCCCTTATCTTCATGATCGATGCTCAGGCTGCTGGACTAAAGGTCGTGCGGTTTTCCGGTGCACTTTCCCAGCAGACAAGAGGTGAGTCTCAGATTCTGAGGCGTTTTGAGGCTTTGCTGCTGCGTGATGGAGCCGTTCCCTTCTTCGCCGTGCTGGACGATGAACGCGACGGTTGTCCATGGCCGGAAAGCTTCGGGCAGGTTGCCTTGAACGGTGTCGCACCTCATCTGATTTATGATTATGACGGCAGCACTTACACGCTGCCTTTGCCAGCACTTGTGCTGGACGTACCGGAAGGTGCAGCTGTCGGCAGCCAATGGAGTGAAGATGGCTGGACTTACGAAATCACGGCCACTCAGTCCGGCACCGATGCTGCATGGACGATTGAAGCACGTGAACGACGTGGGCGTCGGCAAACGTTAAACGTTTCCGTGGAATCAGGCTCCCTGCTGAAGGCGAATCAGGACGTTTTCATGGGACAGGGTGTTCGCTTTGAACTCAATTTGAATCAAACCTCATCTGAAATTCTGGACGATCATATTTCAGACCGCGTTGGTCAGCTGCGGTCCGAACTATTGACGCTGCAGGCGGCACTAAAACGCAGGTCCGATACTCAGCTGTCAGAATTGTCACCTCGACAGGTTGACGATGCGAAACCTCGGTTAGCATCGTTAACAGCGCTCGCTGCCGACACGCCATTGCAGGAATCCGTTCTGAGAATCCGCCGCAATGTAGAACAACAGGCACGACGGATTGCTCAAACGATGGACCGGCAGAAGCAACTGCTTGATCGTGCTGCACCGGAATTCTCACTGAACCTGATTGGCGGCGGTATTCTCTCGTCCAAATCGCTGCGAGGAAAAATTGTTGTGCTTCACTTCTGGAAGTACGCGGAGAAACCACTGTCTGAACCCTATGGCCAGGTCGGCTACCTCGAATTCCTGTTCAACAAATATAAGCAGATGAACGTGGAGGTTATCGGAGTGGCCATGAATCGGGCGCTGCTGCAAAGGGAGACTGCTCGTGCCGGTCAGCGAACGGCCAGAAAGCTGGCCGAGTTCATGAATCTCAGTTATGCGATCGGCTACGACGACGGGGCATTGCTGCGAGAATTTGGTGATCCACGCGACTCGGCCGGTCAACTGCCACTGTGGGTCGTGCTTTCTCCTGAGGGAAAAATTATACACTATCACAGCGGCTTCTATGAAATTGATCGCCAGCAGGGCCTGAAGCAGTTGAACGATGTTCTGACCAGGCACATTCGCGCCGCAGACCGCAATTGATCGTCGTTGTCGTTGCACTAACAGGAACTGCCCCGCCCTGCCCCCAGCTACTGTTTCGATCGTCGTCAGACTCCGTTTGCATTAAGTGAAGTGGATGTCGCTGCGTAGCTTAGGATGAAGTACGCGGAACAGCATGTATGGAGAATTTCAGAAGGCGTCCGGAGTGACGGGACAGACACCTGGAACTGCGGTTGAAGTTCATGGAAACAAGAGGCCGAGGCTGTTGGTATCTACTGCGAAATCCGCAGACTCATAGCTGCCGTTCACGTGTTTTGACAGCAGGACGTCTGCCCCACGAGCCAGAACCCGTGCCGTCAATTCGTAAACTGCTCTATCTGTGAATCGTACCCGTTGTTGGGATTCCGATCGGTGGCGAAATTCGTTCCGGTTTCTGAAATCTGCCCGACGAGCTTTGTGAAAATCGCCGACGGAGTGTCGCGATGATTCTTCCGGGTGTGTCCTGCTGTTGCTGTTTAGTAAGCCGATGCTGTGTCGCTGGTCCGACCCTGTCTATCCTGCTGCGACAGGCCCCGTCTTGAATCAGCGTGTCGGGCGATTGGCCACATACAGCAGATAGTCGCCGTATTCGTTTCTGTAGTCTGCGGCGAGACTCAGCAGTTGGCTGCGGTCAATAAAACCACGATGGAGGGCGATTTCTTCCGGGCAGGAGATCTTCAGCCCCATTCGTTTTTCGATCGCTGCCACAAAATTGCCGGCGTCCAGCAAAGAGTCGTGTGTACCCGTGTCCAGCCACGCAAATCCGCGAGACAGAGTTTCCACGCACAGACGCCCGCGGTGCATGTATTCGCGATTGACATCCGTGATTTCCAGTTCACCGCGCGGCGACGGCGTCAGACTGCGAGAGATTTCAACAACATCGTTGTCGTAGAAGTACAGTCCAGGCACAGCGAAGTTGGATTTCGGTTGCTGCGGCTTTTCCTCCAGGGAAATAGCTTTGCCATCTGCATCGAATTCGACGACGCCGTATCGTTCGGGGTCACGAACTTCATAGCCAAAAATCGTCGCACCCTCCTGTAGAGACGAAGCACTGTTGAGGATGTCCTGAAAGCCACGTCCATAGAAAATGTTGTCGCCCAGAACCAACGAGACGTGTTCGTCGCCGATAAAGTCCGCACCCAGAATGAAAGCCTGAGCCAGCCCTTCCGGGTTTTCCTGTTTAATATAGGAAAATTTCATCCCCCACTGTGAACCGTCCCCCAGCAACTTCTGGAAACCGCTGAGGTCTCTCGGCGAGGAAATTACCAGGACGTCCTGGATGCCCGCCAACATCAATGTGGACAGCGGGTAATAGATCATCGGCTTGTCGTAAACCGGAGCCATCTGTTTACTGATACCAAGCGTCAACGGAAACAGACGCGAACCCGTACCACCAGCCAGTACGATGCCTTTTTTGAAATAGCTCATTTGGATTCCAGTCCCAGTCGTTCGCGACGATAGTCGCCACTTTGAACACGTTCTATCCAGCTTGAATTGTCGACATACCATTGCACCGTCTGTTCGATGCCGCCTGCGAAATTCTGTTCGGGCTGCCAGCCAAGTTCGTTTCTGATCTTGGAAGCGTCGATCGCGTAGCGACGGTCGTGGCCTGGCCGATCGGTCACGTATGTGATGAGCGATTCGCAGGGGGCATGCGGCAGGTCCGGACAAAGTCTGTCGACTGTGCGGCAAATCGTTGTGACGATGTCGATATTTGTCTGTTCGTTGTTGCCACCCACGTTGTAGCACTCACCAACGCGACCGTTCTCAAGCACCGTTTCGATGGCCTTGCAGTGGTCTTCGACAAACAGCCAGTCCCGCACGTTCATCCCGTCACCGTACACCGGAAGCGGTTTTCCTTCCAGGGTGTTTAGAATCATCAGCGGAATAAGTTTTTCCGGGAACTGATACGGACCGTAGTTATTGCTGCAATTTGTCATCACGGTCGGCAGACCGTAGGTGTGCAGGTACGCTCTGACGAAATGGTCGGATGCCGCCTTTGACGCTGAATACGGACTGTTTGGCGAATACGGCGTATCTTCCGTGAACAAACCGGTGTCGCCCAGTGAGCCGTAGACTTCGTCGGTCGAGACGTGCAGAAAGCGAAACGCCTGCTTCGCATTATCGTCAAGTTCTGCCACGTACGACCGGACTTCCTCAAGCAACCGACATGTACCCACGACGTTCGTTTGTACAAACTCCAGCGGTCCGTCGATGGAACGGTCAACATGAGACTCAGCGGCAAAGTTGACAACGGCCACCGGCTGATGATCAGACAGCAACGATCTCACAAGTTCACGGTCGCCGATGTCGCCCTGCACCAGTCGATGGTGCTGTCCGTCAGAACTCGGCAGCGAATCTGGATTGCCGGCATACGTTAATTTATCGAGGTTGATGACCATCGTGTCAGCGCGGCCAACAGCCCGTCGTATAAAACAGCTGCCAATGAACCCCGCCCCACCAGTGACTAAAAGTGTTTTCATGTTCCTTGCTCTCAATACGGCATGGCCGCAACCAACTTCAAACGGTCCGTGACAGTCTGTTCAAATCATCTTCGCTGGTCTGTTCGAGCGGTCTTCGACGATCTGTTCCACCTAACGCTCGGCAACTGAAAGTCGGAAGCCCTCCGCCCCCATTTAGGGTCTGGCAAAGCAGTGGCACCATCACAAAACGCACCGAAGACTTCATCGTGGTTTCCAATCGTTCAACGCCTTTTCAACAGCTTCATGAACCGGGCTCAGGGACAAACCCGCGGCCATGGCCTTGCTGACATCGAGAATGCAATTGGATCGAGGTGTCGCGGCAGCCTGCTGCATGAATTCCTGTTCGGACTCGAAGAACGAAAACTGTTTATCCGACAGGCCGTGCCGGGCAATCAGATCGACCACTTCGCGTGTCGTGACACATCCCGGATTCGTAAGATTGTAAGTTCCAAAGTCAACTCGTTTGGTCCAGCAGGCAATGCTGGCGTTCGCGAACTCAGTAAGTTGCGACAGACTGTTGGTTGCACTCAACAGACGATCGTACCGCATCATTTTGGAAATGTAATTTCGCGGCGAATCATGCTCATCAAACGGAATTCGCAGCCGCCAGACAAAACACTGTTCTGCCCCAACCAGTACCTCTTCCCCCAGCGCTTTGCATCCGGAGTAAAAACTGCAGTTGTTCTGCCGAAACGAAAAGTTAGGAGCATCGTCCTCTGTGAATCCGGACCCATCAGGTCTGGAACCGGTGTAAATGCAACCTGAGGAAACGTGTCCCCACGGCAACTTCAGACGCTCGCACACCTCTCGAATGATGCCCGGTAAGACCGCGTTCCCTGCCAGGCATTCAGCCTTATGCAATTCACAGGCGTCGACGTTTGGCCGCCCCGTGTATCCGGCAGCGTTTATCAGAAACGTGGGACTCGTGTCGCGCAGGTAGGTCAGCAAGGCTTCGGGCCTGGAGTAGTCGACCTGGTCACGTGATACGACCGCGAAGCCCTGCCCCGCTGCCGACAAAGATCTCTGAAAAGAGCTGCCGACATACCCGTTTCCGCCCAGAATAACAAACATTCAAAAAAACCTCGGTACCTGACAATGGAACCAATTCGAAAATCGACTTGTTAATCCCAACGTGTTGTGTACAAACCCGGAATTCAGGTTCAAGATCGCTCGTTTGCCGCGAAACTCCCTGAATTTTCATACTCACGGCCACGGACGTAGCTGGAAATGCCAATCCTGAAAAAGGAACCGGACCTCTTCCCGGAAGAACTGCTCGAAAACACATCGGCCGTAAGTCCCGATGGTAAGTGGTTTGCGATGTATACTCTGTCGCGACGCGAAAAAGACCTGATGCGACGGCTGCGGGTCCAGAACATCGCCCATTACGGACCGATGGTACCCAATCGCACGAGGTCGCCTCAAGGTCGTATTCGCACCAGCTTCGTGCCGCTGTTTGCCGGCTACGTGTTTGTGTTCGGCACGGAAGAGGATCGCTACAACACCGTTGCCACCGGGTGTATTTCAAAGTGTATCGTCGTTAACGATGCGGACCAACTGGTCACCGATCTGCTTCAGATTCGACTGCTGGAAGAGCATGGCGAAGATCTTCAGGCAGAAGTGCGCCCGATTGTCGGCCAGCGTGCCAGAATTGTCCGCGGTCCACTCAAGGGACGGGAGTTGACAGGCACGATCACCAAGGTGAAGAGTCAACACCGGCTGACCATTATGGTCAACTTTCTGCAGCAGGGCGCTTCCATCACGATCGACGAAGCCGATATCGAACTGCTGTAAGGCAGGAGTCCGTCGGAACGACGATCGGCATCCAGACGCTCGTCCACGTTTGTCTGCGTGGACAGATTGTTATTTCCGCCTGCCTGAGCAGTTGGTGGGACGATTCGTGCCGTACGATGCTCAGGATGCTGAGTCGAAAGTTAAAACACTCGGTCGTCGTTCAGAAGCACATCGATCTGGCTGCCGATCGGAATCTCCGGCCAGAGCTTATCCGACGGTTCCACACGAACTGTCGCCACGCTTTGACCACCCGATTCAGGGGCTTCGGCCAGCATAGGCAGGGTGCATACCTTTCCGCGATATCGTTCGTTACCTGGAAAGATCAGGACAACCGATGTGTCCGGTTCGATTTCGTTTACTCGATGGGTTGGCACGTTCACTAGTACGTAGCGTTGGTCCGTATGGAGAATTTTCAGCATGATTTCGCCGGTCGACATCGTGTCACCGACTCTATATCGAACCTGTCCAATCTTACCGTACTTCGGACAGATAACCTCCACGTCGCGGTTGAGCGCCTTCAATTCCACAAGTCGTTGCGACGCTTCCTCAAACTGCATGCGAATGCTTTCCACGCCCGCAGCTCGTCTCACCTGTTGCGGCAGCAAATCTCGCAGTTCTTCCAGTTTCTGCAAACGAATTTCGACATCACGGGCCTGAATGCTCAGGATGCTGTTGCCATCGCCTTCTGATGACGAAATGGCACGCGAGTCGACGGGAGAAGGTCGTCGTGGCGGTCGGTGAACCTCGACCGAGGACTCCCCAGACTCACCGCTCATGAAGATCATCGCGTTAAGAACAGCACTGCTGTTTTCCAGGATCTTTGGCTTCGACACCGCGTATACGTCTCTGCCGGTCGCGTTTTGTTGACTGTTCGTCCGCGACGCGGAACGAATTTGTTCGTGCGATGTCCGATTCACTTCCCGAATCAGCTGCGCTCGCGTACGCATATCGGAAAGTTCACGATCCAATTCGCGCGTCCGCCATTCCAGATCCAGTGACGCCTGAGCATTCGCCTGTTGCAGTCGTTGCTCCAACTCGCGCACACGCTGTTCGTGCAGTACGATCGTCGCCAGATGTTCCGTCTTTTCCAGAATCAACAGACTGTCACCCGAGAAAACTTCGTCGCCGGGACGAACAAGAGATTTCAGAAGCCGTGATTCCGCAGGCACTCGCAATGACGTAATGTCGGCCGCAAGCAAACCGCGAATTGGTTGATTGGACTGAATGCCCAGCCAGTAGACGAACAGGCAGCCAATCAGAAGTGCGCAACCCAGTAACGTCACGGTACGTACGACTGACGCAGGCAAGTGACGAAGATTATTCGACGGTCCGATCGAGTGCTGCCGACACAATGTCTGCGCCTGTTCGACCCATTGCTCATCCGCCAATGTTGACGGAGTCATACCCAACTCGTCAGCGAACACGCAGATTTCGCTGTGTTCCCAGAGTGCCAGCTGTGGCAGAAAATAGACGCCCAGTCTGTTGAGCGTGACGGCTTCACGTGTGTCAATGCCTCGGATAATGTTTAGGTCGTCCGCTCCCGCCGGCGCGTGGTCATAGACCGGTCCGAATCTGTGATCCATTCGGTAACCATGCGACAGTTGGTCAAGCAGACTTGATGCCAGTGATCGTTTCATTTTTTTCAGAAGCCTCCCTGCCCTGCCGTTCATGCCGGACTCAGTCGGTGGCGTATATATGTCTGCCTCTGCAGCTGTTCGGTTTCTCGCGATGATCGGCAGGAACTGCCGGACTTCCCGAAGATAAACCAGGTGCGCGCAAATGAGACCGTCGCCCATGAGTTTCATCGGCCCCTGGATCGTCAGAGATTCACGAATTTCCAACAGCCGCCTCATTGAATCGAGTAATTCAACCGTCAACTACGGAATTCACCCGGCGGACTCTTCCCCAGGAGGCTCCTGGACACTCCGGTAGTCGGACATGTCCAGGCAGAAACGGCGCAAGTGCCATCTCTGTAATTGTTTGTTGCGCAGCGATTCGGCGTTGTCGACGTCCTGGTTTCGCTCTGAAAACACGGGCAATCACGCCGTGGACTACTTGTTCAACGGCCGTTCGTTAGAATATATGGTCCCATTTCCGGCGGGTGGCTGCCCATTGTCTCCGTTCGAAAATTGCAGCAAAATGTACGTCTGCCTGTAGCCTTTGCGGGCAGAATTGGAATTGATACGCACTCGGATGAGTCTGATGAGTTTGATACATACAACACGATTCGCCAATGCCCTGCGATGGTCTGCCGTCTGGGTGTGTTGCACGGTCGCCACGACGACGCTGCAGGCGGATGAAGGTTCTAAACAGGCCGCTGGCGCACGGAAGGCGTCCGTCCCGGCGGAACATGTCGGGCCGGCCAACCGTCTCAGTAAGGAGTCAAGTCCCTACCTGCTGTTGCACGCGCACAATCCTGTGGACTGGTATCCGTGGGGGCCGGAAGCCTTCGAAAAGGCCAGCAAGGAAAATAAACCGATTTTTCTTTCCGTCGGCTACAGCAGCTGCTACTGGTGCCATGTGATGGAACGAAAGGTTTTTACAGACAAAACCATCGCGTCCTGGATGAACGAGCATTTCGTCAACATAAAAGTGGATCGCGAAGAACGCCCCGATGTCGACGATATTTATATGACCAGTCTGCTGGTGTACCAGCAAATGGTGGGTTCTCCGGGCGGTGGCGGATGGCCGCTGTCCATGTTTCTGACTCCTGAAGGAAACCCAATCGCAGGAGCAACCTACCTGCCTCCCCATGATTCCCCGGATCGTGGTCCTGGTTTTCTGACGGTGGCCAGGCGAATCGACGAGCTGTGGCATCAACGCAAAAGCGATCTGGAACGTATGGCATCCATGATTGCGAACCAGGTTCAGAGAATGGGCCAGCCAGGCGTGCAACTGAAACCCGTCAAGCTGGCCGCCGAGCTTCTCAACGGTGCCATTGATCGCATCCGGGAAATGTACGATCCGGTATGGGGTGGTGTTGACTTTGACGTGAAGCGACCTGGGAAACCCCGTTTCCCAAATGTTCCACGTCTGGAGTTGGTGCTCGACCTCTATGAATCCACGGATGACGGCGAGTTGCTGAAGATCGTCGAACATTCTCTTACGCGGATGTCTCAGGGAGGCATTCACGACCATCTCGGTGGTGGGTTCCATCGCTACAGCACAGATCGTCGCTGGCATGTTCCGCACTTCGAAAAGATGCTGTATGACCAGGCGATGATGCTGAGCATCTATACACGGACGGCTGCGATCACGAACAACGATGTCTACAGGAACGTTGCTGTGGGCATCGCTGACTTTATACACGATGAAATGACGACGCCGGAAGGAGCATTTTGTTCTGCCCTGGATGCAGAAACGAATGCGATTGAAGGCGAGTACTATGTTTGGACGGCGGAAGAGATTACAGCTGTACTGGGCGAAGCTGATGCAGCTGTCTTTTCTGAGGTGTATGGTGTCAAAGAACCGAACCCGTTCGAGCACGGAATCGTGCTGCACCTGCCAAAGTCTGTCGACGATGTGATCAACGAACGGCAGCTTCAGTCAAAGCAGACCAAAGACCGTCTGGCAGTAATGCGATCCCGGCTGCTGAAGGCTCGCTGGCAGCGAGAACGTCCGTTACTGGACGATAAGGTCCTGACCGCGTGGAATGCTTTGATGATCAAATCGCTGGCCGTCAGCGGACGCGAACTGAATCGCCCACAGGATACGGCCGCCGCCGGCAAGGCCGCTGACTTTCTGTTGACCCATCTGCGTGACGCTGATGGCCGTCTAATGCGGACATGGAGAAAAGGTGCCGCCAAATACTCAGCCTATCTGGATGATTATGCTTTTCTTGTTTCCGCCTTGCTGGAACTGCACCGAACAACCCGAAGTGAGCGGTGGCTGACGGAAGCCCGGCAACTGGCGCAGTTGCAGAATGAACTGTTCTACGATGAAAAGCTGCACGCATTCTACTTCACGGCAAAAAACCACGAGAAGCTGATTGCTCGCACAAGCTCGGCCTACGATTCCGTGTTCCCGTCGGCCAACAGTGTGACCATCCGCAACCTGCTGGAACTTGATGCACTCCGCGAGTCACCGGAACTTGTCAGGGTGGCACGCGACACACTCAGCCAGTTCGCACCCACGTTGGAAAAAGCACCGGGGTCCTGCAGCGGACTTGCCCGAGCACTGCACTTGTGGCTGTCAAAGCCGGACCGCCTAACGACCGCACGTGCCACAGATGCTTCCACATCGGTGACCGTGCAGCGTCAGGAATACGGCAAGCCAACATGGCTGCTGACTGCTCTCCAGGAAACCACAGTGGCCACGTCGGAGGCACGTCGAGAGCCCAGGGAACGCACGGCATTCCGGCCGATCATTCCTGCCAATGCTCCGGCAACCGGTTTTGCTCCCCCGAACAAACCCAAACCGTTGAAGGTTAAGATCTACCGGCTGTTCAACAAGATTCCCCGGGGCGGAAAGACCTACATCGCCGTCGAACTGCAGATCAAATTTGGCTGGCACATCAATGCAAATCCCTCCAGCCCTGATTTTCTAATACCGACAGAGTTATCGTTGAAGTCGAAGCAAAAAATTAAGCTCACCCGCGTCAAGTATCCCGGACACCATGAGCTGAAGGTCGAAGGATCTGCCGAGCCCTACCACGTTTACGATGGCAAGGTTCTGTTGTATGGACTGCTGGAGATCGACGAAAATGAAACTGTACTGGACGCAGAATTGGAATTTCACGTTAAGTTCCAGGGGTGCAACGAAAACGAATGTCTGCCACCGGACCTGATTGTGATGAAGGGCAAACTACCGTTTGCCGCGACTGGGGAGACGCTGAAGAAGATAAATCTCGATAAGTGGCCTAAGCCAGGGGACAAAGACAAGTCAAGAACAAAGGCGGTCGAGAAGTCACCTGGCAGCTGATTGGCGAGGCAGGTTCACGCCTGAAGCCGGGCAAAGCCTCGTCTTGCCGCCGTGTCACTGCCGGAATGGGTTTCTTTTTCCCGCGAAACGCCCGTTCCAGGTCAAACCGTCGGTAGAAAACAGGCTGTGCTGCTGATACCTTTCAGCGTCCGTTTTGGCGTTTTCACCTTTATTTGATAACAGTTCGATCCCATGGCAGTTCAGGCGATTTCAGGAGTCAGCCCATCATCGGAAGCTGTCGTGATGACGGAGTACCCTTCCCTTGCGTCGTGGGGTATCGGTCAAGTTTTGGGGTCGCTCTTCGAACTTATCCCCATTCGCCCTTTCGGCCTGATGAAGGTCTCGTATGTGTTTGCGCTCATGGCAGTGCCACTCGGACTGCCACTGTATTTCCTGCAGAAAGTATTCGGCCAACGTTACGTCCTGACCAATCGAAATGTTCAGGTCTGGACGGCCCGCAGGACTCGCATGGTGTCCTCCGTCGCTCTCGCGGACATCGCAGACGTCGAGTTAGACCAGCGGCCGGGCCACGTCTTCTATAGTGCCAGCGACATTCACCTGAAATCGGCCAGCGGTGAGACGAAATTGATACTCAAGGGTGTCAAAGATGCCGGTTCATTTAAGAACGCCATCGCATGCACCATTGATTCCCGTCGCCTGGTGCAGGAATCGGTGAACCAGATTGCTGCCCGCGGCTAGAGCGCGCTTCACTGAAGTGTCACGACTTCCGCCATCGTTCAGCTGCGAAATTGTTCGCCGGCCCCGCTACATGTCCGTGTGACACGCGCTACGAAATCAAATCCGGCGAATCGGGCACCATAATATTGCTGTTGGATTATCCGAGCTGCCACCGCGCCATCCGCAGTTGCGCAAACGCACTGTCGCTGAGTTTTTCGTACCAAACGGTGACGAATTCATTCGCAGCAACCTCGACCGTTGACGGATAGCCAAGGTCGCCGGACGTCGCGCTACCGTAGATGATCACGGGGTCCGACCAGGTCTGAGCGTTATCTGTGCTGATGCGAGCCTGATTGCCCAGTGGTGCTCGACGATGGCCGTACGTCATCAACAGGCGGTTGTCAGAAAGCCGAAGCAGATGCGACGGAAGGCCCCAGACGTCGATCGCATAGGGTTCGGCCCATGTCTCACCGCCGTCCGTGGAATGGGTCTGCAGCGTCTCCCCACTGTTGGCCTTATTGTGATTGCGAATCTGAACAACCAGTCGGCCGTCGGCTGCTTCCACCGCATGCAGTTCGTGGTAATTGCTGCTGTCGTCACCAGAACGTGTTGGGATTTCAGACACCCTGCTCCACGTTTTTCCGTCATCTTCGGAAACACATACGCCGACAGTGCGTTCGTTTTTCCACAACGCCGCTCCGGCGTAGAGCAGACGCCCGTCGCTGAGATTGATCGGTCCGTGGGGGCTGTTGACGGGGACGCGGTAAGCCGGTGACCAGCTTTGACCTTCGTTCTTTGACCGCAGCATCCAGCAGCCGAGTTGCTTGGGCCGCTCGTCGTCGGTCAATCTTCGGTGAGCGGCCTGCCAACGAGCCAACTGATCCGGCTGCATTGTGGCCCTGCCCTGCTCTGCCGCAACTGCGGCCTTCTTCAAATTCGGTTCGTAAGCCAGCGAGGTAAACGTTGTGACCAGCAGCGTCCCCTGCGCTGTCTCCAGAATCCCGGCGTCACGGTCGTCGATCGGGCCATCGACAATTGTTCTGGCGTATGTCCATGTCTTACCGTCGTCTGCGGAGCGAATTAATTCGACTCGACCAAACGGACAGATATGTGACTCTCGTCCGCCGGAACAGACCACCATTAGTTCGCCGTTTTTTCGGCGTATCATCGTGGGCCAGCCGTGGTAACGGTCTGACTGAAGACTGATCGTCTTCACTTCGCCGACTGAAAATTCAGGCGGCGCCGTGCCGGCAAGAGTGAATTGTGATTGGGATGCCAGGAGGCCGGCCGCTGAAGCAGACAACATTGTACGACGGGAAATTTGTGGCATGAGTGAGATACCGATGAGGTAGGATTGTGGGCGGTTAATGGAACGGGACTGGAATTGAAATAAACTTCGTGAGTTGGATCGGCCAACCCGTGTAGCCATTCGACTTACGCCTTGATCAATCGCGCGAATCCGTCGTCGGCGTGTGTCGCTTCGCCTGACGTTTGCATCACTTGGAATACGGGTGAAGACACTTCAGAATGCAACATTGTGACACGTCGTAGAAAGGATACCAATGCTCCACAGAATTATATGTTTAACCATCGCCTTGTTTGGCATTGCCGCGATCGCTGTAGCTGATGAGGGCTACGATCTGGTGCCTCTGCAGCATAACCAGAAAGGTCTTGTTGTCGATCTGGGTGTGGGGCTATGGGCTCATCCTTTGCCGATGGATTTCGATGGTGATGGTGACAATGACCTTGTCGTGTCATGTCCGGACAAGCCGTTCAACGGGACGTACTTCTTCGAGAATTCGTCCGGAAATGTGAAGCTGCCAGTGTTTGAGCCCCCGGTCAGGATCGGACCGGGGCATCACAGCATTCGAGTTTCGTATGTCGGGGAACGTGTCGACGTCATGACTGCGGCGACAATATACGAAGACTTTCCAAAGCACAGATTTGGTAATCCAATCAAAGTTGCAGTGCCCCGCAAAGTAGCCTCGGCAAAAAAAACGCGAGCCAATCAGTGGCACCGGGTCGACTGGGACAATGATGGTGATCACGACCTCGTCATCGGACTCGGCATCTGGGACAACTACGGCTGGGATGATGCGTGGGACAGCAACGGCGTCTGGGAAAACGGCCCACTGCATGGCCACGTCTTCCTGGTGACGAATGGTGGGTCCGACGACAAGCCGCAGTGGGGCGCGCCGGAAAAAATAGACGCTGGTGGCAAGGCAGTCGACGTCTACGGTTGGCCGAGTCCCTGCGTGGCGGATTTTGACGGCGATGGTGATCGCGATCTGATATGCGGCGAATTCGTGGACCGGTTTACCTGGTTCGAGAACACCGGCACGGACAGTGTGATCGTACTTACAACCGGAAAACGAGTCCTGACAGACGAGGGCGCGGAACTGCAAATGGATCTGGAGATGATCGTGCCAACACCCATCGACTGGGACAAAGACGGAGACGTGGACCTGATTGTCGGTGATGAAGACGGACGTGTCGCATTCGTGGAGAATGTCACCAGTGAAGGAACCCTCACTTTTAAACCACCGGTCTACTTCCGGCAAAAGGCGGACTGGCTGAAGTTTGGAGCCCTGGCCACGCCGTATTGCACCGACTGGGATGGCGACGGGGACACAGATATCCTGTGTGGCAACACCGCCGGCTACATCGGCTTCTTCGAGAACAAGGGTGGAGTGCCGAATCAGTGGGCAGCACCGCAACTACTGAAAGCCGGCAGCGAAACACTGCGAATCATGGCTGGCCCGAACGGTTCCATTCAGGGCCCCTGTGAAGCCAAATGGGGCTACACAACGATCAGCGCTGCGGATTGGGATGGCGATGGCAGAACGGATATTCTGGCAAATTCCATATGGGGAAGAATTGTCTGGTATCGTAACCTGGGACCGGGAGCAGACGGTCAACCACGACTTTCAGAAGCAGTGTCCGTCACTGTCGAATGGCCTGGCAGCACGCCGAAGCCATCGTGGACGTGGTGGGACCCCGTCGGCAAAGAACTGGTAACTCAGTGGCGAACAACGCCCGAAGCCGTCGACTTCAATGCTGACGGCCTGATTGACCTGGTGATGCTGGACCGGGAGGGTTATCTGAGTTTCTTTGAACGAACTCGAGACGACACAGGACTGCACCTGCAGCCCGGGCGAAGAATATTTGAGGATGAAAAAGGCGATGCCCTGCGACTGAACTCGAAATCCGCGGGAGGCAGCGGGCGTCGCAAACTTCATGTCGTCGACTGGGATGGTGACGGTGATCTGGATTTGCTCACCAACAGCACCAATGCCGATCTGTATGAAAACATGGGCAGGCGTTCAGACGGCAATGTGATGTTCCAGCACCGAGGAGCCATTGGCAAGCGAAAGCTGGCCGGACACACCAGCAGCCCGGCATCAATCGACGTGAACAATAACGGTCAGCTTGATCTGTTGATCGGCGCCGAAGATGGTCATCTGTACCTGATGACTCGCTGATTGATATGTGCTGCGAGCCAGCAGAACGATGAAGGAGATACGCTGGCGTCGCCTTAATTGTAAAGCGGTGCTTCGCGGTGCGCTTCTTTGAGTTGCTGTTGCAGCACCGGACGTTCTTCCGGCGAACAGACGGCAATGCACGATTCCAGCTGAGAGATTGCTTCACCCGGTCGACCGGCTCGCAGCGAGAGCATCGCCAGGTCTCGTTTTTCGCGATAAGATCCAGGACTCAGCAACGCGAGACGCTTCTGTACATTCCACGCAGAACGCCACTCGTCGCGACCGCCGAACAGAGCTTTGAGGTTGTTCAGCAGGCGAATGATGATCTTACGTTCGTTGGTCGGCTTCAGCATTGGCTGCAGTTCTGCACTCGGCAGTTCCGTCAGCTCATGCAGCCATTCGACACATTCCGTCTGGTCCATGATGTGGCCGCGGCGAAAGGGATCGATATACAGAACGCCACTGTCTGTCTGCAACTGTGTCAGGAAGTGTGACGGAGCTGCGACGCCGGCCAGAGGAATTCCCAACTCGTTGGCGACAGCCATGTAGACGATGGACAAAGTGATCGGAATTCCACGTCCGGTCTCAAGCACACGGTTGAGATAACTGCAATCCGACGAGTCGAAGCTTTCGTAATGTCCGTGCAAATTCAGCTCATTCGTGAGATATCGAATCAGCAGGTCCAGTTCTTTTCGGTCGCTGCCGGCAAGTGCAACGGGACGCGTCAGTTCGGCGATCGCCGTACGAATGGTTTGTAAAGTCGGTTCGAAATCCAGTTCCGGCTGGCCGTCACGGGCAATCTCCAAAGCAGCAACGACCAGGTCGACGTCGCTTTCGCGGCGCACAAGTCGCATAAACTGTTCGTCTTTTTCAAATTGCTGCAGAGCTGACATGATGGCACACGCACTCAGCGGTGATAAAACTTTGGATTCTTACTACAACCAACGGTCCTGGACACCGATGCCACTATAGCGATGGTGCTTTCCGGTCACAACGCGACTCTTCCTAACCGAAACATGCTCACGTTCGCCTCGTTGACTTGGCGGAAACACGTTTGTATCGTTGCTGGCTTGTCAAACAGAGAAAAGAGATTTCTCTGCTTCCGGGCAGCAATTCGGCAATCTTTGCCGCGGCCGTCTCGGTCATGACTTTTTCTGAGACTTTTCATCTCCGTCTCTCACGACGGGGCGACTCACTGTTCACATTCCAGCAATGCGAAGTGACTCTTGCTCAGCCGCAAATGTCGCTTGGTTTCCTCGGAGACTTACATGTCCCTGCAAATACGTTCGCGTGTCAATCTGCTGCTAGTGCTGTTTCTGGTCACACCGTTCTCCGGATGCGCGGAAAGTGACACACAATCCGGCAGCGGCAGCGGCAGCGGCGGCGGTGCAGCGAAACCTAAAGTGGCCTATGTTACGAATGGCATCGCGTCGTTCTGGGTGATCGCAGAAAAAGGAGCGATGGACGGTGGAAAGGAATTCAATGCCGACGTAAACGTGTTGATGCCGGCGAACGGCGTTGAGGACCAGAAACGCATGTGTCAGGATATGCTGGCCCAGGGCATCGAAGGCATCGCCATCAGCCCGATTGACCCGGACAATCAGGGCGACCTGCTGGCCGAAATATCGCAACACACAAAGCTGATCACTCAGGACTCGGACGCTCCCGACAGCGATCGGCTTTGTTACATCGGAATGGACAATTATACGGCTGGCCGCATGTGCGGGGCGCTGGTGAAGGAAGCCATGCCGGAAGGCGGCAGTGTGATGATTTTTGTGGGGCGTCTCGGTCAGGCCAACGCCAGACTGCGTCGCCAGGGAGTCATTGACGAACTGATGGACCGGGACCACGATTCGACACGCTACGATAAACCCGGCGACGGAGAAATCAAAGGCGCCAAATACTCGGTCCTCGACACTCGAACCGACGGCTTCGATTTCGGCAAAGCGAAAGCCAATGCACAGGACGCGATTGCTAAATACGACGACCTCGGTTGCATGGTGGGTCTGTTCGCCTACAACCCGCCGCTGATGCTGGACGCGGTCCGCGAAGCCAACAAGATCGGCAAGATTAAAATTGTCGCGTTCGACGAAGAAGCGGCCAGCCTGCAGGGAATCGTGGATGGCGAAGTCTACGGCACGGTTGTTCAGAATCCGTACAAATACGGCTACGAATCGGTTAGAGTTCTCGCGGCGCTGGCTCGCGGAGACGAATCGGTGATCCCGGAAGGCGGTTTCATGGACATCCCGGCCAGACAAATCCGCAAAGACAACGTTGACGAATTCTGGACGGAACTCAAGAAGCTGACCTCAGTGGGACTCCCCTCCCCGGCAGCGACTTCTGACGAGTCCGCGGCGGAAGAAATCGGCGAGGAAAAAACAGATTAGACGCAAACGGCAAAGGGTCGCGAGTCTTTTTCGGATGAACAGTATTTGTCCTGGATCCGGCGCTCGCCGAAAAAGACTCCCGACCCTCTCGTCAACTCATACCATTTCTGACACGTGATATCCGCATCGGGCGCCATGAGCGATTCAAACACGTCCCCGCTGCTTTCGGTCGAAAACGTTACCAAGCGATTTCCCGGTGTGACGGCGCTAAACCAGGTCAGCCTGACGTTGGCCGAAGGCGAGGTGCTGGCACTGATCGGCGAAAACGGTGCCGGAAAAAGTACGCTGATGAAGATCCTGGCAGGCGTGCAGTTGCCGGACGAAGGGCAAATCCGAGTTGCCGGCGTGCCCGTGAGGCTGGACTCTGTTCAGACGGCCCAGGCGAATCGCATTGCCCTCATTCATCAGGAATTGAACCTGTCCGGTAACCTTGATGTTGGTGCGAACATTTTTCTCGGTCGTGAACCCATCAGACGTGGCCTGATCGACAAGAAGAAAATTCGGGAGGACTCGGTCTCGCTGCTGGCACGAGTTGGGCTGCATGTTTCGCCGGATACGCTCGTCGACGCCCTGCCCATCGGTCAGCAACAGCTTGTGGAGATCGCTCGTGCGTTATCCGTAGATGCCCGGATTCTGATCATGGACGAACCGACATCCAGTCTGTCTCATCACGAAACGGAACGCCTGCTTGAGGTCGTTAAAGAACTGCGGTCACGTGGAGTCAGCGTGATCTACATTTCGCATCGACTGGGTGAAGTCAGAGAACTGGCAGATCGCGTCACGGTTTTTCGCGACGGAGCCAACGCGGGTGATCTGAGCCGCGATGAGATTACCCACGACCGGATGGTTAAGCTGATGGTCGGTCGCGACATTTCGCAGTTCTACGCCAGAAAACCGCATCAGCCGGGGGCAGTCGTGCTGCAGGTTACTGAACTGGAGACGCCGGCAAATCTCGGGCATCGCCTGAGTTTCTCAGTGCGGGAAGGTGAAATTGTGGGCATTTCCGGCCTGGTGGGTGCCGGTCGCACGGAGCTGCTTCATGTATTGTTCGGAGTCGACGCGGCGGTGTCGGGCACTGTAGCGGTGAACGGACAGGTAATGCGATTTCGCAGTCCGGCAGACGCCATCCGAGCCGGCATTGCGTTGGTTCCCGAGGACCGTAAACAACAGGGAATAATTCTTGAGATGGCCGTCCGCACGAATATCGGTCTGCCCGGTTTAAGACAGCATCAAAAGACGGGTGGGTTTCTTAACAGAAATCAGGAAGGTAAGGATTCCGCTGAGATGATCGCCAGGATGCGCATAAGAACACCCAGCGAACGACAGGCTGTGCAGTTTCTGTCGGGGGGAAATCAACAGAAAGTCGTGTTGGGCAAGTGGCTGGCGATGAAGCCAAAGGTTCTGCTGCTGGACGAGCCGACGCGCGGAATCGACATCGGCGCGAAACAGGAAATCTATGCTCTGATGGAAGAACTGGCCGAACAGGGAGTCGCCATTCTGTTTGTCAGCAGCGAAATGGAAGAAGTGATCGGTATGTCGGATCGAACCCTTGTTATGCACGAAGGACGAATCACGGGTGAGTTGACGCGTGATGAACTCACAGAAGAGTCGATCATGCA
>JBDONA010000859.1:0-4925 GCA_039831575.1 Fuerstiella sp. | reverse complement strand
GAGGTCACTGTTCCGAATTGTGCGAAGGCTTGTTCAAGGCCTTCCGACGTGGTTCCCCATGCGAGGCTCCCAACAAAAATGTTCTTACTCATCTACTCACCCCGAGCTTTACAGCCCAAAAAACACAGAAGCACTACCCCCAACAACGGCAGCAGTAAAACGCCAATGCCTCTGACACAACCAGTCGAACGTCGACCATGCCAGAAAGCCAGCTGATAGCCCCTGTGGAATTCGTCCCTTGAGAATTACTTACACCACGACTGTCCTGGACAAGCGTGCTAAGTAACACAAAGATGAGCCGACGAACCAGCAGCAGAAAGCAGAAGGAGATCGGCTCGGAATTCGTATCAGGAATTCATAACGAGCCAGCTTGTCTGTTAATCTACGATCTGTTGACCAGCTTGGCAATACGGAGTACGCCCTTACTCCATGCATCTGTTTTTTTTCAGAATTTTTTATTCTGACGTTTCCGCCCACCAGAAATGCCTTCCGCACCTGATCAAACAGTATTCCAATGACCGACGAAAACACCGCAGACGGCCATGCTTCCCCCGTTGCTGTCGTCACGAGACTGATTGAATCGCGTCGATCGATCAAGCCTGCTGATTTTTCTGAGCGCCGCGTCGAAGACGCGCTGGTTTGGCAGATGCTGGGCAATGCCAACTGGGCGCCGACTCATGGTATGACGGAACCTTGGCGGTTCTTCGTGTTTGCGGATGCCGCCAGACTGACGTTGGGTAACCTGCTTGCCGAAATCTACTTCCAGGTTACTCCTGCGGATTCGCAGAAGCCCGCCAAAGCGGCGAAGTTGCTATCCAATGCGGAACGAGCATCTCATCTGATCGTCATTGCCATGAAGCGTCAGGCGTCGGAGAAGATTCCCGAAGTGGAAGAGATTGAGGCCGTGGCGTGCGCCGTACAGAACCTGCATCTGACAGCAACCGCGATGGGTGTTGCGGGATACTGGTCTTCCGGGAAATCGATCTGCAGCGACCAACTGCGTCAACACCTGGGACTCAGTTCCGGCGATCGCATTCTGGGACTGTTCTACGTGGGCTACTCAAATACAGACTGGCCGACCGGATCGCGTTCACCCGTGCAGGAAAAAGTTGTCTGGTCGTCTGACGCGTGAGCTGTTGCAGCGAGGTCAGGGGCCAGCGTCGCGGACTTCGGATTGCAGCAAACAACTATTTGAGGGTCAGCCTGCAGTCGTACCAAAACTCCTCGGTGCAGCGCGTTTGACTTCCCAACACGCAGCATGCGAACGTACAGTTCATCATCCCCGTTGGCTTAAACCGTATCACGTGCTGTATGGACGTTGACCATGAGAACTGAGCTCGAAAAAAACCGCCTGTCTTTGGCCGGCAATGAAACGAAACGGGTGCCGTAACGGTTTGTGGTTTCGGACGGGGGGTGGACTGAACTTGCGAAGGAAGCCCAGGAGTTTCACTCGTACTTCGCTCCAACCCTGGCCACGCTGTACAACTTTACTACCATTCATGACTCCACCCAATAAAGCGACGATTGACGATCATGCTGCGATTACTATTGGCTGCCTCGTGCTTTGTTCCCTCCGTTCATGCCGCGGAGATCGACCGTCCCAATGTTCTGTTCATCGCCGTTGATGACCTGCGACCGGAACTTGCCTGTTACGGCAGACAGCACATTCAATCGCCAAACATCGACAGGCTCGCAGCCTCAGGTGTGCTGTTTGAACGAGCCTATTGCATGGTGCCGACGTGTGGTGCGTCACGTGCCAGTATGATGACCGGACTGCGACCGTCACGAAAACGGTTCGTCACTTATCTGGCGAATGCCGAAATCGAAGCGCCTGGCATCATGACACTCAACACACACTTCCGCAACAACGACTATCGCACGATTTCGCTGGGCAAGGTCTTTCATCACAAGACAGACAATGCCGCCGGCTGGTCCGAACCGGCATGGCAACCGCCGCGAAACCCATGGTACCGCCTTCCGGAAAATCAAAGGCTGCATCAGGCGGGGCAGAAGCTGGGGAAGAAGAAACGCGGACCGGCATGGGAATCTGCTGACGTCCCGGACAACGCTTATCCTGATGGCGTGCTGGCGGAACGTGCCATTGCCGAGCTCCGCAACTTGAAAGACCGGGATCAACCGTTCTTTATGGCTGTCGGTTTCTTTAAACCGCATCTGCCGTTCATTGCTCCTCAGAAGTACTGGAAGTTGTATGACCACGATCAGATCGAACTTCCGGACAACTACCACGCCCCCCAGGATGCACCGAAAGAATCCATCCACAATTCCGGTGAGCTTCGCTCGTATGCCGGCATTCCGGCCAGAGGACCGGTTTCCAACGAAACCGCCCGCAACCTGATCCACGGATACTACGCCTGTGTCAGTTACACGGATGCTCAGATCGGCAGGTTACTTGACGAACTTGACCAGCTGAAAATCGCCGATAATACCATCGTTGTGTTGTGGGGCGACCACGGCTGGAATCTCGGCGAGCACACACTTTGGTGCAAACACAGCTGCTACGAAACGTCGATGCAGATTCCGCTGATTGTGCGGGCTCCCGGAATCCAGGGCGGCCAGCGACGTCCGGGACTTGTGGAATCCATCGACCTGTATCCGACACTTTGTGAACTTTCCGGTCTGAAATCCCCCGACCATCTGCAGGGACGCAGCTTCGCCGGATTGATGAAAGACGCACAGGCAGCGTGGAAAACGGCAGTGGTTGGTCGTTTTCAAAAGGGCGACACGATTCGAACAGAAGGATTTCGATTTACCGAATACTCAGATACTGCAGGAACGCAGACATCCGCGATGCTTTACGATCACGCTGCTGATCCTGATGAGAACGTTAACGTTTTGGATTCCAGGCCGCAGGTTGTCAACGAACTGAAAAAGCAGCTGCATCGAATCACGCCGGACGGCCGAAATTAGACGATTCCCCCCAACTGACGGTGAGACCATGCAAACGGATTTCGAATCGATAACCAATCTCAGCCGACGTGCTTTCTTACGGAACGGCACACTACTGCTGGCCGCAGCGGCTGCGGATTCATCATTGATCTTTGCCGGGCAGGAAGAGTCTGTGCTTCGCGTGGGATTGGTGACAGACCTGCATTACGCCGACAGGCCACCGTCAGGTAGCCGCCATTATCGGGAGACACCAGACAAACTGGCGGAGGCCGCAGCTCAGTTTTCGAGCAACAAACCTGACTTTATCGTGGAACTGGGTGACTTCATCGACGCCGCCGATTCTGTGGACGCAGAACTCGGCTACCTGAAACGGATCAACAATGAGTTCCTGCCCATCTGCCGCAGCCGTCATCATGTACTGGGCAATCATTGCGTGTATACGTTGAGCAAACGGGAATTCCTTGACGTTGTCGAGCAGCCGAAATCGTATTATTCGTTTGACGTCGGCGATTTTCATTTCATTGTACTGGACTCATGCTTCCGCAGCGACGGCACGCCGTACGGCCGAAAGAATTTCGAGTGGACCGACCCCAACATCCCCGCTGCGGAAGTCGATTGGTTGAAAGCGGATCTGAACGGCACAACAAAGAAAACCGTCGTGTTTGCTCATCAGCGACTCGACGTCAGCAACCACTACGGCGTCAAAAACGCCGACAGCGTGCGCAAGGTGTTCGAAGAGTCGGACAGGGTGCTGGCCGTTTTTCAGGGACACAGTCACAAGAACGATCACCACGAAATCGGTGGCATTCACTACTGCACGCTGGTGGCAATGGTGGAAGGATCGGGCGCAGACAACAACGCCTTTTCTGTGATGGAGATGACTGCAGACGGGACGATCCGGATCGAAGGATTTCGCAAGCAGGCGGACTACCGCTGGAATGTCTGACCCCTTTTGCATCTACAACGAAAGCAGTCGATTCGATGGTTCGTTATCGGTCAGTTTGGGCATTGTATGGGATTGTACTGCAGCTCGCCATTTCTGGACGAATTTGCACCGGGCAGGAAGGCGACGGCGTTCCTGCGCCGACGCAGAAAGTTCTAGTGACGTCCCTCCAGCTCAAGGGAAATGTGTCAGGCAAAGTATTACCTGCCAGGCAGCTGCTGGCCGATGCCGTGGCCTGCTTTGCACGTGATGAGTTGAAAGAGGCAAAACGTCTCTTTCTGTCGGTCGCTGCACTGAAGACTGAAGAGGAAGCCGGCGCGATGTTCTATCTCACGCGGATTCATTTCACCGAACAGGAAACGGAATCGGCTGAACGTACACTGTCCAAACTGGTTCCACTCTGCCTTCGCGATGTCCAACTCGCTGGCTGCAGCACGTTTGCCGGCCGACATTCCTCAATTCTTCGGTTACTCCGATCACTGCGCACAGCAGCCAGTTGGTGGCCAGTAGCTGCTGTGTTGTCGTGAAGCTTAATGATCGCGGATCGCGACCATTCTTCGTACAGCTCTGCAGCATCTTCAGACGGATCAAATTGTAAGCCAGCAGGCACGACCATAGTTCTGTGAGAACCATCGCCGGAGTCTTCACACGCAGAATATCCATATTCAGCGAACACTTCACGGCGCGAATATCCAGTTCGACCAGCCAGCGACTTTCATACACGGACCGAATCCAGTCCGCACAGACTCCCGCATCACTGGTGAATGTGGTGGCCACAGTGAATTTGTCCGGACGAAAGCCTGCACGATCAACCTTAACGTCCACAAGACGAATCTCAATCGTCTGTGGTTGTTGCCTGTCGTCTTCGACGGTCATCCAGTCGGGGCGATCAGGACGGCTCCACATGACAAGCCGTTGCCCCTTTCGCAATCGACGTGCATTGGCTGGCTCGTCTTCGCGCTTGTGATGATTCTTCATCACGATGTTGACGTTCCTCATCCGGCAGGCGGCAACCAGCCAGTACGTGCAGTGATAAGAATCGGCGACGAGTGTATCGCCGGGTTGCAGCACGTCG
>JBDONA010000858.1:0-4939 GCA_039831575.1 Fuerstiella sp. | reverse complement strand
GCTTTGCTGACTGATGGCGCCCCCCCACCTGGGCCACGTTG
This sequence comes from Fuerstiella sp., assembly GCA_039831575.1. Classification (GTDB taxonomy): domain Bacteria; phylum Planctomycetota; class Planctomycetia; order Planctomycetales; family Planctomycetaceae; genus Fuerstiella. The sequence goes on along the minus strand of JBDONA010000858.1, from coordinate 4,898 downwards.
CTGGCCAAAACCTCCGCGTTGTTGACCACCGCGACCACCTTGTTGGCCGCCACGTTGTCGTCCGCCGCCCTCACCACGGCCGCCCTGCGGCGGCTGAGCTTCTGCGACCGCGGAAAGAAACATTGCCGTCATACAGGCAACAGCAGAAAACTTAAGGAAACGTGCGGTCCTCATGAGTGACTCCTGAAATGGATCGGAAAGGTGCTGGTTATTAGAGAAGACGTTCAATTGCTCCTGTGGGAGAACACCGCATCCTCACCGGAGTGCTGCCAAAAAACAACTTTCCCAGGGAATTCCGGGTTTATTCCGAAGGCCTCCCGTCGGGAATCGGGGCTTCCACACGATGTGTCGGCACTGGCCGACCGGGCTTGAAACTCTGAGTCCGCCGAAACTCGACACTGCCTCCGACGGCGGCTCCCGCAGCTGTAACCTCGTCTGTGACCAGCTTTTCCAACAATTCCGGGTCGCACGCAACACGGGCGTTCACGATCACGTCCACAGCTTTGACGCGACAATTGGATGCCAGCGACAGTTCCGCCGCGTTTTCACTGCTGATCAGGTTCGCGACTCCGAAAAACCCCTCCCACAGCCCGATCGTCTTTAAGTGCGCTGCCTCCGCAGATTCTTCAGCCAGTGACTTCTTCAAGCGGGCCACGATGTCCAGCAGCAGCTGGTCCAGTTCAAATTCCATTTCAGAGACAACGCGAACGCTGCTGTTCAGCCAGCCCAGTTCTGCTTCGCCTTCGGCGTAGATGTCGTAGTCGATGTCCAGAATGCGACGTCCGAAATCTCCATCCTGAGCCAGCCATTCCACCAGCGCATCGAATCCCTGTCCCGTCTTTGCCGAAATCTTCAGGACGGGACGTTCCGGGATATGCTGGTGAATCAATGATTCAAGTTCCTCACTCTGTGCGTCGGTCAACTCATCAGCCCGATTGATCAGCACAAGATCCGCTTCTTCAATTTGCTTTTTCAGGATGTACGCCGCCTTGGGCGAGAATCCCGTGCCCGCTTCATTCCGCAGAACTCGACGACCATGCGATGGTTTCAGAATCACTGCGTATGGAGCGATCACGAATTCCGCGTCAAAGAGTTTCTTGATCGGCTGAATCACGGTGGCCACCAGATCGGTGCAACTGCCAACAGGTTCGGCCAGAATAATGTCGGGGCGTTTCTGCTGGCTGATCTTCTGAACGGTCGACATCAGTTCATCAAAGTTGCAGCAAAAACATGCACCGGCGACTTCCCCGACATCGAAACCCATGGAACGCAGCATGTTCGTGTCGACAAGGTCGTCCGCCTGATCGTTGGTCACGATACCGACGTTCAGTCCCTGATCCATGTAGGACTTCGCCAGACGAGCCAGCGTTGTCGTCTTACCGGCGCCAAGAAATCCGCCGACCATGATGTATCGAATCTGGTGCATGTTCTGCAATTAATTCTGCATTGTGAGCTGTTTGGTCATTTCTTTTCCGTCACGCAACAGGGTGACGGATACTCTCTGACCCGGTATTGTATGGCGCGCGCCATAGGCCAGAAGCGCTCCGGGAGTCATTACATCAGTCTGACCGTCGTACGCAACAATCACGTCACCCTTTTGAAATCCGGCTCGCCTGGCCACAGCGTGTTTGCCGTACTGGCCGACGTGCTCGGCTCGCAATGCCATTACACGGCTGTCGATGTTCAGTTGTTTTCGACCTTCGTCCGGCAGTGTTTCCAGCTTCAGTCCGCCCGTCACCATGCGCCGCAGGCCCCATGAAGACACGCGCCAGGTAATGTCGTCGGCCCGCCGCCAGCCGTCGCGAAGGGACAGTGTCAATCTCTGTTTCGTTCCGTCACGGTTTACGACAGCCCTGACGGATGTCCCTGTGGGATCGACGCCGTTCAGCACCCATTGCACGTCGGCAATCGACAGCAATGGCTGGCCATCAAGCATTTCGATGTCATCACCCGCGCGAAATCCGGCGGCCGCAGCCGGCGAATCAGAAGTCACGCTCTTAACAGTCGCCATTTGATCCGGATCAAGAATCAGTCCGATCGATTTTGGGTGAGGATAGGGATACAGCAGCCGCTCCGGGATCGGTTTCTGCTGCTGACGATGAAAATCACGGCGAGCATCGCCGATCTGATGGCAGTGAATGCAGCTCTTCGCGACTTCACCTTTGTAATTCAAACGGTCGGTGAATTTGTCTCGCAGCCCGGGATACTTTTCCGGCGATGAAAACTCCAGCGGTTCCCCCGTCTTGCCCGCCAGCAGGTCTTTGTTGGATGGATAAGATTTGTGTAAATCCAATGCAGCCTGCAGCGCCTGCGCCAAACCCTTCAGACTGACATCGCCAAACCATTCGGTGCGGTGAGAACGCGTGCCGAAGCGGCCGTAAATCGTGCGGTCGGCGTTCAGCATGAACATGGCGAATGACTGATCCGTATCGAACTGAAACAACGACAGATCAAGACCGTTCGTCGATACGACTCGCACGCAGATGAACTGTTCCAGCAACGGACGAATGACAGGGTGCGTGTCGACCAGATCGTCGTCCAGTTTTACGCATTCGTGGCAGGGAATACAGCGCAAGCCGACAAGTATCGGCTTCCCGGTTTGACGGGCCTGGGCAAACGCTGTGGGTAGATCATTGTACAACCAGAATCCATCGGCCGTGACCTGTTCACGATCCTCACGAACCTGCTGTTCGCGAGTCTTGTTCTGCGCCAGCAGGCTGGACGTCAACAACAGTGTCAGCGGTATTACCAGATGCATTTTCATTGGCAGGATCTCCGATCGTGTTGAATATCGCGCTGCAACAACGCGAACTGCGATGCTGCGTTTCCATGTGACGTGTTTAACATGCAGGACGTGATTCGAATGCGAGACCGTTGGAGAATTCTGCCGCACGAGGCTTCTGGCTTCAATTCGCCCCCCGCAGCAACGTCCAACCCAGTTCATACCGAAGACACTAATCTCTGGTCTCAGAATCGTTCGCCACGATCTCGACACCGCACAAAATTGCACGTCCACGGATGGGATGGAGGTCAATCCTCACGTTGGAGTCCGCTTCAATATTGGTAACCTCGCGGACAATCGCCCGGTTGCGCCCACCGGATTCCTTGGCAACGTCAAGTTGCTCGATCACTGTGTTACCCTGCACGGAGACGCTGAAGACTCGCTCGCCGACAGCAACGGGATCGGGCTCACTGAAGTGCAGACGGACAGTGTACCGAGTCGATTCTGAATTACTTCTGCCCAGACCGACCGTCACGGACGTCAGGCCCTCCATGCCTGAACCAGCGACCCATGTTGTGCCTTCGCCACTGACCAGTGAGGAATGCTGATGGAACTTTCGGAGTTGATCGCCTTTCAAATCCACGGAAACGTTTGGTGAAGAACCACCTACGTTGGGCGCATCAAACCACATCGTTCCGTTGTTGGCCATGCGGTCACCGGGTGCAGCAAGATTGATTCCGATGCGACGAATTCGGTCCTGCTGTGGGTCCAGTGACAATGCGCTGTAGCTCCAGACCTCGGATTCCGGAAGGTGCACCAACGACAGTGACGTGAACAGCGAGTAGCCACACACACAACCGTGGGCGAAGTTTGGAGCATTCAAGACCCCGTTGGCCGGGATCAGGCTGTTGCGGCAGCCGGAGCGAAATCCGTTCAGGCGAGACGTTTCTCCCGTTTCAATATCGCAGAAGCCAGCCGTGTCAGCTCGGAACGTCATGAGGTGTGGGCTGGCGATCGCATAGTTGCAGTGATGTCCCGCTTTTGTGAATTCCCATTCGACTTCCTCGTCAGTCAACGGATGCACGCGTGCCACCCGTTCGCCGGTTTCAAGGTCCCACGACAACCCGGGACCGCGCTGGTCCAGCACTCGGTCGTTCCAGATAATGACTCGGTCCCAATAACTTTCCGGATGCCCCTTGAAACCCTGTCCTTCTGCGTATTGCTTCCACAGAAGTGCTCCTGTCTTGCCCCGAAACGCCATGACGTGTTTCTTGTTGGTTAACAGCAGCACATCGTGTTCAGCAGAATAGGAGACCCACGTTCCGATAATGTCGGTGTACTCTTTCCACAACTCTTCACCCGTCTGCAGGTCGATGGCTTTGAGATGACGGATATCGGAAGCCTTGGGAATCAGCCCTCGGCGTTTCCAGTCCTGATAAAAGCTCTCCAGCGCACCATCGAAGCAGAAAATCTTGTCCGCACCCACAGAAATGACGGGAAAGCTGGCTTCGGCTTGATGAGACCAGATGCGTTTGCCGTTGTGACGATTGAGTGCCATGATCTCGACCGGTGCTCTCTGTCCGGCGAGCAACTTGCGGGCGTCGGGAAGTTTCTCTTTGTCCGCATCAAGCGTGCGAAAGACGACAGCAATCAACAGGTCATCCTTCACTCGGATTCGCCCCCAATCATCCGCGGCGTCAGGCAATTTAAATTCTGCCAGCTGTTTTCCGGTGGCGGGATCGAGCCGCAAACAGCTCTTCTCATGAACAAGGTAGATTGAGTCCTCGACGACCAGAAAATGAAATCCTGAAAGATGTTTTTCGAAGTCATTGCCACGACGACCTGGTCGATAATCGTCGTCATCCCTAAGCGGTATCTGCCACAGGATGCGACCGGTGTAGACATCGACGGCCGTCATCTTGCCGGGTCCCTGAATGAACATTCGCCCGCCGATCACGGCCATGCTCGGTCCCCAGAAGTGGCGGTTGTAGAACAGGTTGCCATCGGATGACGGACCACCGAACCACAGGACTCCCAGCGGCGCCTTCACCAGTTGATCGTGTGACATCAGCGTATTCGACTCATCGCCGTATTCGTGAGTCCAGTTTGCCGAACCGGGCAGAGCACCGCTTCGTATCAGCAGCGAGTATTCGCCCCATCGGTCGACTTCAGCCTT
>JBDONA010000013.1:0-4943 GCA_039831575.1 Fuerstiella sp. | reverse complement strand
GACACGCCCCGCAGCGCGCAGCCGAGATGGCGGGTGTCGTCGTTTCGATTACGCGGCGGGATGGAATTCATCCGCCTCTTGAATCAGTTTGTTAGCTGCGTCGATGTGCCGGGCCGAAGCGAACAAGCAGACCGCTTCCAGACCCGTCCAAACGTCGCCCCGAGTGCACGCCGCTGAGGGAAGCCAGTCCATGTCTGCCCGTTCTATCAACCTCGCGCCGCAGTGTGCGTCCGGTCTGCACAGGTGCGTGGAGTCAGTGCGCTGGCGTGCTGAGCTTCTTGACGCTTGGACGCCCGTTCGAGCCGCCCTCGGAAGCTTCGGACCATAAATTGTGGGCCACGAGTCCATTTGTGGCCGAGGCTTTTTGCGTTCTTGACAGTTGTCCAGCTCAGTGGCCCTTTGCCTTGAGCTGCTCGCCATAGGCCAGTTCGCGGGCCGTTGGTTGTGCAAAGTCAGTAATCACAAAGTCTTGTGACTCACCAACCTGCTTCGAGTCTGTCGATTGTCACAATTCAATCTGCTCGTTTTCTCACGGAATCCGTGTCCGAACCCATTCTGCAGGAGGTCGTCGAATCGTGTTGATATTCCGAGCCTTTGCGGATAGCGTGACCGCACCTGAGTTTGATTCCGACTCACTGAGTCGTTCAAACAGAATTGTGTGGGGTACAAGCATTCTTGAAGACATTTCCGTCTGCTCTTGAGTTCTCTTGCAGCATACCTGATTTTTGATTTTCAAATTCAGCGTTTTTGAAGGCTGCCGTGTGGCAGCAACATCGGTGTTTGGGTAGTTGAAAAGCTCGAGGGTTTTATGAATGAGTAAGAACATTTTTGTCGGTAGCCTTGCATGGGGTACCACGTCCGAAGGACTTGAACAGGCATTTGCTCAGTACGGGGTTGTCACCTCCGCCAAGGTCATCAGTGACCGTGAGACCGGACGATCCAAGGGTTTCGCGTTCGTTGAGATGGAGTCTGGTGGCGACGAAGCCATTGAAGCTCTGAACGGCACAACCATGGACGGTCGTGAGATCGTTGTGAATGAAGCTCGTCCTCGGGAAGAGCGGAGCGGTGGTGGTGGCGGTTACGGTGGCGGCGGTCGTGGCGGTGGACGTGATCGATACTAGGCGGCTTCCGACTCAGGACGATGCCGCAGACGCAAAGGGTGGTGAACCAGCACGGTTGATCACCCTTGTATCTTGCGCCCATCGCAACGCTGCTGGCCGAAGTCAAAGACGCTGCCGACGAAATTCAGAACCGTCAATGCTACACTGAAATGAACCTGCAACAGGCACTGATAGACCTGCTTTCCCGGTTCAAATGAGTCATCAGAGGCGACCGACTGGATCTGATTCGTCGACAGTAGATTTCGGTTGTTCGTTATCCTGTGTCGACGTAAATGGCGACAGAGGGAGCAAGACGCGCGGCATCAGGCTACGTCAGCTCAAACGCATCGACAACAAGCCACCTTTGCGGACGGCCTTCTTGTGCACCAAAAGACTTTGTGCCACTTACTCATCCATGTTCCGGGGCTCCTGGCAAACGACCGTTTTCTGGGCGGTGTCTACTACACCAGAACCGCTTCGTGTAAGATCGCCCTGGAGTGTACGGAGCGAATGGAACGAAGCTAGACTGATCGACGAATGCCCAGTAGTCAAAATCACGAAGTGGATCGAACGACGTTTGGATCCAAAGATCTCGAAGTTCGAACAGCAATTATTCTCGCCGCCGGTATGGGGGTTCGCCTGAAAGATCGGGGCAAACTGACGCCAAAGGGGTGCATGTGCCTTGGTGAAAAGTCGATAATTGAGGAGTCCGTTTTGCGTCTGCTGGACACCGGTATGCAAAGGATCGTGATTGTCACCGGACACCTCTCTGAACAGTTCATACCCTTACAGGCGCGGTACCGGCAGACGATTCATTTGGTCCACAATCCACACTTTGCGGATTCGGGCAGCATGTATTCGCTGTACTGCGCGCGTCACTCCGTTGACGAAGCCTTCCTGCTGCTGGAGGCAGATCTCGTTTATGAACGCCGGGCACTTACGACATGCCTGGAACATCCCAGTGACAACGTCGTATTGCTGGCCGGCTTTTCGAATACCAGCGACGAATGCTTTGTCGAGACGCAAAACGGCCAGCTGGTGACGATATCCAAGAATCGGGAAAGCCTGGGATCTGAGGTGCCGGGCGAAATGGTTGGCATTTGCAAGATTTCCCGACCACTGTTCTGCACTATGCTCGGTATGGCTGAGCAACGCTTCCATACCACGCGCCACCTGGACTACGAGACAGATGGACTGGTTGCGGCGGCGCAGGACGAGCCGATTTCGTGCACCGTGGTTGAGGATTTGATGTGGTGCGAAATTGACGATGAGTCACATTTCACCCGCGCACGAAAAGATATTTATCCAGTCGTTCGGGCAGATGACGCGAAGGCAGTCGTCCTCGACAGCCAGCGACTCAGAAGCAATCTCAGCAAATTCAAGACGATCGGATTCTTCGACGACCGGGACCTGATCATTCGCCACATACATGATTTCTTCGCAACTGTGAATAAGCAGCAGATCCGTGCCTGCATCATGTTCGGCACGCTGCTGGGCAAGCTGCGACACGACGACTTCATCCCTTGGGATGATGACGTGGACATCGTTGTCTTCGACTTCGACGCCTTCCTGGAGCACAGTGCGCCAGAACTCAAACGACAGGGATACACCGTTGAACCGAACGTTCGAGACGGAAAGCGAATGGGATGCAGGATCTTCCGTGAAGACAGCCTGCGCGTTCCAGACAAGCCCCACCTGCGGTTCCCCTGGATAGGAATCTGGGAACACGAAGTCAGGGAGGATAGATTGATTGTGCTCCCGCCCGAAGACATAGGATACAGGGCGGAGGATTTTCTGCCCCTTGAGCAAACGGACTTTCTGGGCGTTACTGTCGGAATGCCATGTAATCCGACGGCCGTCCTAAACACGTACTTTGGGTCCGATGATTGGATGGAAGTTTGTCAATTGCCGTACCGGGATCATCGGAACGGAGGAGAACTGACAGGCTATTCCGATGAAAAGTTCAAGTTGCAGACTGTGCTGGACTTCCTTGCCTCAAAACAACTCCCCGCCCTCAGTGATGTATCCAAGAATGATGCCCATCGTTGGAAGTACCCAGTGCTTGCAAAGCCTGAGTCGGACGGAGCGTTCTGTTACCACATTCAGAGACGCGTTTCTGTTTGGATTTCGGTTCGACTCGCCCGCTTCATAGGACCCAACGCTGCCACTGGCCTGGACCTGATCTTTGGCGTTTCGGCCGCCCTGCTGCTCCTGCTGGATTACTGGTTGTTGGGCGTTGTGCTGATTCAGGTTTTCGGCATCTTCTCGTGCGTTGACGGGGAAATCAGCCGAATTCAGGGCCGCTCCTCCAGGATCGGCGACTTCCTGGATACGTTGACCGATCGCGTCACCGAACTTCTGCTTTTGGGGGCAATCGCGGTCTCTTTAAGCGGGCGAGTGGATGGAGCGAGTGCGCTCACCGCTTGCTTGGCGCTCCTCGGAGGGGTCTTCGTTCTGACGACCAGCTCAGAGAAATTTCGCTCGACCTGGCAGATGGGATATCCTAAGCGTCGGCTTGAGAGCTTTTTTTGCCTCTTCTGTGCTGGAAGTGAAGCCCGACTGTTGATGTTATCAGTCGGACTTGTCGCGAGCGAGCTGACCGGGGATAGCTTTTTGCTTCTCTGGCTCCTCTGGGCTCTGGCCGCAGCGGTCTACATCAATTTTTCCGTCCGTATCGGATTGGTCTGCCGCCACTTCGGAGCCGGCGACATTCCGTCATCATGAGTGCCACCGCTCGAATCCCGAACGATGAGACTAATCTCGCCGAATTCATTCGCGATCACGGCCCCCATTGCTTGATCGTCGCCCGACACGGGGAAACCGAATGGAATGCCAAAGGGAGACTGCAGGGGCAGCAAGACACTCCACTCAACACGCGAGGCCACAGCCAGGCCCAGGCAGTAGCGCAGATTCTAAGAAATATTCCACTCAGTCAAATTCACTCCAGTACTCTACGGCGCTGCCAGGAAACGGCCCGTCCCATCGCCGAGGCCAACATCGGCCGACCCACCGTTGTTTCCAGCGACTTGCTCAAGGAGACTGCGCTGGGCGTTCTTGAGGGCGAGTTGATCGGCCAACAGTCCACCGCCGAGTTGACTCGGCACTACCAGGATTTCTCCAGAGACGAGATTCGGTACCGCGTGCCGAATGGCGAGAACCTGCACGACGTTGCCGCCCGTGTAAAGCGATTTTTTCTCGACCGGGACGAGCTCTTAAAAGTTCCGGGAGTCCATCTGATCATGGGACACAGGAACGTAAACAAGATGATCCTGAAGTCGCTTCTTCGGCTGTCGTTCGAGGAAGGATTTCGGGTCGAGCAGGAGAATCAGCGGTTCTACCTCTACTTCGACGCCTCGAAGGAGCTGTGGTCCTGCTGGATGGATGGCAACGCCGGCCGCCTCACACGGGGATATGTGACCACGATCGACAGCAGCTATGGGTAGCCGCGCCCAAGGACTGCTCCGGCTCTGCCGGAATGATGCGAACACGAGCCCGCAGACCTCGGTCGAACTTGTAGAATCGGGTTGCAACGTTGGCTCCAGTCGCAGAGGGCAACCGGAGGGTTGAAGGATTCGCCGAACAATGTCACCAAGTCTTTTTCCAAGACTTCGATTTTAACGACCCTTTTTCGGAACTGTGAGGCGGCACATCTCTGGCGAGTGGTGGAGTGGTGCCGTAAAGTCGTCTGCGATCAGCAGCGCCCCGGCGGGTTGCACCGATCAGTTATTCACGGGCTTCGTGGACGAACTCTGCACCGCGGCCCTCCCGCCATATTGTTCGTGATACTCATGCCTTTTCCAAGACTCCTGGCAAAGGACCGTGTTTTGACAACAGCCCAATAAA
>JBDONA010000174.1:0-4946 GCA_039831575.1 Fuerstiella sp. | reverse complement strand
ACGTTACCCCGTCTTTTGGTCCCAGAATCGGGCCACTTGTTCCAACTCGCCAACCATCAAATGGCTGTAATGCTTCAGCGTTGTGACCTGATCCGCGTGGCCGAGATACTTACTCACGGCAGCGAGCCTGCAGCCACCGTTCAAGCTCCACGTCGCGAATGAATGCCGTAGCGTGTACGGCACTTTGTAATCGAGACCAGCGGCGATCATCGCCGGACGCCAGACCTTATGGCGGAAGTTCCCCTGCCGTATGTACCCGCCGCGAGTGTTCGCGAAGATCGGGAACCGCTTGCCAGCGTGGCCTGACTTCATGGCCTCAACTTGCCGCTGCCGCAGGATCAATTCCGCTGATTCCGACAATGGCAAGGCTCGCATGCCCGACTCGGTTTTCGTTGGCTCAATAATTTGTTTCCCATCAACCTCCTTCACGGCCCGGCTGATTTGCAGAACACCGTCCGACCAGTCCCTCCATTCAAGGCCCCAGCATTCCCCCGGCCGCAAACCAGTCACCAGCATCAACTGCACCGGGGCCTGCCAGCGATGTGACATCTGTTCGATTATCGAGTCAGTTTCCTCTGGCCTGAACACTTCGATTTTCGCCCTGCGATGGCTTACTGGTTCCGTCTCAAGGATTGGGTTTGCTCGCAGCATCTTCCGCCGCTTTGCCCAGTTAAAGCACGTTCGCAGAGTCGACCTCACCCGCTTTCGTGCTGCCGTTGAATCGATACCGTCAAGGATCTGCTGCACGCTTTCGGGGGTGATCATTTCCAGCGGGATACCATGCAGGTCTTTGAAGTTCTTTGCGGTGTCCGAATAGTCCGCCCGTGTGCTGGCTTTCCAGTCGCCGGCCGCCATCCACTTTTCGACGAGGTCTTCAAGCACGATGCGGTCGACTTCCCTCACCTCACGGAGATCCCACAGTTCCGCAATAGCCTCGTAAGCCTGTTCCTTCGTCTCACAGAATCGAGTGCGGTACTTGCCGGAACTCATCAGCACTCGGGCAACCCACCGCCGTTTCTTCTTGTTATAGGAAGGCTTCGGCCGCTTCAGTGACCGTAGTCGTTTTCTCTGTCCCTTCTTCATAGCTCGACAATCAGGCGTTGGACATCGGACAGGTTGACCATTTTATGACGCTTAATTTCGCAGACCACGATACCCATCTCCTCCGCTTTATTGCCAGCCGCTGCCTTCGCGTCCTTGCCTGTTTCGAGGAGCCACGCCTCAAGAATGTACGGAACGGCGAGCACAGGATTATTGATGTCCGGGATGCACGGAAAGCGTTGCCCGTCCTCGGTTCGATATTCCCGAGCGTCCTGAATGACGTAATTGTGGAGTTCACTTGACAAAATGGGCCTGTCACGGCACCATAAAACCGTGTTGATGGATCACACCTGAAACATTCGCCGCTTCTGGCCTCTGCCAAGAAATTCAGAAGCGGCTCTTTTATGCGCTGACGCCTTCGCCTTCGCCGTCGATCAATCACGCTCTCATAGACGCGAACATGAGCCATCGCACGTCACGCAACGCGGCTGATTTCGTGGACCTCAGGCGACTTTGCCAGGGGGGCAAGTTGCGGTCGAGTTCGGTCATTCGGTGTCTCCTATTTGATTTTCAAATACTTCAATTGGTCCGGTAACACTTTCGATTCAACATCACCCCATGGGAACTCTTTCAGTCGCAGAGACTCGGGCAGGTGGACGTTGTCCTTGTAGTAGATGCGGCACCCTGCATCCCGTGCCTGCTGATGAAGGCTGACAATCCAGTCGAGCGGTGGCACCCATGCTGGCGTCTTTGAGGACGAAGACGCACCACCGATCACAACCCAGTCGAAGACGTTCAGTTTCTTGAACTTCAGTGGCGTCAACATTGGCTCGATGGACAACCATTTAGTTCCACCGCCGATCTTGGCGAACGCCTTTTCCGCGTTGGCCACTCTGTCTTGGCAGTCGACCGTCGTTCCCATCCAACAGTTTTTTGAGATGTTGAATTCATGGACTCGCTGTGGAAATTTAGTGAGGAATAAGAAGTTCCACTGCTGATTTGCTGATGCCGTGTCGAGCACATTTTTGATCCAATCCTTTGGCACCCATCGACCGAAGATGTCCGCCATGCTGCCTGTGAAGACGTTACGAAATGCAATGTCATCTTCCGCAGCCACTGGTACTTTCGTGTTACTTGGAGCGAAGAATCGTTCCGGGTAAATCGTCGGTTTGAACTTCTGTTCGTAAAATCGATTAGCAAGATCTCGCGCGTAACAGTACGGGCAGTCGTGCTCACATCCGGTCAACGGATTCCATGACCATTGTGCCCACTCAATTGATGTTGTGTCCTGTCGATTGAACGTCTTCCGTGTGTTGGTCTCGAATGCCGTATTGCGAGTGGACCGCGACAGGGCTTTCCACTCCTCGATCGTGTACCACTGTTTCAAGTCACTCTTATTCGCATCGACGACTTGGAGCTCGAATGCCTCGTCAGGAATGTCGCTTGGTTTCAATTCGTCGTCAGCACCAGCGTCGTCTGCTGTGCAAATAGGACAACCTTGTGTGTCCATCGACCAATGCTCATCACACTGGTCGCAGTGCCAGACGGGCGTGTCAAATGTTTCGTCGCACGATGTACATGTGAATCCATCTCTGTCTGCCACGGCTTTAACGTCACATAAAGCTTTCGGTTGACCCTCGGGCTCGTCGTCGGCCTTCTCGTCGGCGATCATTCGCAGCGCTTCACGGATTGAAGTTGCGGATTCCAAATGGTGCACACGTGCACCATTTGATATTTGCATAAACCGGGACGCCATTGATCGCGTTTGTTCCCAATTCTCCCCCAGCCACGGGAGCCATTCGCCATGCGCACATTGATCCTTCGCCGCCTGTAATGCGCGACCAGCAATGATTGCTTTCTGCACAGCGGACTTCGCGTGCTGCTCAACCTCCTGTGCCGCTTCGTTGGCGACAGACGCCAGCGCCGGAAGGTCCAGTGAATCGAACAACTCAGTTTGGCTTGTTGTGTTCTTCACAATGGCACTCATGGCAAATTGGCTCCAATGCTGATGGTAAATCCCATGAACCCCACGGTGGGTATCCATTCAAGTGATGTACTTCCGTTGCCTTGTTTGGACACCGACTGCACTTAAAGTTCGTGCGACGCATGGCAACAAGTCGAGCCGCCCTGAATGGTGGTGACTTGAGATATTCGCCGTATGTTTGGTAGTGGCCCATTGTTTCACTTGAACAGCGGCAACTGCCCTTTCAGTGGACGTGTGTTAAATTCATCAACCGTCATCATGCACTTGTCACGATAGGTTCGGCCTCGTTCCGAATTGAACGGGGCAAACCCAGCGAGGCACTTCACACGGTCAGTATTGCGACCACACATTGCCGTGAACTTCCATGTAGGCAAGGGTTCGCGAATGTACCAATGTGTCTTATTGAGTCGTTCGGGCAGTTCGTTGAGGTGAACCCAGTCCTTGTGGTTCATGTGCTGGATGCGCTGCATTGCTGTGCCTGGGAAATTGAACAGACAATCCAGACGTGGGCACGCATTAAACAGGTGCTCAAGACCATCCCACGGAATCTGTGGCACAACAGCACTGCCACGTTTTTTGTCAGTGCAGCCGTTGGGGTCAATTAAGACAGTGCCGACAGCGCGTGATGGCGTGATGCCGCTTTCTCGCAGCAGGTTTGGCACGAGGTAGCACAGTTCCTCGTTGTTGCCGCAAAACGGGTACGCATCGGAATATGGCCGTAGCCGATTGGCGAGTTCCCCGCATCGACCGTCGTCCAGTTCTGAGCAAAACAACTTCCACTGGCAGTTAGCAGACGTTGCAGCCTCACAGAAGATGACCGGCGAACCAGTGACCCCCACATCCTTGTTGAAGCCGCAACCGGCGTGAAGATCAACGTGGATGTATGTGGTATTGCGGAATGATGGAAGGCTACAGACTGAGAGATTCTGTGTGAAAATGTTGCGAAATCCTCGCAGTTTTGCCTCAGTTATGTCGCTCTGACCTTGCATCGCTGCCTCCATTCCAGGCGATTGTGTAGCACGGCAAACAGTGCTGCGTAGGTGTCTCACGACCGTTCGCTGGCGGAATGGGCCGCACTGTTTGCCTGTGTATTGAAGTTCGAATTCCGTCGCGTGGTGTGAGACTGCCCAAGACTCTATATAATTCTTTGTGACTCTCAATAGTACTTCATAGAATCTTGTTGACTTTCTGGCATGTTTTGCTGAGTCATTGCGATTGAAATGGAATTCGGAAGGAGGTACTCCTGCCCCATGAGTGAAGAAAAGCCTGAAACAAAACCGCTGACTATCCACATCACAGCGGAAGAGCGCGCGATCTTTGTTGAGGCTAAGGCCAGCATGGGCTTGCAAAGATTTGGACTGGGGCCATGGATTACAAAAATCGCGACCGAAGAGGCCGCACGCCTGTTGGGTAATGCACCTACTGAGCTGGAAGTTGTTGTGGAGCACTTGGAGGACCACATTACAGTCGCGATTGAAGACGCCATGAAAGAGATGCAGGGGAAAATTCATGATGTTGAGGAGAGGGTTGGACTTCGAGATCCAGACCATGGCCACGACTAATTCAAACATCCCTTCGCCCCTCCACCAGAAACCGCACGACCTCAGCACGTGGAATCCGTCGCTGAAAGTCCTTGTTCCAGAACCCATCGATCCGTTGAGCGTCGAACAGCCGGTTGACCAATCGTTCGCATGACTCATCGAGCTTTGCCACTTCTGCCGTGGTGAAATATGGTTGGTCTGGAATTTGAACTTGGCGCATGGCCATCTCCGTCCGGTCCACTGCGGCACCATCCGCACAGACTGGTCGATTAGAAAACAGCGGATTCCCATCGCTGTTGAAATTGGGGAAGTTCAAGACGCCTCAGTTTTGAGGCTCATTCATCTCGCGAGATTCAGCGAGGGGCTACACCGGACTCATA
>JBDONA010000576.1:0-4946 GCA_039831575.1 Fuerstiella sp. | reverse complement strand
TTGTCGTGAACCGTTCTGGCTTGTGGGAGCAACAAAACTGCAATTGAAACGCGTTCTTCGCGGCCACAAGGCAGCGTGAAACGCTGTAAGAATACATAATGAACTTCAAAATATTAGACGGAGTCGGGCTGTGTGGCATCGCGGGCATGGCTGTGGTGTTCACTATCGGTTGCAGCGATTTGTCAACTCCGCAGCCGATTCCGACGGATACGTCGAAAACAGAATTGCATGGCATACAGACGCTCACCATCCACGTTCCGCAGATGACCGAACGACTGAAGTTGCTCTGAAGTGACTGACCCAATCGGGTAAAACAAGCCCTGTCAGGGCTTGACGGTGTTGAATCGGTCGACGACGAGTGGGACAGAAATCCCGACGCAATCGATCTGGAGGACCTGTTGTTCGTCACATACGACGCCGACAGGATTGATCAGGAACAGCTGCGGAATGTGATTCAGAAAGAAGGATTTGAATCCGTGCTGCGGTAGTAAGGCAGCGCAGAAGTGAGGAGATACTGATGTCCGAAGATGCCGAACTCAACCTCAGCCCGGCTCCCGATTGCTGAAGCAGCACGGGAGTCGTGTTGCCGGGTGCAGCGCAGAATCTGTCCGAAGACCCGCCTTCATCGTCCAATCGCGGGGAACGTATTGCGAAGGCAGGCACTGTCGTTTCCGCGATCATGGCGTCCAGCTGTTGCTGGCTGCCGCCGGTGCTGATTATTTTCGGCGTCTCGGGTGCAGGGATGGTGTCGGCGATCGAAGAATATCGAACGCACATGATGGTCGTGACATTCGGCTTTCTGGGAATGGCATTCTATTTCACCTATCGACCGCGGCCGGCAGCGGCCGGGCAGGAAGATTGTTGTGCTCCTGCAGCAGTTGGCGGAACGCGGCGTTTCAACATGATGATGATGAACAAGGTCATGCTCTGGGCCGTGACCGCGATGGCGATCGTGTTTCTGTTTTTCCCTCAACTCGTGACAGGTCTGCTGGCGCCTGACACTGGTGATTTCACCACTGACATGAAACGCACCACTGTCAGGATCGCCCACATGACCTGCTTTGGCTGAGAAGCCGGGGTGGCCCTGGCCATCAGTAACGCACCGTGTGTGCGGGCAGTCAAAGTCGATTATGCAACAGAAACAGCAACCATCGGTACGGACGCAGATACGCCGTTAAGCAAACAGGAAATTCGTAACGTACTCAGTTCGACTCAATATCGCGTCGCGTTTGAAGACGAGTCACCAGCGAAGGACGTTGACAGTGTTCTGCAGTAAGTCGCAGCGCACGACGTGTTCGAGGCTGCAGAACAGTTAGCTCGTCCAGCTCTGACTGTTCAGCTGGAAATGAAACTATTTCACAGTGCGCGACTAACAGATCGCCACCGTTGAGAAATTACTGTGCAAGCATTTTGGCAAAAACTCGTGTGGTTCACGATCACGCTGGCCCTGGCAGGACTGGTTGCGTTCGCTGCCGACATCTCGGCGTTTCACCGGGAAACCTTGCTTGAGCGCTTCGACCGCGATCGGGACGGCGCCCTTGATGAATCCGAAAAACTCGCACTGCGCAGGACGTTCGGCGGTATCGACGTGCCGATGTTGCCCGGGAAACGGTTCGATTACAGAAGTTTGCATCTGCCCGCCCACGTTGACTCAGATCAACTGCGACTGGCAGATAACACTCCGGCTGACAACGCCATCACCGACGCCGGCGCAACCCTGGGGCGAGTTCTGTTTTACGACATGCAGCTTTCCGGAAACAACAGCGTGGCCTGCGCGTCGTGCCATCTGCAACGCGCTGGATTTACGGATCCCCGGCGTTACAGCACCGGCTTCGAAGGCGGCCGTACCGGTCGAAACGCAATGAGCCTGGCGAATCTGCGCTACACCAACTTGCAGGGTCACAGCCCTGGCTTTTTCTGGGACGAAAGAGCACCGACGCTGGAAGCTCAAGTTCTCATGCCGATTCAGGATGACCTGGAAATGGGCATGACGTTGGCACAGGTTAACGATCGACTCTCCGGACTTCCGTACTACCCGAGTCTGTTTGAAGCGGCCTTCGGCTCATCCGACGTGACGAGCGACCGGATTGCCAGGTCGGTTGCCCAGTTTCTGCGTTCCATGGTCTCATTGACATCGAAGTTTGACCGGGCGGCGGCGTCCGGTGGCAACTACGCTGTCGATTTTAAAACCTTCAGCGACCAGGAGAACCGTGGCAAAGCCATCTTCATCGACGGCATGGACGGCGTTGCCGAATTCGGCTGCGCCCATTGCCACATCCCACCGACCTTTGGGATGGCAAAGGCGCTGAACAACGGGCTGTCCCTGAACTACAAGGATCGCGGACTGGGCGTCCTGGATCGCCGGGCCAACGATCCATTCACTCCTTCCAACAACGGAAAATTCAAGGCGTCTTCGCTTCGCAACGTCGAACTGACTGCACCCTATATGCACGACGGCCGCTTCAAAACGCTTAAACATGTCATAGAGCATTACAGCAGCGGCATACATTTACACGATAATGTCGGCCTCGCATTTCAGGATCCGGCCCCTGCGAAAGTGACCACCGGGTTTCGGTTCACCGCCGAACAAAAGGCGGCCCTGGTGGCTTTCCTGAAGACATTAACGGACCGGCAGTTTGTGACGGACCCAAAGTTTTCCGATCCGTTTGTACGATCCGCAACGGTGTCGCGTAGATAAGCGTGATGCCAGTGTCAGGCAGTCAGGAAATTCAAAGAGGACGTTATGATGATGCCAAACGTTTGGATTCTGCTGTGCCTGTTGCCCATGTCGGCCGGCGCGATGTTCGATGAAGGCACAGGGGGACTGAAGTCGCCGGCACAGGAATACACTGCGTTGGTTGACGAATTTGAAGAAGTTGGCGGCGCGAAACAATTCGCCGGACGCTTTTTCGAACTCGCGGAGAAGTATCCGAAGGATCCTGTGGCCGTTCAGGCTCTGGCGTGGGTTCTCAACAAACGCCGTAGCCAGCCTGAAGCGATGCGTGCGATCAAGCTGCTTAGGAAGCATCACCTGCAAAGCCCGGCTCTGGCGCAGGCCTGTCGCAGCATCGCTCGCGTTCCTGCACTGGCGGCCGAACAACTGCTGCGCCACATATTGGAGAAATCCTCACACGCACCGGTACGAGAGCAGGCCTGCTATTACCTGGCCTATCTGCTGGAGCAGCAATCGTCCGTTATGAACCAGTTGACAGCGGATGCCGAGCTGACCGAACGAGTTCTGCAGTACTACGGCCAGGAGTACGGCAAATATCTGCTTGGGCTGGACCGCACGAAACTCGACGGAAAACTGGAGAAGGTCTACGAACTGATGACCACGACCTTTTCCGACGTTCACATTGGCGAACGGAAGCTAGGTGATCTGGCCGACACGGCGCTCTTTCGAATCCGTCACCTGTCTCCTGGCCGAGTCGCTGCCGAAATCACTGGGGAAGACATTTACGGCAAGCAGCTCAAACTCAGTGACTATCGGGGCAAGGTGGTCATGCTCTACTTCTGGGCCCACTGGTGAGGACCGTGCCGGAAACTCTATCCACACGAGCGGTCGCTCGTGAAACGTCTGGCCGACAAGCCGTTTGTACTACTTGGTGTCAACAGCGACTCAGACCGTGAAGCACTCAGCAAAACGGTGAAGCAGGAAAACCTCACGTGGCAAAGCTGGTGGGATAACGGCAGCACACTGGGGCCGATTCAGACAAAGTGGCAGGTAACGCAGCGTCCTGTTGTCTACGTTCTGGACGCACAAGGCGTCATTCGCTACCGGAACATCATCAGCGTGGATGAGGAACTTCTGGACAAAACCATTGACTCGCTGCTGGAAGAACTGGCCAAAGAATCACGCAACCCATGACCGGTCACTTTTGCTTTCGCAGGCCGATCATGGAAACATCGATTGGGATAAAACCGAGTTGCAAGGCTGGCGATTCGGGTTTTAGTCGGAAGTCACCATCTGCCGGATCGACAAACAGTGGATCGACCGCCGGGCTGTGAGCGTCCACCCCATCGCCCTGCTGTTTCGCTAACATCTTTTCGCCCAACCGGGGCTCACCTGCACAGAAGTAGATGTTATTGTCGGTATCGGCATCAGTGGATCGTGCCAGTTCTCTGCCTCGTCGATCTTCGGTTTCGTCCCTTTTCCCGGGCGGCAGTTCATCGATGAAGATGCATTTCTCACTGGCAGAATAAAAGATGTTCCGTTGAATGGTCGCACCCCTCATAGGGCCTTCACGCAGAGAGAGGCAGTAGCCGCGAGGCGGCGCGATCACGTCTGCGACAATGTTGTTTTCGCAGCGGTTGTTCAGCTTCAGGATGATGCCTTGCGCGACGCACTTGTAGATCAGGTTTTCGACGATCAGTGTGTCTCGTTGTCCTCCGTCCGTGCGGATCGCCGCTTGCATTTTCATCGGAGCGACAAGGTGATGCACGTAGTTACGGCGAATCACGTTCCCCGCGCCCGCACCGCGGATCTAGATACCGTTGCCGTCGCCCAACTTTTCCATCGCATGGTGGATCTCGTTGTATTCAATAATATTGTCGCGTGTGTGCAGGTATCGGTCTTGTTCTGCACCACCAGGTCTTTGATTTGCGATATACGAAACAACACACGGAGATTCAGTAACGCAATTGCCGTTAACACAACCGTGTTAAATTTTGATTCTGTCATTGATCTGCCCCCACGGATGGTGCCAGATCCTAAGTTAGCTCCAGCGTGAATTTGACCCGCACCCGTTTTCTGTACCATCGTCGATGAGAAAATCGAGCTTTCATCAGGGCGATTTGTACTGGCCTGATTCCGCGAATTCTCCGGGGCCAGATTGCCCAGAGCGCTGTGTGGTCGAACATGGTTGTAATCAAGACGCCAGGCTTCAACCTTATCCCGTGCATCCTGCAAAGACAGAAACCAGTTTTCGTATAGACACTCTGCTCGG
>JBDONA010000476.1:0-21843 GCA_039831575.1 Fuerstiella sp. | reverse complement strand
TGCCAGCTCCGGGCAGCGCCAGGAACAGATGGGCATCGGGATGTTTTTGCATTTCCTGATCGATATGTTTTTCAGCGCACTGGACAGCTTCATTCAACTTGCCAATCTGACCTGCGAGGACCTTGATGAAAATGGTCGCCGGTTTGATGACCGCGTTGTCCGTGCACAGCAGCTTTGCCGTTCGAATGGCATGGATCAGGTCTCCATTCGGAGGCCAGTCCGGAGAGGCGTGACCATGAATCGCCGGGTCCAATATCGGTTGAGTAATCTGGCGCAGGTTCGACCCGTCCGCGTTCATCACAAACAGCAGCGGCTTGGGAGGGATTCGTGAGGCTGGCATGATCAGAAGTTCATCAGCCCCGACGCGTAGCTGCTTCCATGTGACGCGCGTGGAACCGGAGTTGTTGGCCAAAGCGGCCAGTCTGATCTGCGCCAACTTCTGATTCAGCGTCTTAAACGTTTGTGACCCCACCAGACGAAACTCCGTCGAGTCGTATTCGGCAAACAGGACGTAAGCCGTGTCGCCGCGGCGGGCAATCCGCAACCGGCCACCAAGTGCTTCTGTGGAAATAAACTCGGACTGCCGTCGCACTTGTCCTGCCCGAGCGGTGCTGGTACCGGGTTCAGCGGGGATCGACCAGTCCACCACCAGTCGGTGCAGGTCCTGCAGCTGCCAACGACGTTTCACCCCGACCGAGAATCCGCCTTCAAAGGTGACATGCATTTCCGCGCCGCAGACCTGTTTTGCTGAGATGTTCAGGTCCGAAAAGTCGGCCGTGACATCAAAATCGCCCTGCATCCGCAGCCAACTGTTTAAGCTCGACTGCCGCACGCGGCCGTCGGATGATTGAACGTGAACAACGCCCGCCGGGGTCTCATTGACATGGCCCTGGCTGGTCGCATCCGCGAATTTGAAATACTTCTCAGGAACACGTCTGTGCCGAAGTTGTGTGAAAACACCGGTGAGAATCCTGCCAGGGCGTCATCGAACGATTCCGGAATCGAGTCCGCGAGTTGCTGCTGAGAAACCGGTGTCAGCGTGCGCGGCCAGTCGCCCTGCATCACGACGTTGCGAACTCGCATTTCCGAGCGTTCGGTGTAATGAAACAGTCCGAAATGCCGCGAGTTCGTTTCTTCGAGTTGGCGTTGAAGGATTTTCACGCCGTTTAGGTCGAGACCTAACGTCTGACCGGCCAGTGAGAGTCGCATCGAATTCCAGGCGTCTGGTCTGAGCGGTAGCGGTTGAGCCACGTTCTGCGGATTGGAAACCGGAAAGGAGTTGTCGGGCGGCAGCGATGAGCGTTCGAACATGCCGTCGGTAATCCAGTGCAACTGAATGCCGTTGGGGTCCAGCAGAAATGCCAGTCGGTCCAGTGCCGGATGAGCCACTGTCTGCCCAGCGGCGTAGTAGAATTCGTAGGCAATGGATCCATCTTCAATCAGCGGACGGCTATAACGGAGCAGGCTCTCATTGGCCCAGCCACGATGCCCGAATCGCACGCCGATGATCTGTGCTCCGTCAGCCGCATCAGTGGGAGTCAACCATGCGGCATTGTTTCCCTCGATCTTCGCATGGTGATAGCCCCACCAGCCTTGCAGACAGCCGGGATTGGAGATGACGACCTCCGCCGGGATCTCCGGATTGCCGGTGATCCTCACGTCGCGCACAGCCCCGTGCGTTCTTGACTAACTGCGAATGCCCACCCACGGATCGTACTCTGATGTCAGCTCGCAAACGTTAACCAGTCGGCCGTTCAGCCAGGTTTCGTTGACACCATCCCGAATCACAGACCGGTAGCGAATCCACTTATCAGTTTTGTGGAAAGGTGGATCGATTGTCTGAACGACCGCTGGACTGCGAAACACTCCCGTGATCACGCCCTTTGGCGTGTGAGGTCCAAACACCGTTCCGGCGGTGAGAATCTGTGTCGTATTGAACCAGTAGTCGTTCTGTGAACACTTTCGCGGCCACATGTCCCAGCGGCGCTTCTGCGGAAAAGGATGCGGCGATTCGAGAAACGGCAAATGTTCCACAGCAGCAGATCGTCAGCAGTTGTCGAAGTCGCTGGCGCGGATTCGGCCTGGCCCCGAGTCTCTCCGTCATGCCATCTCTCCTGTTTCCATTTTTCCAGTGCAACGACCACGACAGAATCACTCCACATCATGGTCCAAATACTCCTGCATTTCACGCCCGGTTTCAACTCGCGTCTGCGAAACGAGGTCGCAATTCCATCTCTCATACTCCGATCACGAAACAGAGTGGATGAGGGCTGCTCTCGTTCGTGCGTTTCGATGGCCCGTTCGAAATTTGTCCTCACCCGTCGCGTCAGGAAGCGGCCCACTCAAAATTATGGCGATGTCCATGGGCAGACTGAACGCTTTTGGCAAATAGGGGGAATGTGCTTCTGCTCATGTGGCGGTCATGTCTGTCTTTGAGTCCGTTGCGTATCTGTGTCCGTCATTCGTCTGGATCATTTGTGGCATATTGTGGAAGACTGGCCACCTGATTTCCGTATTGTGTACGACATCAGATGGAGTGAAGTCAGGGTACGCGCAGATCCCGATATCATCCGGTCTTCACAAGCAGGTAGCCGAGGGCAGGACAAGCCTCGAATATGGTGTCGTCGGCATAGTGTATTAGTGCTCGCCCATACGCCACCTAAAACACAGGTGCAATTCGAAGGAGACAGTCATGCGAAGGCGTTACTTGATGGTACTGTTTCTTGTACCCGCTTTGGCATCGCCAGCATTTGCCTTAATTACAGGCGGCAAAGGCGAACCGACAAAGGTCCGCGGATTTCCGAGCGGTTCGCTGCCGCTGGCCAACCTCAAAACACGCATTGCCTGGTGGGAAGGGCCACCCTTTGGCGGCGGGCAATATCATTTTGATTATTCCGGCCGAACCGACGATCTGCAACAGGCGATCGACTTGTTTGCCAAAGTCGATTCGAAGCGCAAACAGGTTGTTGTTCGTGAGGGTCAGCAATCCAGTTTCTGGCTGGACCTGCATGATAAGAAGACGAAGCACCCCATCGACTGGCAATTCGTGGTCTGGGTGCCGAAAAACTGGCAACATCTGAACAACGCCAAAGCCGGCCTTCTACCACCCGGCGAAGAAGGTGATTCGCCGATGACAACGCTTTTCATTTTTGTGACGGATCGAATTGAGTGGGAGTCCCTGAGGATTCCCAGGGGTCTTAGAGTCGTCGATGAGCGGTTGGCAGCGAATGGAATCACCGCGGGTCAGGGAGCAGCTCTGCGGGGCCGCGTCGTCGATCCCCAGGGAAATCCGATTGAAGGTGCCACGGTCACGGTCGGCAAGGAAGCGAATGAGCGAAAGGGCACCAGCGATGACAAGGGTCAGTTCCTGATCACAAAGATCCCGGAAGGAACTCATCAGATCGTTGTTCTGGCCGACAGATTCGCGTCCAAAGACGCATACTATCATTCATTCCACAGGCTCAATTGCCAGCAACTCGAAGTCACGCTCGCCACAGCCGCGAAGGTGACGGTACGCGTGGTTGACCAGCAGGACGATCCGTTGCCAGGTGTGAAAATTCGTGTCACGAATTGCAAAGACCAACAGGGGAACCATTACCGCGTTGCTGGCACCCAGCAATTCGAAACCAACGACAAAGGTGAATTTGTTCTGAGCGATGTTCCGGAAGGCAGCATCAAATTCATGAGTCGTACGCGTGAATACTACTACAACTCGGTACTGAATGAACACGACACCAACCGTTCGCCGATCATTCTAAAGCTACAGCAGACGGGCACGGTACAGATCTCTGTTTTCGCGTCCGACGGCGAACCGATCACCTCTAAGTACATGGTGGAAATCGCAGAAGCAGGTGTCGATCTTACGAAAGGTGGCGGCGTCGGTAGTTGGGGCGGGTCCGCGAATATTGGCGAAGATGGCACGTTCACGTTTGAGAATATTCCACCCGGCCATTATGTCGTGACGGGAAAGCCTAACCCCGGCCGCGGCAACGACCGTACCGGCCCGATCAAGGTCGAGATCGAAGGGAAGGATCGTCATTCGATCAAACTCATCGCAAAGTAAAACGCGGCCGCGGTGGCACGTGTCAGATCGACCGCCTTCAGACGCAGCAGTGCTGGCGCCATCGGGGAGCAGGATCGTCGCCGGTCTTATTCGTTGCCAACAGCGTGTTAGGTTGACTCGTGGCCGAGACGGAAGGGTTCCAGCGTGAGAAAACGGCGTGCCCACGAGAACAAGAAAACGACATTAGCCGTTCAATTCGCTGATCGAAGGATGTTCTATTTCCCTTTCGGAGCCCAGTGGAAGGACTTGCCTTCCGTGACCATTTGAAGGGTATTCCTTGAGGTTCCTGCCGGGGCGAAAGTCGCTGGTGCCTGGGCTTTCAGCTTCTGCTTGATCCCCGCGTATTCGGCATGGCCTGCCAGATTGTTCCACTCATGGAAATCTGCGCTTAAGTCGTAGAGTTCTTCTGAACCGTCCTGGTAATAAATGTAGCGCCAATCGCCATTGATGATTGCGTAACTTCCTGGATGGTCATGCGGCAGAAAGACGCTGCGGTTTCCTTTTTGGGTGGGATTTTTCAAGACGGCATCCAGCGCCTGTCCCTCATGCTCTGCATCCTCGGGCAGATCGCAGAGGTGAGCCAGCGTGGGGTACATGTCGATCAGCGTTGCGGTGTATTCGGACTTTGTATTCTTAGCGATGCCCGGTCCGGCCCACAGGAAGGGAATGTTCGAGGTGCGCTGCCAGAGCGTGTGTTTGCCCCAGTTGCCTTTCTCACCATGGGCATAGCCGTGGTCGCTCCAGAAGACGATGATCGTGTTGTCTGCATGGGGACTGTCTTCGAGCGTATCAAGTACTCGGCCCAGCAGAGAGTCCGCGTAGGAGATGGAGGCCAAATAGGCTTGCAGAGTCGAATCGACGATTCCGAGATCGAGCAGCTTGTCGTGAATGGCTATTCTCCGAGCGGAGTACTTCTTGCGCACGGGTTCCGACAGATCGTCCAGATCGTCTGCTTTCCATTCGGGACGCTGTATCGATTCCAGTGGATACATGTCGAAAAACTCTTGCGGCGCGTAGTTTGGAAAGTGCGGCGCGTACAGCCCAAGGGCCAGGAAGAAGGGTTCTTCGTGCGGCCGCTTCAGGATGTCGCAGGCCCATTGGGTGCGGACGGTGTCAGTGATGGACTCCGCCTTGTCGTTGGGAATCGGTCCGCCTTCCATGAAGGGTCTTCCCGTCCACTTTTTGTCAACCTGATTGAACTTGCTATGCGGATACGGATCGGGCAGCGGCGCCCCGTGCTCCCATCCATCCATGGGCCAGCCAGTGGTTTTTTGAGCGTCCGTCCGCACGTAAAACTCATCCCAGCCGCGTAGATCTACGGCGCCCGCCGGGTGGTGAAACAGTTTTCCAGTACCGTAGACTTTGTAGCCGCCTTCCCTAAAAGCGACCTGCAGGGGACGATATTCCGGGTGATCGTAGAAGTAGATCTCAGTGCCGTAGACGCCAGTTGTCGATGCGTAGCGGCCGGTAAAGATCGCCGACCTTGAGGGGGCACAGTAGATGCCGGCGGTGTGAGCGTTGGTAAAGGTCACGCCCATTTCTGCAAGGCGATCCATGTTGGGCGTTTTCGCCTGTTTCGATCCCAGTGGCCCCGACCAATCGTTCATGTCGTCGACCGCAAAAAAGATGACGTTGGGGCGTTCGGCGGCCACTCCGGTCGCGGCCGGAACGGGAATCAGAAGAGCGAGCAGCAGGGATTGAATGTGTTTGAGTGACAGGTATTGCATGAGTGAAATTCCAGGGGGGACGGTTTGGGAACAGTCTTATTCAGTGCGTGTTCAAGTCTGAAAATAGGGTTGTTTCGTAGCTGAACTCGCCCGAGTTTGGAGGTTTTTCTCTATGTCGTCCAAAGTCTGGCGACTTCGGCTACCCCAAAAAAAGACTTGACGAAGCACTAAACGCGATCAGCTCCCGGACAGACAAATCCCTCTCGGTATTCCCGTGTCAGCATTGCGTTAGCTTCGGGCGAGTCCAGGAAGAGTTCCTGTTGAGGGTCAAATCTGAGTACTGGGCTCATCGTCATCAACGGCGTTTTCAGGTCGACGCCGTTGTCAGTCAGATGCTGGATCGTTCGGTCCAGTGTGGCCATGTTGTCGTCCAGGCTTTTCACACGCTTGAGTGCGGTCCGCAATTCGCTGATCGAAACCTTTTTCTGTTCGCCGACCTGGTACGCAATGTTTCCCAGGTGACTGATCGCAGCGGAAAGGTGTCCTTCCTGAACATCCGCATTGAGTTCCTTTGAGTCTCGACTGACAACCGCGTCAATGAAGTTCGCGAAGTGATTTCCACCTCCGACGAACTCTCTGATGACATTGAATTCTCTGTCGTAAGCAACGAAGTGCTCTTCGGTCAGTTCCACCACATAACCTTCTGTACCATAGAAGACCTCGCCCATCTTGTTGCCCTTGGTACTGCGGAACAGGCGGTTCAGGACTTCGTCCCCGGAATTGTCCACCGACAAACCACGAGTCTCAAAGACTATGCACTTATCGCCGTAGTCATAAATCGAAATCTCGGTGTTTGCCGTGTCTCCCGCGTCGACGTAGCTGAGGTCGTTGCGTTCGGCCTGATAGCCCAGTCGCCCACCGTAGGTAAAGACGCTGTTGGGATGCGTTTCGATGCCAAGTCCCCAGCGGCACAGGTCGGTGTGATGCGGTCCCTGATTTCCCAGGTCCCCGTTGCCGTAAGCGCGTTGCCAATGCCAATCGTAGTGGAATTGTTTACGAGTCAGTTGCGGGTCGGTGTACGAAACCGGACCGCTCCAGAGGTTGAAATCGACTTCCCTGGGAATCTGGTAGTCGCCCAGAGCATTGATCGACTTGCGACGTTTGTAACAGACGCCGCGAGCGAAGTTGACTTCTCCGATACCGCCCGACCGCATGAATTTTACCGCTTCAATCGCGGCAATATGTGTCCGTCTCTGCGTGCCGACCTGACAAATACGACCATACTTGCTGGTGGCTGCCACCAATGCCGCGCCTTCGGCGACCTGGTGACAAAGCGGTTTTTCCATGTACAGGTCTTTGCCTGCCTGCAAAGCCCAAACGCCACTCAGTCCATGCCAGTGATTGGGAGTCGCGACACTGACCACGTCGACAGACTTGTCATCAAACGCTTGCCGCATGTCACGAATGTACTGCGGCCGGCGTCCCTGTGCCTCAGCGACCTCGTCCGCTCGCCGCTGACCGATCTTCTCATCCACGTCGACTACATACAGGATTTCGACGCGCGGGTCCGCCAGAAATGCTTTCGCGTGCGCACCGCCACGAGTCCGTGCGCCAATGATCGCGATACCCACAGTGTCATTCGAACCTGCCTGAGCGGCACTGGTCAGCAGTGAGCTGTGTGCAGCCAGCGCGCCAAGACCAACCGCAGATTTTCTGAGAGCGTCGCGACGCGTGATGGAGAGAGACATAATTGATCCTTTGCTTTTTGCGGAAAATGCTTCGTGTCAGTCACGCGATACTCCAAATCGCACGGCGAGTAACTCTGCAGTCAACTTCTCAGTTGCCGCTCGTCTTCTGTCCGGCACCGCAGTGCTGTCGCAAGTACGCGATACTCTTCAGGAACTCGGCTCGCTGATGTTTCCGGTCGAATTCCTTCTGATCCATACCCGTCGCCGGCATATCAACTTCGCTTGCCTGACCACGTCGACAGAGAGCGAGAAAGTCAACGATATTTGTCGCCTTCAGGTTTGGATAACCTTTCCAGTGCTCCTTTGTCAGGAAAGGAATCGGCCGATTGGAGTTGGAAATCGATTCGACGAACACCGGCATACCGGGATTCGCTTCCGACATTCGCCGCACATAGGCCGGAACATCCATCAGACCATCGCCGACAGCCCTCCATTGGAACGTTGCTCCTTCTTTCGATTCCCAAACCGTATAGTCACGCAGACTGTTGCACACCACGTGCGGTGCCAGCGTTTCCAAATGCTTCATCGGATCTTCCATGGCCCATAGGCCGTTGCCCGGATCCAGCATGACGCCGCACACGTCGGTGCCGACTTCGTTGACCAGTGCCAGCAATTCCTCGGAGCGAAGATCGGCCGCGTGATTCTCGAATCCAAACTTCACTCCCGCGTCTTTCGCGCGTGTTCCGGAAGCCTTCAGAACTCGCACGGCCTCATCGATTCGCGGCTGGATGCCACCCTCAAGGAAGCGGTCATCGATGCTGCCGATGCGTACGTTGACCACGGGCGAACCAACGGTTGTGGCAACACGAATTCCCGTTTCCAGCATTGATTCGGCATTGCCCCACTTGTCAGAGAACCTTGCAGCGTTTTCACAGATACCGCCGGCACCCATGTAGATTCGCAGGTCGTGGCTGTCCGCCAGCTGCTTCAGCTTGAGCAAGTGCGATTCTTCCAGACTCTCGAAGTAGTTCAGGCTGTTCAACAGCACGGCGTCGAGACGCTGTTCGGCGGCGAATTCGATCAGCTGCGTCGCCTTCCATTTCATGCCTCGCATGGAATGAGCGTCGAGGCCTAACGGTATGCGGGTCGAGTCGCCGGAGTTGGCGACCAGCAAACGGTTTGGCGCGGCTGCTGCTGCAACAAGGGCTGACGTACGATACAGGAAGTCACGACGTCTCATACGGTGGTGTCCGTTTCAGGTTGTGGAGAAAGTAGCGTCACACTGTAGATAGCCGAAAATGTCATCTGGTTACAGCAATTGCTGGTTCGCTGAGGCAAATGCTGTCAGAAAAACAGGTCCATCGAGATTGTCCTTCGAGGTTCCCTGTGGGTAGCACCCATCAGATGTAGGTCAGGACCTGTCCTGACAAAAAGAAGTGCGCCCGAACAGGTCCTGGCCTACGGAGAATGCCCCATGCGATTGCATGATAGACGATAGAGTGCGGGAGCCTCTGATGGGGCATTCCATTGATTTGTATCCAGGAGAGTGGATCGGGAATCGTTCGGGCTTAACGAAGTCCGCGGTTGATGTTCGGATATCCCATTTTCACACGAGCAGAAAAGGTAGCCAGCACCGTTTCCGTCTCCTCTACCCCTGCGAGGAGTTATTCATTGCGGCGAGCGGATTTTCGTTCGGCCCGTTTGCCGCCGAAGCGTTTGGGTTGGCCGTTGGCGGGCGGGGCCATTTGTTCGAGCCAGTTGTTGTAAAGTTTTTCGATTTCGCGTGCCTTGGCGGGGTTTTCAGTGATGAGGTTATTGGATTCCGCGGGGTCGTCGGCAAGGTTGTAAAGTTCGCGCACATTTTTGAAGGCCAGAAGTTTGAAGTCGCCGGATCGGACTGCCCACTCCCCGGTGCCGCCGCCTTCGGACCAGAAGAGGTTGGGGTGGTGGGGCTTGTTGTTTCCTTCGATCACAGGCAGCAGGGATTTGCCGTCAAAGGAGTTTTCCGGTTTAAGCTGGCCGAGGGCGTCCAGGACAGTGGGGAGGACGTCGAGTGAGATAATCGGTGTGTCGATCACGCGTCCGCCCTTGAAGCGGGCGGGCCACGAGACGACGAAGGGTGTGCGGTGTCCGCCTTCGTAGACTTGCTGCTTGAACCCGCGAAGGGGTGCGTTGTTGGCCTCCATGGCGCCGGCGCCACCGTTGTCGGTGAAGAAGAACAGAAGTGTGTCGTCGAAACTGTCGGTTTCTTTGAGCGCCTTCACGACGTCGCCTATGCCATTGTCGAGGTGTTCGAGCATGGCCATGAGGATGACGCGTGTTTCGGAGAGGTGGGGATATTTGGCGTGGTATCTCTTGATGTCTTCTGCGGGCGCTTGAGCGGGAGTGTGGACGGCGTTATAGGCGAGGTACAGAAAGAAGGGTTTTTCGTGGCGCTTGTGGACGAATTCAACGGCTTCTTCGGAGAGACGAGTGGTCAGGTAGCCTTTGTCGTGGATGCGTTGTTTGTCTCGGTAGACGGGGTGGATAAACTTGCCGTCGGTATCGGAGCGGAGGTTAAAATAGTCGTGAGCCCCCCGTCCCATGAAGCCATAGAAAGAATCGAAGCCGCGTGAGAGCGGATGCCATTTGAGTGCGGGGTAGTCGTCGTCGAGTCCAAGGTGCCACTTGCCGAAGGCGCCGGCAAAGTAGGTGTCGGGGAGAAAGGACGGGAAGATCGGAATGGTGGGGTCGAAACCAGAGCCACCCGTGCCGGCATCGTAAACCCCGACGCGATGCTGGTACTGCCCAAGCATGAGTCCGGCGCGCGTGGGCGAGCAGACGTTGCCGGAGAGATAGGCCTGCGAGAAGAAGATGCCTTCTCGCGCGAGGGTGTCCATATGTGGTGTTGAAACTTCTTTCGGGTGATGTTGGTTGAAAGAGAAATCAGCATACCCCTGGTCGTCGGTAAGAATGACGACGATGTTCGGTTGGCTGGAGGCAGAGGCGTGGGCGGTGAATGTGCTCGCGAGGAGGCACGATAAAATCAACTTGTTCTGCATGATTGAGGTCCTGTATTCGTACTCAAATATTCGCAGTCGGCGAATTGGATTGGGGGACATCAGGGCTTAATGAGAGCTGCGGTTAATGTTCGGATATCCCTTTTGCAGGAAGCCGTAGAGTTGCTCAACGATCACGGCACACGCTGGATCATTTGCGTGGTTGTAATAGCCTTCTTTGTCTTTGATGACGTTGTACAATTCCATGCCACCGGAGCCGTTCTGTCCCCATTGAGTCAGACGCCAATCGCCGTACCGAACGCTATAGCCCATGCCCACTGTATCGCGACGGACCTGCGTAAAGGCCGGCTTCTGCCAGCTTACGGAAGCATCCTCCACGACAGGCCTCAGACTCTTGCCCCGCAGTTTGTGGGGTGGTTGCAGATCACAAAGGTCGACGAGCGAGGGGTAAAGATCGAGCAGTTCGACGACAACTTCCGTTGTCGCGCCCATCCCTTCGGTTTCGGGCACCCACATTACGAAGGGAACACGTGCCCCGATATCAAAGACGGTCACCTTGTTCCACCATCCGTGTTCACCGAGGTGGTAGCCATGATCTCCCATCAGCACAACAACCGTGTTATCCCACAGTTTCAAACGATCCATCGCTTCCAGCACTTTGCCAACCTGAGCATCCACGAAGGTGGTACAGGCGTGATAGGCTCGCTTGAATTCACGACGATCCGTGTCCTCAAACGTCGCAAAGTTGTAAGAGTCAGGCAACGCATGCCTTGAAAGCTCAGTACGGTCGTTCGGGTCTTCCGCCAACTGCACCTCATCCAGGGGATAGAGATCGAAATACTCCTTCGGAGCGACAAAGGGGTCGTGCGGCTTGTGGAATCCGACTCCGATGAAGAACGGTTTGTCGTGATTCTCTTCCAGCAGGCGGACCGCTTCAGCGGCGATCATTCCATCTGCCTGAGCCTTGTCGCCACCTTCAGCAGCGCGCCAGCGAGCCCATCTGACGGTACCGTCGCCTAGTCTTCGTCCCTCCCCCTCAAGGCCGATTTCCGGCTGTTGCCCCATCGCCTTGAAGAAGTAATCGAATGACGCATCATCGCGAAAGAGGGTTGGCTTACCTTCTGCATCCGTTCCTAAATGAAACATCTTCCCCAGCCCGGCGGTGAAATAACCGTTGTTGCGAAACAGCTGCGGCAGCGTTACCAGGTCCGGCCACTTGTGCCGCAAAGGCACCTTGTTGGTCACGATTCCAAGCTCGTCCGGACGCATGCTGGTTAGAAATGAGGAACGGCTTGGATTGCAGACCGGGTACTGGCAATAGGCTGCATTAAACTGCAGCCCCATAGCGGCCAACCGATCGATATGGGGCGTGAGGATGCCGTCCGTCTTGTAGGAAGCCAACTCAGGCCTGAGGTCATCGATCGTGATGAACAGGACATTCATCGGCTTCGCCGAGGCGTAGCTGTCCGCAGCTGCGATTCCGATGATCAAGCAGAGTGATATTGCGCGACATGCTGCTTTGGCATACATGATATTTATTCTTTCTTACTGAAGATTGACGATTCCCACTGTTTCAGTTGACGCAGATAGTCGTCTGCTACGTCCGGGTGCTTTTTCGCCACATCAATCGACTCCGAAGGATCCTTCGACAAATCGAACAATCGAAATTTCCCCTTCCGTAGATGGGCCTTCCACTGCTTGTCTCGCAAGGCTGACCAACCCGGCTTATCGTTCCAGAATATCGGCTTCGCCCTATTGAGGGATTTTCCAAGCCATGCAGCGCTCAGGTCCTCACCGTCAATTCCGTCCGGAACATCCCCTCCGGCCAGCGTCGCCAATGTCGGCAGCAGGTCGACGCCACTGAAAAGTGTTGTGCTGTTGATGCTCCCCGCCTTGATCCTGGCTGGCCAGCGCACGAAGAACGGAGCATGAATGCCACCATCGTGCAGCGAAATCTTACGGTCGCGGTACGGCCCGGCCGAACCGACATTGTTCAGCAGCAACGGTTTTTCCTTGTAGCGTCTCACGATACCGTCCCAGTTACCGCACAGCGGCCCCGGCCCGTTATCACTGGAAAAAATTACGATGGTGTTTTCATCGAGCTTCAGGTCCTTCAGCGACTTTAACAACCGTCCAATTTCGGTATCCAATGCGGTGGCGTCTGCGCAATAGGCACGCATGGCGTCCTGTACATCACCATGTTCCGCCACGAACTCCAGAAACTCGCGCTGCAGAGGATATTCAAAATCATCGATATCAACCTTCAGATTCCTGTAGACCGCCAGCTGCTCGGGCGTGGGATTAATGTAGGAATGCGTCGGGTAGACCCAGAGGTTGATGAAGAGCGGCTGTTCCCTGTTACGGGTCATGAAGTCGATGGCAAGATCAACGTAATGCGGCGTCGTGTTCTCGCGATAGTGCGGATCCTTGCGTGCATCCGTCGGCCACGTCGGTCCCGTACTTTGCGTGGTCAAACTTTCATCGATCCCATAATCGGCGGGAGGTGGCGCACCCTTGTCCTTCCCGATGTGCCACTTGCCGTAATGGGCTGTCGCATAACCGGCGTCCTTGAGCACGCTGGTCAGGCTGGGCCGCTCTACCGCCAGCACGTGGGTCCGATTGAAATAGCGAGCGGGAAATAAACCGTTCATCAGTGCGGAACGGCTGGGCGCACACCAGGCACCGCACATATATGCGTTTTCCAAACGGAAACCGTCCTGCGCCAGGCTGTCGATGTGGGGCGACTTGATATACGGGTGCCCAGTTGCCCCCAGGTCACCATAGCCCAGATCATCGGCCAGAATGAAAACAATGTTGGGTTGTTTTGCCGTCGCAACATCCGCGACCAGGGCCAGACATCCGGTCAACAAAAACAGAGGCCAACGCACATAGAATTTCATTTAGTATTCCTTCGATTGGTCACTGAAATCATGTTGTTCATCGTGTTCCCTGCTCTGGAAAAGGGGGTCAGGGGTTGTTCCGTCGCCGAACTCGCCAGAGTTTGGAGGTTTTTCTCTATGTCGTCCAAAGTCTGGCGACTTCGGCTACCCAAG
Source organism: Fuerstiella sp. (assembly GCA_039831575.1). Lineage (GTDB taxonomy): Bacteria > Planctomycetota > Planctomycetia > Planctomycetales > Planctomycetaceae > Fuerstiella. The sequence goes on along the minus strand of JBDONA010000476.1, from coordinate 8,373 downwards.
AATCAAGCTCACTTGTTTTGAAACTCCAGGTTCATTTGCTGGACAGATCGACGGCGACCAGTTCTATGTCGTTTCGGACGTAAGCAGTTTGATTGGCGTATGCCGGGTGGCTCCAGACGACTTTCCGTCCTCTGCATGTCTGAGTCGGTTCGAGAACTTTCATCTGACCGTGTGACTGAAAGCCATCGGCGTTCATCGTGGCGATCGTGAACAACCCGGTCTCACCGAACAGCAGATAGCGACCGCTGGGCTCATGACGCGTGACGAAGCACGTTCCCGTCTTCAATGGCCGTTTGTTCTCGGGACGAACCGGCTCGTAGGTCTTCCACAACTGCTCTCCGTCAACAAAACTGACGGCCGTCAGGGCGCCCGATCGATCGTCGCTGCCGTAGATGACCCCATCTTTCAGCAAAGGCGTTGCAGTTGTTGAGTCCAAAGCCTTGCGGAGTTTGCCCTCCCACAGTCGTTCGACCGCGGGCTGGTCCTGCGCCAGTCGCAGCATCAGCGACTTGTTCTTCATGCCGCTGACGAAGAGATAATCGCCCTCACGTTGCGGCCGAGCGATCGCCATTGCGCCATGCGGCTGTAGTGGCTCCGTCCAGTACAAGTCGCCATTCACGGGATTAAGTGAAGCGACTGCTTCGGGATGCCAAACCAATAGCTGCTCGACGCCACCGGCCTGAATTAATGATGGCGGACAATAACCGGTTTGCGAACTGGATAGCGCTTTCCAGATAACTTTTCCGCTATCACGATCGAACGCAACAACCGCCTGGTCCTCGCCTCCGACCATCGTGATCACCATGTTGTTCGTGACCAGCGGATGCGAGGCGAACCCCCAGATTGGTGTCTCGACACCAAACTTCTCTGGAATATTGATGTGCCATTTCAGCTTTCCTGCGGCTGCCGAAAGCACCATCAAGTCTCCCTCTGCACCCAACGCAACGACCAGACCGTCGGTGACGGTCGGAGTCACTCGGGGGCCGGCCGGGTAAGCGATCCTGTAGTCGCACTCGTACTGATGCGACCAGATTTCGTTGCCTGTTTCCGCATCCAGACACAGCACGCGTTCGATGCCCGATTGTTCAGGTCGTGTGGTGGGTCTTTCTATCAGCTCGCCGGCCGTACGGTCGTAATCCATCATGAAAATCCGGTTGCCGACCACTGCCGGACTGGCGTAGCCTCCTTTCACCGGAACGCGCCATTTGATGGGCAACCCCTGGTCGGGGATCGAATCGACGATCGCCGCTTCGCGGTAAACACCATCTCGCGTTGGCCCCATCCACTGTGGCCAATCGTCAGCGGCACACAGGGACGTAAAACCAAGAATGACAACCCAACCCAGGACCGTGGCCGTCGTCCATTTCCTGTGAGATGCAAACGGACGGCCTGCATGGCTGTGCGTTTTTGAAATGCAACGAAGTTCAAGCTTCATCAGATGAGCCCTTTATTGTGAGTTGCGGTTACCGAGCGATGTCGGCCACGTTTTCTTTTCTGCTGATTATCGTCGACGCGACATGGCGACAGATTCTGTTTGCTTAAGGAGCTTGCGCATCGACTTGATCGTGTGGGCATTTTTACGAGAAACGGCCAGGTTTGTGTCCTCATGCGGGTCGGCGTGCAGGTCGTAAAGTTCTTCGCTGCCTTCGGGCCACAGCGTGTAGTGCCATTGATCTGTTCGAATTGCTTTGCCGAGGTCATCGCCACGCACGACGACGGTGTAGGCAACTTTCTTTCCGGGGTGCGTTGCATCACGCAGCATGGGAACAAGGCTTTTGCCCTGCAATTCCGTGGGCGCCTTGATGGCGCAGAGTTCGGTGAGGGTGGGGTACAGATCGATCAGCTCGACCAGTCCTTCACTGGTGGAGCCTGCTTTTGTCTGACCGGGAACGCGAATGACCATGGGCACGCGATCGCAGGTTTCGAACAGCATGACTTTGCCCCACATAAACTTTTCGCCCAGCAGGTAGCCGTGGTCGGAAGTCAGCACCACAATCGTGTCGTCCCAGTGCCCCGATTTGTGCAGTGCGTCAAACACAAGGCCAATCTGAGCATCAATGAATGAGACACAGGCGTGATAAGCCTGCATGTATTCCCGCCGCAGCGAATCGTTCCGTACGCCGAATTCGAAATCGTATCTCTCGTAGCGTTTCGTCCGGGCGATCTCCGGGGCGTGCTTCCAGAACTCCAGCGATGCCGGTGTGAACTTCAGTTCCGCGGGCGGATACATGTCAAAGTATTTGTCCGGCGCCAGGAAAGGTATGTGCGGTTTCTGGATGCCGCAGGCCATGAAGAAGGGCTGGTCGCCGTGCGCTTTGTTTTTCAGCCAGTCGGCAATCTGGCGGGCGTTTTTTCCGTCTTTGTGTTGTTCGTCCGTCAGGCCTGTCGGGCCCCAACCGGGTTTTTGCCCCTTCGTCTGCCTGGCGATGGTCGGATAAAACTCGCGCCACAGACGGCGTGACTTGCCCTCGGTAATCGGTCCGTGCTCCGCCTCAAACTTTTCGCGAAACGGTGTCACCATCGGCATTTCGTCGTTTTCGAATCGCTCCATCCTGTGCCAGGTAACTTCAGTTGGTTCGACACTTGTGTTGTGGAACACTTTGCCGACCGCTCCGGTCCAATAGCCGGATTCCTTGAAGCGTTGCGGCAGCGAAACTGTTCCCGGCCGCGTCTGGCGAATGTCGGACCTATTGTCCAGGACGCCGGTCGACTGCGGATAAAGACTGTACAGGAACGACGCCCGCGAAGGTCCGCAGACCGGGTATTGGCAGTAGGCTCGACGAAACGTCATGCCTTCGGCCGCCAGATGGTCAAAGGCGGGCGTGCTGATGTGCGGATAACCGGAGGTCGAAACGTGCGTGTTCAGATCATCGCAGACGATGAACAGGACGTTGGGTCTTTCCGCAGCAATTGTGATTTGGCACAGGTACAGTCCCAGCGAAAGGACCAGCAGCATTCTCACTGGATGCAGTATTGTCATCATACGATTTCGCCTTGTTGGTCGAATTCGACATGCAGCACGGTGTGCGAAGCAGGCTGTCCCGGTACTTGAAACAGTGAGCCGCAAGGCGCCAGCCGCGGGTAAAAACACCGCCAATAACCGGCGGCTAGCGCCGTGCCGCTCACAGAAGGAGGCGTTTCCGGACATACCAAGAATGAAATCTCGTTGCGGTGCTGTTTCATTCGCACCAGGGATTTGTTGACCTGCCATGCCCTTCTCTCGGCGCGCAACATCATCCTGCCAAAAAATCAGGGGCGGGGTTGAAAAGAATCAACGCCAGCGGATCGCCAGGAACGTCGTCGAGACTGTCCCACACGGCAGCGTGGCCGATATCCTCCGGCCAATCGACACCGTCCTGCACGTGCTTGAACGCATCGTCCAATGCGCTGTCCAATGCGCTGTCCTGCTGGCAGGAGACCCCGGGACACGGAGTCACCTGCACAGCAGGGTGATACCCAGCTGGCCGGACAGTGGTGTTGTTCAACTTTCAGCCGATGGCAATGACGCCTGTCATTGCCATCAGATCACTGGAACAAACTGGCCGACCCGATCAGTTTTCGTCTTCTTCCAAGTCCGGCTGTTCGACTGTCCCTGCGGACTCGAGCTCAAAGTCGGCGACATTGTCTGCGCCGTCGACGACAGTGAACGTCAGAGTCGTCTCGCTGTTATATTGATTGGGGACGGATTCCGGCACGGCGGGAATCATTTCACCATCAAGCCCCATATTTGCCTCATCCCCTGTATTTATTTGGACCGTGTAATTCCCCGGCACCGCACCTTCCTGGCTGGCCGTGTACTCAAGAGTGTAGTTTCCGCTTGAGTCAGTCTTTCCGAAGGCGGGACGACTGCCCGTCATAACAAACTTCAAATACGCGTTTGCCAGCGGCTTGCCATCCATAGTGACCGTCCCATGAACGCCAGTCGTATCGACTCCGCTCCCGCCACCACAACCGAGAAGCATCACAGCAGGCAGTGTTAAACAAATCCAACTCCGCACGGTAGATCTCCAATTTTAAGGATTAATTCGAAATAGATTCTGAGTTTGCTTCACGAAAGAAGCGATTTCGAGAGCAATCACGGTTGGCTGGCTTTGAACGCACTGCCTCAGCCCCAGGACTTCTGTTCTGAACGGGTCGCCATTCACACGGCAGATGCCCCGCCACTTACCAGGGGATCAGATCGTGAAACTGCCTCTGCGCTCTAAAGCCATGCGGCTTAATATTCACCGAGGACAAGATCATCATTGCGAGCGTGCAGCCGTTGATAGAGCCCGAATCCAACGCCGCCGTTCGCCTGGTCGAAACATTGTAGGCGGCCCATGGCGTAGTTGCCCATCCATGCCCGCCCGGTGTGCTCGATGTTCTCACTGATGAAATGGACACTCCCGTCCATAAAGGCGAATTGTGCGCCTCCGATGTGCGAACTACTGGCCGAACGAGCCCTGACCGTCCCGCTCGCGCTAGGTGGCGGGTTCATGACAAATTGGCCGCAGTAAATGATGTCATTGGTCTGGCCCCGCGCCCATCCGCGTGCGTTGACCCGACCGTACATTGACGCAGCCAGTGAGACCTTTTTATCAATCTCACCAACGGCGATCGTGTTCGAGGTGCCGTCAGTGAAGTCTCTAAACCTCCACGACCCTGCGTTGTCCCGTCCGCCAAGCCCGTTCCATCGTAATGGCTCGTAGGGCCGGTGGGCAACCCCGCTAAACGAGCCAATATTGGCTTTATAATTGGTGAGCGCCTGGTTAGGAACGTGTCCCTTGGACATCATACCGTTCTTGTTGGCGCTGGTTGGACCGGGATTCGACGGACACTGAAAACTCGGCTGAACTGTCGATGCCAAATCGCGATTCGTATTCGATTGGGGGTAGTCTGTGTTTGCCAGGGGGTAATTGAAGTCAAAAGAACTGTAGAGTGGAGCCTGGTCAATGTATGGCAGGAGAAATGCGGTCCAGCTGAACCCATTCCCTCCAGCACCAGGGAAGTTGGAATTACCATCAAATTCGCCCCAATATTGATGGACGATCGGAAAACGGTTGTAAACGTCGTGGTAGTTATGGATTGCCAGGCCGATTTGCTTGAGGTTGTTCTTGCACTGCGTGCGGCGGGCTGCTTCGCGTGCCTGTTGCACGGCGGGCAGCAACAATGCGATCAGAATCGCGATAATTGCGATCACTACCAGTAATTCGATCAGCGTGAAGCCTCGAATGCGACCACCCTGGGGGCGTTGACGGAATAACATGTCATTTTCCTTAGAAGAGTCCGTGATACGTTGACGACGTAAAATTACATTTCCCAATGACCATAACCATATATTGATAGCGGCAGGTGAGTCATAGTTACCATAGATTTTCAGGATTTTCTGAAAAGGTGACGGATTCGCGGTCAGGGATTACCCACGGGCAGATTTTCGACCGCTTCGAACAGCACTTTGACCTGTTTCTTTGTCAGGGCACGATCAAAGAACGCAAGTTCATCAATTCGGCCGTCCCACAGATTGCGACCGCCGGTGGCCGTTCCAATCCAACACGCCTCGTCGCACGCGGGCACCATCTGCTCACAGGGCATGGAGGCAACAACGTGGCCATTGCGGAACAACGTCAGGGACTGGCCGTCGCAGACCATGACCACATGATGCCACTCATTCAACGACAATTCGTCAGACTCAACCACATCGACCAGTGCCCCGTCTTCAGTGCGGACAACCGCCTGCAAGCGGCCAGCAGCGGGATCAAGCCTTAACGAATACCGTCCGCCCACTTCACCGTCAAAGTCGGTCACGACGATCGCTCCGCTGGGACGACTCGTGAGGTGAACCCAGACAGCGATCGAAAACGCGTTTCCTGGCAAAGGCGGGGCCGTTGGAATCACTCCACCGCGACCAAGCGATTGTTCACCGATTCTTAGTGCCATGCCGATGCGTCCCGGCGCATAAGGAGGCTTTTGCCCCGTGCCCTTGAGCACTTCGCCGGCGTACTCAGGCAGATAATCGAATGGTTCTTCCCCCGAAGTGCACGCCAGCCCCAGTGTCTGGATCGCCATGCGATAGTAGGCCACCGGCTTCCATCGCTTCACCAGTCTTGGATAGACCCATCTCGTCTCCTCAATACTCCGAATGAAGCGATCTGTCGCCAGATCGATCCCTGCCGGCTGGCTGGTTGTTTCGGCAATGCGAACCGCCTGAGCAGTACGCAAATCGAACGATTCCGCAACATCGCCTCCGTCCGCTGCCTTGGGCTGGACGCGGACGAGTCCTGAGAACACATGGACCTCGCTCTCTCCTGCATTGGCCTCGACCGAGAACTCCGTACCATAATCAACCACTTCCGCTTCGGGCGTCTCAACAGTAAACCCTATGCCTTCCGGAGGCACGTTGGCGGAAAGTCGCCCGGAATGGAGGACCATGTAATTTTCGTTCCGAAACTCAAGCCGCGAAGGGGCTTCGACGATGACAGTCACCCCGTTCGCAAACGCGAATTCCATCAATCCCCGCTCAAGCTCGTATTCGCCGATGCAAAGCTTGTTATCGTTCCACGGGGCTTGCTCTCTGGTGAGCACCAAATCAATGCGGCTGGTCAGCGTGGCGACGACATCTCCGCCGAGCAGGGCCGGCTGCTTGTTCTCTGAGTTCGGCCAGGCCAGCACGATCAGCAGCGTTGCGACCAGCATGCCGACGACCGAAGTCACACGCAGCCTGCGCGCTGGTGAGGGCGACGGTGAGGGTTGCGGAGCGACACCTGTCAGGATCAGGCCGTGCTCCCACGTGAGCGCTGCGTGGACCTCGCACAGTTCCAGGTACAGCTGCTGTGCATCTGCGTCATTGTGCAGCCGATTTTGCAAACGCTGCCGCGCGCTCGTGTCGAGCCGCCCGTCGAGAAACTCTTCCAGGAGTTCCTGGAGCTCATCGTCAACATTCCATGTCGTCATTGTCCCGCCTCCTGCGTTTTGTTCCGGACACACGCGATCAGTATTGTTCGGGCACGAAACAATGACTGCTTGATGGCGTTGGTCTTACGATTCATGGCTGCCGCGATATCTGCCAGCGCGAAGCCTTCCTGATATCGAGCTCGAATCAATTCACGATGGCGATCGTTCATCTGCGAAAGGCACTGGCGCACCATGGCTCTTCGCTCGTCCATCGCCTCGTCCCGTTCAGACGCCGCTTCTGCCAGTTGCCCAACCAGCAAGTCGTCAAACACGACGCACTCTCGCGCCAGCTTCTTACGGTACGCCATCACCTGATAAAACGCGATCTTTCTCATCCAGGCAGCAAAATTTGTCCCGATCTCAAACTCGGAGGATTTTACCCACAGGACGGTGTTCGTTTCCTGCATGATGTCGCTGGCCTGATCAACGTCAGCCACCAATGACAAAACGTAGGCATACAGCCGCGCCTGATGAGACGTCAGCAACTGAATGAATGGCAACTGTGAGTTCGACATTGGTTGCGGATCCTTTCTCTTTGCTATTAGAGAATAGCCGAATCAGGGGGGTCGGTTACGGTGAGTTTTGTCGGATATTGAATTTCCGGGGCACCACGACCGTGGGGAATGGGTGTTCACCCGAGTCTACGTAGGCCAGACGTGTCCTGGCGCGCCCAGCATCTTTGTCAGGACAGGTCCTGACCTACGTTTACTGAGAAAACGGCATGTCCACGAGCCAGATGTTCGCGATCGGTCATTCCCTTCCTGGAATAATTCCCATGTCCAACACGTAAATGTTCATGACCCGAGCCAGATGTTCACGCTCAGAATCATTGCTCAACTTCAGCTCCTTAAGTTTTTCCAGAATCGCCGCGGCGTCGCCCTGCAGAAACATTTCGACTGCTTCTCGTTGGCCGGCATGGGTTTTCTCTTCAATCGTCGTGGCTGTTTTCACGGCAATCGCTGTGGCTGTTTCCAGGGCAGCATCAACGTTGTTGCACAGAGCAGCCGCCTCAAATCGCAGCATCATCATGCTGGGACGCGGTACGGTGGCCAGTGCCCGGTCGGCGATTGCGATCGCTTCCGCACCCAGTTCGGGAATTCCGTCGCGCTGCCCGATCCGAATCCGATGAACAGCACGTACGGTCAGCCCATACGAGTAACAGATTCGCTCGGGAGAAATGCGGGCCAACTGGTCATCGAGTTCTGCCGCGCGATCGTATTCACCGCGTTCAATGGCCAGCACGGCATCCAGTACCACCGTTTCCTCGCTGGGCAGACTGTCTATGATCGCCTGAAACTGTGCGGGGACGGACTTCGCCAGATCGCTGCGCGCCATGTTGCAGATCAGGAACCCGGCGTCGCTGTTGTAATGGTCCATCTCCCACGCGGCAAAAAACCTGGCCGCTGCCTCATTGGCTGCTCCCCGGTTCATGAACAGTATGCC
>JBDONA010000734.1:0-4964 GCA_039831575.1 Fuerstiella sp. | reverse complement strand
AACGACAGGACGTCGGAATCGAAGTGTAGGTTGAAGCTGATTAACGTCGCTCTCAAAGCCGCAGGATCGTTGCTGTCATCCAACGTTCGATAAGTGACCGGAACTTCAATGACCTCTCCGCCGGTCACAATCCTGGAAGTTGCGTCGGAGCCAACCATCTGTGCGGCCAGCAGTGTGCGATTTTCCAGCACTTCGGCTCCTGATGACCGACCAATTTGTGCCGACCGGTCGGACGAACGCTTCCGAGCCTGTCCGCTGCGAGAGCGTGAACGAAGAGTCTGGCCGAAAAATGACTTCAGAAGTTTCTGCATTTGAGTGTTCTTTTCTAACGGACTGAGTGAATCCAATTGCCGGGAGTACGGCTGTGATGGAAGTCCCACGCACATTCATGTATGTATAATGGTTAAATTACCAATAAAACGTGGGCTTTGCCATTCGCCCGTTTTGTTTAATCTGCCGAGAACCAGTGGTAACTAAAACACTGTGGACAACACAACTCAATCAAAAACCTGACGAATTGAAAGGAATTTTCTGACACTGATTTTTGGGTAGGCAATATGACTGAGTTTCAGAGAGTGTCGATCCCGTGGCGAAAATTCAACCTGACGGACTCGGCTCGAGTCTGAGCGAGGTCAAACGGGACCGACATCGCGGGCCAAGGGACGCCTTTTACCTCGCCAAACCTGTACAAATCGCGTCCTGCGGCGTCGAATTCGTGCGTGCCAGACGGGCCAACCGGCACTAAGTCATGAGCCGCTGTACGATCGAATAGTGTCCGGCCATCTACAGCAGTCGAATACGGCTGGCTGCTGCTCCGGTGCCTGCGGCACCCCGTTGACAAGCGAACACGGTCACTCAACACTGGACGCAGCCACCGTCGGCAGGTGTCAAAGAACATCGATCCAGTCACGGAAATCGGCCCAGACCGCGACGCGCGGATCGCTCGCTTCCGTCGCCGCACTCAGTGGTCGATCGACAACTCCTGCGACAGCGTCCGGAAACACCCCGTCCAGCGGGTAGCCCTGTTGCTTGCAACAAGAGGCTGGTACCGTTGTGCAACACCGAACACCATCCGCTCGATCTATCCCAACCTCCCGCGCCTGCGGCACCCAGTTACGCTTTCAACGGTGCGACTCACCGATGAACGCGGCACGACGTTCATTAAACCTGAACAGAGCCCCGGTCTCTCAAAAATGACCGGGGCGCTGCCTGAAACAGATGGCGCTCACCAAACACTTGAGGCAATTCAATAACTGCCGGCAGGTCCGGTCGTCTGAGGATGGCCTCCCCAAAGGGCGGCAATACAAGCTCGAAGCGCAAGCGAGTGAGTCTCCTGCGTTTACGAACAAACTTCCTCATGCCGCAAGTGAGTTTTCTGCGTTTCCGAACACACTTGCTCACGCTGCGTGCTTGTCCGAGTCACGTCGCAGAATGATGAGTTCTCACGCGAGTATCTCACTCACCACCCGAGCTTCAAAGACACCGGTCAGCTTTTCCTCCAGCCCGTTCCGATACCAGGAAAGTCTGTCGTTGTCGAGACCCAACAGGTGCAACATGGTGGCGTGCCAGTCGGCGATACTGACTTTGTCGTCTGCGGCAGCGAATCCTACTTCGTCCGTTGTCCCATAGCTCACGCCGCCCTTGACGCCTCCGCCAGCCATCCAGCCAACCATGGCATTCTTGTTGTGGTCGCGACCATCTTCACCCTGTGCGATCGGCAACCGACCGAACTCGCCGCCCCAGACGACCAGCGTGTTTTCGAGCAGTCCGCGGCTCCTGAGATCTTTCAGCAGGGCAGCAATCGGTTGATCCGTGCGGGCACAGCACTGGCGCAGTTCTTTCTGCAGTCCGGCGTGATTATCCCACGGTTGATGTTCCAGGAACAGCTGCACAAAACGCACGCCTCGTTCAACCAGACGGCGGGCGATCAGACAGCGGCGACCGTACGAATCGGTCGGCTCTGTGCCTAACCCATATGCTGTCTGCGTCGCAGCCGTCTCCTGATTCAGGTCAAGGGCATCAGACGCGGCCAGTTGCATGCGAGCGGCCAGTTCATAGCTGGCGATCCGCGCGCCAAGCTCCGGCTGCAATGACCGCTTCCGCTGATGCTGTCGATCCAGTCGGGCGATCAAGTCCCGTTCCAGATTCGTTACTGCGGTCGGTTCGTTGAATTCCGGCTTAAGATCCAGCACGGGCGATCCCTGCGAGCGAAAACGTGTGCCCTGATAAACGGGCGGCAAATATCCGGATTGCCAGTTCTGTTTTCTGTTGACCGGCAGTCCGCGGGGATCATCAAGCACGACATACGCCGGCAGACTTTGATTGACAGTGCCCAGACCGTAGGAGACCCACCCGCCAAGACTGGGAAGTCCCGGCAGCGTATTGCCGGAATGAAACTGAAACAGGGCCGGTTCGTGCGTCAGGTTTGTCGTGTGCAGCGATCGCACCATGGCGATGTCGTCGACGCAGGTCGACAGATGCGGCATCACTTCTGAGACCCACATGCCGGACTGTCCGTGCCGGGCGAACGTGAACGGAGATCGCATCAATGCGCCGGCGGCGTCGGGGTTTTCAACCTCACCGGCAATCTTCTCGAAGTAAGACTTTCCGTGGTTTTTGTCGAGTTCGGGTTTGGGATCGAATAGATCCATCTGGCTGGGCCCGCCATTCATAAACAAATGAATGACGGAACGAGCCCGCGGTTCAAAGTGCGGCTGCTGCGGCTTCAGATCGTAAACGCCGTGCGACCGGTTCTGCGAATTCGCCGTCTCTGCCGCCGCGAAAATATCGTGGCATAACAGTGAACCCAGCGCAGCGCCGTAAATACCGCCGCTAAGGTGGTCAAGAAAGCTTCGTCGATGGATGGGTGCGACAGCCATGGCCGTACGATGGTTCCAGACGGATTCAGTGACTGGTTTCGGGGAGGAAAAGGTCATTCATGTTTGAGTCAGTCGATGTACAGGAAATCGGCGGAATTCATGATCGCGTGGCAGATGTTTTCCAGAGCCCGCTGCGCGGCTTCGTCTGAGTCCTCCGCTTCGCGACGAATCACCAGTCTGGGAATATTGTTATTCTTGGTTCCGTCATCCCAGTCACGCCCGTAGGACGTGCCATCCTCATCCGCGGTCAGGACGAGCGTAATCTTTCCCGTCTGTCTGGTGAGATTCAGCAGCTTCAGGTCGGTTGCCGTAGCGGCAGAACTCTTGAGGTATTGCCCAACCGTGCCCTCTTTGGAGCCGGCTTCGATTCTTCCAAACGTCTGGAACGGCTGTCGCTGCGAGGATCCGATTTTCTGATAGCTATTCCATGTGGCCTGATCAATTCCGGGTGGAATCAAGCTGGCGGACTGCTTAATGGCGTCGGTATTCAGGATGCCGAGTTCCAGATGAGCTGCTTTCCATGGTTCATCACCCCGTCCGCTGACATCGAATTCCACCAGGCCTGTTCGCAGTTCACGCGTCTGTGACCAGACGGAGATGAGATCTTCTTCGTAAACCCGGTCAGGCTCAGAATGGCGGATCCACAAATGGGTTGTCGCCGGAATCACAGATTCGACGCCCTCCTGCATCCACTGCTTTGTCAGTTCGTTGAGCGACTGCAACATGATCTGTTGTTCGTCCTTTGTCGGAGGCCGACCGAAGGCGACCAGAGAAGCCTGCTTGATCTGTGCCGCCGGTTGCCTGCCTGCCTCGCTGCGAATGCGGGCGGCAAAGAAACGGCTGAGTTCGTGGATACGCCGGTTGTTAAGCAGGTGCAGTGCCTGCGGAGCGACGATGGAATCGCTGCGTTCGATGCAGTTCGGATTCAGCTGCGGCAGGTCGAAGTTGTCCAGGATGGTCAGGCGTGTGGTCCGCCGTTGCAAGACGTAGATCGTGCGTCGCCACATGTTGTCTTTTCCGACTGTGACCACAAGCCCGTCGTCGCGCGCGTGTACTTCGTCCGCCGGTCCGTGGGGCGTGAGGTCCAGTCGACCGGCGATACTCAACAGAGAGTCCCGCAGTACTTCACCCTCCATGCGCCGCAAGGGCATTCGCGACAGCAGTTTGTTGTCGTGGTCTTTCGCCCTGTGTTCATTGGTTATCTCAGAGGACTGTTGATACGTGGCCGATGTCATCAGTAGGCGATGCATGGCCTTGATTGACCAGTTCCGCCGAACAAACTCGACGGCCAGCCAATCCAGCAGTTCCGGGTGAGTGGGTCTTGCGCCGGTGATGCCGAAGTTATCCAGCGTCGCGACAATTCCTTTTCCGAAGTGATGTTTCCAGATGCGATTGATCATGACTCGGGCGGTGAGTGGATGATCCGGCCTGGTAAGCCACCGCGCCAGGGCCAACCGGCGTCCCGTCGTCTTCTCAAACGGGCGGACAACGTCGAATGGTGTTCTGCCATCGGTCAGGACCGACGGCACTCCCGGACCAACAGGACGTCCTGGCGTCAGGTAGTTGCCGCGTTTTAAAACGTAGGTAGGCGACGGTTCACCGCGGTCCCACAGGGCTCGAATGCGCGGTTGCGGAGTTCGCTGTGCGTTGAGGGCTTTGATTTCCGCTGCGGCGTGTGTGGCGGCTTCCGCGAATTCGGGCTCCAGCTTCTTCAAAGCTTCAGTATCCGGTTTCACGTCAGTATGTTTCTGCGCGAGTGCATTCTGCTTCTGGGCAAGGCTTGCGTGCACGGCTTCGATGTCCGTCGTCAGCTTGTCTTCGTGCGACTGCCAGTCACGCTGTTCCTCATCGGAAACGTGCGTCATGTATCTTTGTTTCGTCGGTTCCAGCCAGTCATGTTCGTCCCACGCGCCTTTGAAAATGGCTGCCAGACGGTAATAATCCCGCTGCGGAATTGGATCGAACTTGTGCGAGTGACAGCGTGCGCAGCGCAGGGTCAGACCCATGACCCCCGATGTCAGTACTTCCAGTTCGTCGTCGATGATTTCCAGCCGATCGGGTACGAACGCAGTGATCCCCGCATAC
>JBDONA010000269.1:0-4976 GCA_039831575.1 Fuerstiella sp. | reverse complement strand
AGGTCAAAAAGAATGTCAACCAGCTATAAGGTTTAATATTGTCGATAGTCGCGACCATTCCAGGCCGATGATGCACACATTTCAGCTAGCTGGGCTACACGTACTGTCAGCCGTTGCCCTTATTCCATAGATAGAAATCAAACACTCGTTCGTGGAACCAGCGGGTGGTGGCAACTTTGTGGATGTACTTGGGCGTGGCACGTCGATCTTCTACAGAATACACGCCCATTTTTTCCAGCTTCTCACACTCCCTGGCGATTCTGGCGGCATGTGTTTGAAATGCTTTTCTCCATTCGGTGTAGAAGCCCTCCAGGTCTCCTGCACGGGTGCCGAGGGCCATCCTGGCCTGAGAGTCGTAAATAATGATCGGTCGCTTTAGTGCCAGCCACAGCACCTTTGTCGTCATGGACAGCTTGCCCCTGCCGCCGTAGCGTTTGGATATGGCAGCAGAGACCTCACGAATCGCAGGCACGGGGTCTGGCCTGAAGTCACTGTGCTTTACAGTTTCGATAACGTCCAGCAGGGGTTTCAGTCGTGGTATCCCCTTTTTGTCGTCTCCGCTTAGTGGCAGGTTGCGGGCGATTCCATAACGCCCTATGGCAGTTCGGAGTGCCGCGCGTTTTTCCTCGTGGGTGCCAAATTTCAGAGCGTGGCAGCAGTCACAGTCGTGCAGCAACCAGCGGTCCAGATACGGGCAATGGACTTTTCATCTTCAGCCGGGCGATCCGTTTCAGAATCTCCCGGAACAGCTTGCGGGGAATCGCCACTTCTGCCATCTGAAACGTCACGTACCGAGCATGACGGACGATCTTCGCCCCGATCTTGATCAGCTTCTCACGTAGCGTCGTCAGCGACCAGTGTTGGACGGACTGCGGCAAGGCCAGTCGACGCAGAAAGTTGCCCAGGTTGTACGCCAGCGCGAACAGTTGCAGCCGCACTTGGTTGTTGAAAGCGTCGGGCGAGAGCTGATCAGCAAGGGCTGTGCGGACTTGGGCAACCAGACTCCAGATTTGAGCCTGATCGGTCTCGGTGAGATCGAAGATGCTGGCGACGTGTTGGCAAGGAACGACAAGGGTGTGGCCATCCGCGACTGGGAAGGCATCGCGCAGAGCGATGGCCGTCGCGCTTTGAGCGACGATCATCGAATCTTCGATAGTACAGAAGGGACATTTCATTCACTCCACCCCACGCCGCACTAAGGTGGAGTTCGGACTTTCACACAGCCATGTCAATCCGCAGTACTCATAGTCAGAATATGGCTTCAGCCCCAATCCATGAGTTGCCTACGTGCTTCACACCTCTTGTTTTGTAGGCTCAACACGACGCCGGAAACAGTCGCTCTTAGTTTCTATCTGGGAAATGCGGGCTTGAGGAACTGGCACAGGTAAAAGCACGCCCAGCCCGAAATCAGCAGAATCGGCAACCACATCAGCCCCAAAATGAACGCGAAGGTCGCCCATCCCCCAAAGCCTGCTTCTTGGATTAGTAACTGCAATCCCCACAATATCGAGTACGACACTGCCAGAAAGGCTGGAATTGCAAGAAGCAGGTGGCATGTTATTCCCAGGATGAATCCTCGTGGGCGTAGCTGAGCCATTCCCACCGAGGCGAAGAACATTGCAATCCCGAAGGCCACCAGGAGTAGAAAGGGCCAAGGCCCCATTTCAAGCCACGCAGCGAGAGGCCCGAGGGAGACCAGCACAAGAATCCCCTGATAGAACAGCAGGAAAATGAGACCGCTCGGCAGGTGGATTTCCTTATTGTCGTTCATTCTTTATCCGACATTTCCCAGATGGAATCAGTTCTGACCGCACCGGCACCGAGTTGACTGATGATACTACCAGATGGTGTGTCATTCCACGTTTTGGTGTCGGTTTTGCTCGTACCAACCATCTTGCGATGCCCAGAACAACCGCAAAACGAGTCTGGAAACGTACCGTCCCCACGTTGGCATTCAAGAACGTCGATTCTTCGACGAGACACGGCGTCATCCCGGTACCGCAATGAACACTCCTGGAATGAAGGGCTTGGCATGACGCGGCCTCGGTCTGACTTATGGTGTTCTATCTTCGTCGTTTCCGCCTGCATTCCTGCGGGCTCATGAGCTTCAACCAGCAAGTGATGTAGCGATGGGGCGCAGCTGCAGCATTAGTCGTCATCGTTCTCAGGGGGGCGTGCGGAGAGGTCTAACTGCATGGCTCGTGGGTGGAATGCTGCCCGCATCGTGACGACCTTCTCCGTGATCCAGCTGACGTAATCGTCCCACTGGTCGCGACGGGTGAGGTCGGCAGAACGGTCAATGGAAATAATCTTATCCCGCTTGTCAGGGTTCGGATTCCACGTCAGCTCGCAGCCGATTTCTTTGTGGATCGCATCCTTATCTGATTCAAGTTGCTCCAGTGCGACATCAGCCACCTTATGGTTCAGATAGACGCGGACGCCGATTTGGTTCTTCAGCGTATTCACCACACTGGAAAGAACAATGCCTGCTCTGCCGAGCGCAACATCAAACCACTGTGCCGGACGCGGTGACCGAAGCGATGGGATCTTTCCTGTGGCCTGCAGGCTGTCACGCACTTCCGTCCAGAATTCCCGTTGCATTCTCTTTGTATCGCTGAGTTCCTCGTTCAACCCCCGTCCTCTGGCCTGCTTTACGACGCCGGCCGGCCGGCTGACAACATTCAACCGTGGTGCCGGCAATGAATCGCCTACCTTCCAGACTTCGATGCAGACTCCAAACAGTTCCAGGTTTTCGTCGGTGTGGTCATTCAGCCAGTCCAGGGTTTTACGGTGTTCATCAGTAAAGTGTTTGGCAATCCAGACGACAACTGATGCGTCCAGAATTGCTCCGTAGGTGAGCGCTTTGCCAAGGTGGTCGTGATCGGTTTTTTCCAGTTGATTTTCAATCACGACGTTGCGGCCGTTAATGGTGTCCTTCGCCAGGATATCTGCTGAAAAAGGTCCAACGGCGACTTCGGTTCCGACCAGCTCCAGATCGAGTTCCAGTTCGTCGCCGAGCATCTGCAGGTTTTCCGGCTGCGCCAGCCACGGCGTGAAGTCGCTCGCCTCGTGCGGCCATGCGTCGCGTGGGTTTACGGTCGTCAGCTTGCCGAGGTTTATGGTCATTGGGCGGCTCCGTTCAGCAGGGAGTGTATAGCGGCGGTGAGGAGTTGGGTGCGGGTGGATTCTCGGCGGGTCAGGGTCGATTCCGCCAGTAGATCACATCCAGATGAACTCGTGCGATGTTCTTACCATCCGCGACCGTTTGAGCACACTTCTGGAAGTTTTCGCTATCCGATTTCGACAATCGCTTTATGGTGTCCCATCGCGGCAGTTGCGAACCTAGGGGCTCGGCTCTCAATCCAAGGGCTATGTCTTTGTCTAAAGGGACCTCTAACCATGGTTCCAAATGACAGAGTCCAAAGTGGTCGCAGAGATACCGATGGTAGAGAATATCTCGCAGGAAAATATTGATTGCCTTCCTCGCTGCTCCCCAGTTGCGAGCATTTAGAGGAAACGCTGCTGTCAGTTGATCGGTTAACTCATCAAGACGCTCGATGAATTGGTCAGCTTTCAGCATGCTCAGAGAGTTAAGGTCAATCTGTTTCATAAAGTGGCGGGCCGCTTGAACGACACCCGGAGCTCCTTGTTTCCGCAGCGTCCCTCCGTCGATCGCTGCCTCTGCGGTTCGCTCTCGCATAAAGTCGAGAAGGTCGTCACTCATCGTCTTGTCCTCCACTTAGCAGTGAATGTATGGCGGCGGTGAGGAGTTGGGTGCGGGTGGATTCTCGGCGGGTCAGGGTCGATTCCAGGCGGGTGACCTGCGACAGAAGATGCGTCACCTTCGACACGATTCGCTTTTGTTCCGCCAACGGCGGAAGCGGAAAAAGCAGGGCATTGATTTTGACAATTGTCAGTGCGTTGTATGCTGTTCCCGATACTGAGCCGTCAACTGCGGCACGAAATATTGGGCTACGAACAAACATCTGGACATACTGCATATCTATGAGGTCGTGACGCACGAGTTGTGTCACATTTCCATCTTTGTAATAGAACTCACGCCCGTCAGATAACCAGAAATTCCCGATGCTTCCGACTGAAGTCAGCATGAGGTCACCCACTTTGGGTGCACCGAATTCGTCACGGATCTCTTCGAACCTGCTTGTTGCAATGAAATGAGGGTCGTGCGGTTCGCAGCCGCGAGACAGCATTCCGACCTCCTTCGACCGATAGAACGGCACACCGGATTTCAAGTATTCACGGGCGTGAATCCGTTTGCTGGACAGCACATTGACTAGGCGGCCGAGTTGTGTCCATTTCCAATTAGACGGCAAATCAAACGGGAAAGGTGGTGGGACAGTTTCAGAGAGCGTCTTCGGTTTCCGGGAAACACCGTCGTCGACCATCTGTGTTCTTAATGAAACAATTCTGTCGTGTAATTCTGCTGCCGATTCGTCGTTGGGATCCTGGGGGACTAGTTTGCCCTGGACGGCGAGTTGGAGGATGGTCTGGCGGAGGTCGGGGAGGGTTGCGGTCGATGTCTTTCTGGTTGTAAATCCGGTCCTCGATCTGGTTGCCGTGCTTGTCCGTCTGCCCCGGAGTCGGTCGCCAGCCTTCCAGATCCCGGTCGAAGTCGACCCGGACGACCTTGTACGGTGCCAGGAACCCGTCGTCGATGCCCTGTTTCAACGTGTACTGGTAAACAGGTTCGCCGAAGTAGTCGATATTGGAGACGGATTTCGTTTCCTTCGGCGTTGCCGTCATACCGATGTGTGTGGCTGACGAGAAGTAGTCCAGGATTTCTCGCCATGCTGAATCTTCTGCCGCGCTGCCCCGATGGCATTCGTCAATGACGATCAGGTCAAAGAAGTCGGGGGATATCGTACGGAAAATCTTCTGACGTTCTTCCGGCCCGGTGATGGCCTGATACAGCGACAGGTAGATTTCGTAGGACGTGTCGACCAGCCGTTTCTTTT
>JBDONA010000775.1:0-4989 GCA_039831575.1 Fuerstiella sp. | reverse complement strand
CCAGATCGCTGCGCGCCATGTTGCAGATCAGGAACCCGGCGTCGCTGTTGTAATGGTCCATCTCCCACGCGGCAAAAAACCTGGCCGCTGCCTCATTGGCTGCTCCCCGGTTCATGAACAGTATGCCTTGCGCCGTCAACTGATCACCCGGATCCTGCAGCGTCCGGGCGTATGCCTCGGCGCGCTCGACGGAATGCTGCCAGGTGACGCTTTCGACCACCAATGGCGGAAACAGCCGAAGGCTTCCTGTCCGCAGTTCGCTGGCCGGGTCGAGCAGCATGTCGTGGGAACGCAGCAAATCGTCGAGCGCGATGTTTTTCTTCGTGTCTTCATGGTGACTTGTGCCGAATGCCAGCCGGTTATGATCGTCGGTATTGACCGGAGCGTCACCCACCGCCCTTCTTAACGCGTCCGTATTCATCATCAACGCTGCGACCAGGTCACACGTGCCGGTGAGTCCGATACGCTGATACAGTTCCGGGAATTCCTCAGGCGGTTTTCCGATCCCGGCCAGCTGGCGCTCCGGGTGAATCTCGGAATGCGATGCCAGAAACATCAGTTCGGCACCAAGCGGCTGATACATGCGGACGTGCGGAAACACGTCCAGCACTGTCTGGCCGACAATCTGAAACAACGCGTCGTCGATCAGATAGGTCCCCATCCACTGCAGAAAAATGCCGTCTGGCTGCAAATGGTCCGACACCATTTCCAGAAACTCGCGTGTGTACAAATGGGACGCACCAGCAGTCCAGGGATGCGATGGCTGCGATACGATGATGTCGTACTTCCTGTCGGTCAGCGCCAGAGCACCACGCGCGTCGTTGTTGATGATGTTGATGCGAGGATCGCTCAGTGGATCGTAAGCCCGGCGATCGGCCATTCTGCGACTGGCTTCGATCACCAGCGGTTCGAGTTCAATGACATCGATTTCCTTGATGAAATCAGGAATTGTCTGCACGACCGTCCCGCTGCCAAAGCCGATGACGAGCATCGATTCCGCCTGTGGCCGGGCAATCGTCGGCAGCGCCGACAACCACAAATGAGCTTCGCGGGCCGGAGGTGCTCCACGGCTGGCGAAGCCGGCTTCCGATAATCCGCTGTTCGTCAACGACCAGGTCTGCGGCGACATCCGCGCGACGCGAACCGTTGACGACCGGCCGATGCCCAGATACACGGGTGGCGTCAGGTTCACGGCCGCAGAAAACGGCGACGAACCGAGAATGTGCAGCGGTGGTCCAGGTTGGTACACCAGCCCGATCGTGATCAGCACGACCGCAAGCCCGACCCGCCGCGCGATGTCGGGCACCAGCAGATACAGGGTACCTGTTGCAAGTGCCAGGTTGGTGACGACCGCCAGCCGGGCCGCGCCCGAAAAACCGAGTTCCGGAATCACGAGAAAGGCAGCCAACAGAGCGCCGCCCACCCCGCCGATCGTGTTCCACGAATAGACCCGGGCCGAATTGGCAGCCGCCTGATTCGGATCATCCGAAACCGCACGCACTGCAAATGGAAAGGTCGCGCCGATGCACAACGTTGACGGTAGAAGAATCAGTGAGCACCGCAGTGCGTTTTGAATGGGATCGACGAAGTTGGAAGATCCCGTGGCCACCCTCCATTCCGGCAGCCAGTCGATGACTTCATACGTCATCATCGACATCACCGCCGCTCCCGCCTGCGCGACGGCCAGTCCGACCAGCGACGACGTCCGCGAACGTGCGAACCGCGAAGCGACTGCACTGCCGACAGTGATTCCGACAAGAAATGTGGCCAGCATCGTAGCGAAACCGTGCAGGCTGCCACCGATCAGATGTCCCAATAATCGCGCCCAGAGTACTTCATAAATGAATGACACGCAGCCCGAGATCAGCATGATTGGCATGATGAGACCCACGCCGCGATGCCAGAGCGGTACCTCGTCAGGGTCTGTGGTCCGCTGGTGCGATGCTGCGGATTTAGCCGTGTTTTGTACTCCCAGCCAAGCGGCCACCATAAAGACCAGGATGTTGACAACGACACCACAGACCGTCGTATTGAATAAACCCAATGCCGGCAACAGAACAAAGGCCGCCAGAATCGTGCCGGCGACAGCTCCCAACGTGTTGATTGCGTACAGCAGCCCGATGCGACTGCCGATCTGATCTTTTCGAAGCACCG
Organism: Fuerstiella sp.; assembly: GCA_039831575.1. GTDB lineage: Bacteria > Planctomycetota > Planctomycetia > Planctomycetales > Planctomycetaceae > Fuerstiella. The sequence goes on along the minus strand of JBDONA010000775.1, from coordinate 2,835 downwards.
CGTGACGCGCCAGCAATGGCAGCGTGGCACCCATACATGCCGTGGGAACAAACAGAATGACAAAGGTTGTCACCACGTAGATCGCGGGCTGCATCCAGCCACCGGCGTCCGGCGGCTGTGGCTGTCCGCCAATCGTTTCGACCATCAGCGATCGCGCGACAGTCAAGCCCCAGGGAACCAGCAACGCACCGGCGGCAATCAGAAACTCAAGAATCCCGTAGGCCAGCAGTGGACGTCGAACACGGTGCTGAAAACGTCCGGCCAGCCACGCCCCACTCGCCAGGCCGGCCATATATGCCGACAGGACCGTCGCAATCGCCAGTTCGGACGTGCCGAAGACGATCGCAAACTGCCGCATCCATGCTGTCTGATACAGCAAAGCCGCCAATCCGGACAGAAAGAAGCACAACAGCAGCAGCGGGAATCCTGATGCATCGCGATCAGCAGTTGGTTGCGGCATCGATGCAGATTCAGAACTCATGTTGTCCTTGTTCGTCGCAGAGGATCGGGAGTTTTGTTCGAATCAGGCCGCCTCCTGCGGCGGCTCGTCGCACGTCCGAAACAGCTCCCGAACCGATCACCGGATACGCCGCCTTTGGGGACTACGCCACTTATCAGCAAATCGTTTGAGCGCAATCCGGCGCGTCCGACACGATTTCTGCTGGAGCCTGCCATCGTTCGCCAGCTGATAGCAATTTCGATTTCAGCACAAGAACTCACTCTACAGGGAATAATCACTGATTCAAGGGGGGACCGTCGCCGTAGGGCCGGCGACTCAGTGTTTGAAGTTACGTAAGTTCACACGGCTGTCGGCCAATTATTTTCCGTCACCGATTGCCCAGCCCCAGCCTTTCGGGATCTGGCCGCCACCCTTGTAATCGGCGCTGGGTTTTAACGGGGGCAGTGTGGCGACAAACGCGTCGTAGTGCTGGCGCATGTTGGCGACGACTTTCGGCAGCTTGTCCGCCAGGTCCTTCGTTTCCCTGGGATCTTTCTTAAGGTCAAACAGGCGCCAGGCGTCCGGTTGTTTGATGAGTCGCCAGTCCTGCCAGCGGACGGCATACAGATTGCGGCGAGGTGCATCGGTCGGATCGGCGTTGTGCCAGAAGATGTATTCGTGCACGTCCCCCTGCTGGTCTCCCTTCAGATAAGGCACGAGGTCCTTGCCATCGCAGCGCTCGGGCAATGGCTTTCCTGCGGCGGCGGCCATTGTGGCATAAAAATCAATCGTTCCGATCATGCCGTCGAAGGTGACGCCAGTGGGAATTGTGCCGGGCCAGGTGACGGTGGTGGGCGTGTGCACCCAGCCTTCCAGTTGGGTATGGGCGCCCTTTCCGCCGCGATACGGAGCGGAACTGCCGCCTTCCTCGATGTTGGCGCCATTGTCTCCAGTAAACAGGATCAGGGTGTCCTTCTCCAGGTCGTGTTTCTTCAACGCGGCCAGCAGCTTGCCGATTGCGTCGTCGACTGCCACCACAGCGCCTTCGTAGGCGGTACCGTCTCCGCCTGGCACGCGATCCCGGTAATGTTGTGGTGTGCCTGCGACCTTCGAGTGAACGGCAAAGGGCGAGAAGTAAAGAAAGAACGGATGCTCGGCATTCCGCTCAACAAATTCGACCAGATATTCGCCATCAAGATCCGTCAGGTAAACCGGACTGCCATCCTCGCGCTGGCGGTTGTACCGATCACCTGGCGCGTTTCGAGCCACTTCCATGAAGCCGCGCTGATGAGGCCCCTGCCGGTTGGAGCCGATATCCCATTTGCCCACCTGCCCGGTGACGTAACCGGCATCTTTCATGAATTCGGCCATCGTGGGATGGTCATCGGGAATGGGCAGACCACGGGCCATGCCTGACTTGCCAAAGCGTTGGGCGTACATGCCGGTCATCAGACAGCAGCGACTCGGCGAGCAGGGCGGATTGGTGATGTAAGACATCGTGCATTTGGCCCCGTCCGCTGCCAGAGAATCGATATGCGGCGTCGGGATCCGCTTGTTTCCGAAACACCCAACGTCTCCGTAGCCCAGGTCGTCGATGAACAGAATGACGACGTTCGGCTTCCGCTGGGCGACTTCCTGGCCCGGACATAAGGCAGGCAGCAGGCCTGCGAAAATCGCGCAAGCGGTGACAGTTTTGACGAAGTCTCGCCGGTAATGGTTATGCATTGCGGGACCTTTGGTTCTTTCCGGAAACGAATGGAGCAGTTTCAAGTTGATTGATTGCATGAGTTTATCGTTAGCCTCACCGCAACGCACATCTGAGTCGGTTTAAGTGCTAACTTTTTTTCGTGCTTTTCGTGGCAAGACATCAAACCCTGTCCCAGGGATCGCAGGGTTACCGTTGAACAGGAGGGCGCAGAGGAAGCAGAGCAACCGCGAACTCTGTTCTCTCGGTTGCCTGTTGTTTAAACAAACCAGCACCTTGCATGACACAGAAACGGCCGGCATCGTCCGCCCACTTCTGTGATCATCCCATTGCCGGAGCAGCGTCGCTGCGCTCCTGGATCCGGCCTGCTTGATCTGCTTCAAGGTGAGAACTTTTGTGGTTGCCGATTCTCCAGCACCGTTCGCATTTGGCCGACATGATCGCTCATTGTCTTCTGTGCCGCGTCCGGGTCTCGCCGCCGCAGTACGGCAATCAGCTGGCGGTGATTCTCACAGGTCGTCCTGGCGACGTCGGCCGTCAATTTAATCGAGTTCGCCGATTGTGGTCCGTACAGGCGCTCCAGGACCCGGTGTCCCTGAATCGATCGGGCCAGAAAACGATTGCGGGATGCTTCGACGATCAAATGATGAAAATGCTCTTCGTTCTCAATCCATCGCGCCAGTTGAGCCTT
>JBDONA010000346.1:0-21915 GCA_039831575.1 Fuerstiella sp. | reverse complement strand
GATGTTGAGGGTTGCCGATGCGACGTTTGAACAATTGCGACAACTGGACGTCGGCAGCTGGAAGCATGAACGATACTCAGCCGAAGGAATTCCGACGTTAAAACAGGTGCTGGACACCGTTCCCGATGGCAAACAGATATTCGTGGAAATCAAATGTGGTCCGGAGATTCTTCCGTTGCTGAAGCCGCAACTGGCAGCGTCAGGCCTGAAGCCTGAACAGATTGTGATCATCTGCTTCAACCAGGAGGTGGTGATGCAATCTCGAAAGATGATGCCACAGTACGATGCGAACTGGCTGACTTCGTACAAGCAGAACACCGCGAAGAACGCCTGGAAGCCCTCTCAGAATGAGGTCCTGCAGGTGCTTGCACGTACCGGCGCCACGGGTTTGGGAACAAATGGGAACCTGAAGGTCATTGACCAGGCTTTTGTGAATTCTGTCGGGTCCGCCGGATTTGAGTTTCATGTGTGGACGGTCAATGACGTGACTTCCGCACGGCAGTTTGCCGACTTTGGAGCGATTTCCATCACGACGGACCGACCGGCGTTCATCCGAAATGCAATTCAATCGGCCCCTGTCGGTGCACGCTGATTGGTGTACGGAGAAGAAGAATCACCGTTGATTTCGTCGTCGCCCCGCCAGTTCGTTTAACCGCGTGTTTACCGCCCCGCGTTCCTGCCTGGCATTACCATGCCACGAACGAACGCGTGACGGATGTTACTTTCGTTTTCGCTAATACAGGCTGCCGAGTGCTACCCTGATCGCCTCTCCACTCACTCCACTGGATTCCTCGGACGCGAGGAAGGCGATTACTTCAGCCACTTCCTGGGGTGTCGCAACGCGGCCCGCCGGATATCCTGCCGCCCGTTCCTCCCAGACCTGATCGGTCGTGATGCTCCGATCCTTTGCCTCCTGGCGGGCCGAGCGTTCCGCTATCTCCGTCCGCACCCAGCCGGGCAAAACGGCGTTCGACGTAATGCCGTAGGATCCACCGTCCACCGCGACCGAGCGCATTAAACCCAACAGCCCGTGTTTGGAGCTGTTGTACGCACTTCCGGCAGGTTCGGCGACAAGGCCAGCCGTGGAACTCGTATAGACAAGGCGGCCGTATCTGCGCTCTGTCATTCCCGGCAGGACCAGTTTTGAAAGATGGAATGGTGCTTCAAGATTGATCCGCATCGTCTCATTCCAAACGTCCGTTTCCTGTTTCCAGATGACCCGTTCATGTGCTGAACCAATACCGTGGTTACAGATCAGGATCTCAATCGGCCCCAGCCGCTCCTCGGCCGCGGCGCCTGCGTGCGCACAGCCCTCCGGACTGCTGAGATCTGCCACGGCATATTCAAGCCCGACATCTGCCAGTTTCTGCTGGCTGCGGGCGACGCACAGTACCTTAGCGCTACGTGAGGCCAAAACTTCTGCAGTTGCGCGCCCGATTCCGCGTCCCGCGCCGGTGACCAGTGCTACGCGTCCTTTGACTCCAGACATGCGTCACAGATGCCTTATAAAAAAGTCGGGCCAAGCTACTGAGTTGTCGGCGGCACCTTATGCAAAACATCATCGACCCGCAGAGTACCAGGAATATGGTGTTACGCCGGAGCGATTGTGGTCAGGTCGATGGTGAAAGGCAATCGTTGGTGGATCGCAACCGCCAGACGCAGAAGCCCTCAGCTGCGAGAACTCCGCCCTGCTGTCGCCGCAACCGGTTATACCGGTGTTCCGCAGCGAGATCGCGGCCCGATGGGCAGGCGGCTAAACGATTACGTTCTGCCAGCAGGCCAATAAACCTGAATGCCAAATCTGCAAACTAAGCAGGCTGGCAGGCATCGACGCAGCGAACGGTTGAGTCTATTCTGACACGAGCCCCTGTACAGTCTGAATGATTTCGGGGCGCGGACTGTTTCTCGATTGACTGAGTGATACGTCTGCTCATCCAGACGTTTTGTCCTGTTCCCACGGAGAACGTTCTGCGAATAGTGGCTAAGATTTCCTGAAGTCGGCGAGGGCCGCACTGAGTTCCGTCACTGAAGCCTCAATCTTTCAACTGAACTTACTCTTATGTGGCACCGTTTTGCATTGTTCACGATAAGTCTGTTCGCCACCACATCATCTCTCTCCGCAAACGACTATCGAGTTGTGGTGAAGGCTGCAACGTACGACAACGTGCCATGGAAAGCTGTCGCGGATGTTTTGGTACATAAACACGGCGGAAAACTACTGACGTATACATCGAACCCCACCGAAGTACTTGACCAACTGCGTTCGGATCATCCTCGCTATACCTGTTTTGTGGCGACTCGCGAGGAAGCGGGCAGGGAGTTCGTGGCAACAATCCACCAGCTCACTCGCAAGCTGGATGATGATCCCTATACGGACACGTTTTGGGGCATACTGACGGGATACGACGCCGCCAACGCGCTGGCCATTGCGTCATACCACGCTCCGCTGACCGTGCGCAAAGTTGTCTCCGGCACGGAGATCGCTCTGGAAATGTGCGAACAGGGGCTTTGGTACGACGAGTTGGTCAAGAATAAGTTTGTTCGAAAACACAAGGGCGGCAGCGTTCACCAGTTGCATGGGCCGGATGACACCACGGAGGCTCTGGTCCAGTCGCTCAACGATTTCCAGCCGGATCTGTTCGTGACGTCCGGTCATGCAACCGAACGGAATTGGCAACTTGGTTTCCGGTACCGCAACGGGTTCTTCAAGTCCCGGAACGGTCAGATGTATGGCGAAGATACCCAACGCAAAAGGATTGACGTTGATTCACCAAATGCCAAAGTCTATCTACCCATCGGAAACTGTCTGATGGGCCACATCGATGGTCCGGACGCCATGGCTCTGGCATGGATGAACGACGTCGGGGTGAAGCAGATGATCGGATACACGGTGCCCACGTGGTTTGGCTATGGCGGTTGGGGTGTGCTGGATTACTTCGTTGAACAACCCGGTCGCTATTCATTGACGGAAGCGTTTTTCGCCAACCATTTTGCATTGATTCATTCTTTGGAGACCAACGCCGGAAGTCAGAGAGGGATGGAATTTGATCGCGATGTGGTCGCGTTTTTCGGAGACCCGAAGTGGGAAGCAAGACTGGCCATAGCCGACTGTGCTTATGACCAATCGCTGACTGTTGCGAACGGCGTATACACGTTCAAAGTGACGCCAAAGCGGGGCGTTGATTCCTTTAAACCAATCAACGTGAATGGTGCGCAACGAGGTTGGCGTCCAATCGTGCAGTGGCTGCCTGAGCGTATGGAAGATGTACGAATCGTTAAAGGGACGAAATTCAATCCCGTGATTACCGACGACTGTTTATTGTTTCCGAACCCGCGTGAGTGCGATCTTTCCATCGGCTATGAAGTCGTGTTTACTGCAAACGTCATCGACGGGCAATGATGGCAAGCTTTCGGCCCCCGGTTCTTTTCTGACGCGTGAATTTCGTGACGTCTGATTCAGGCATTACTCGGTCCGATCAGGCACTTACAGACAGGCATAGATCAGAATCTGAATCAGCAGCGCTGCTGAGGCACCGAGTTTTAGATTTTCGTCCCAGCGTTTCGCTCCATCTGCCGGGCACGTTGCCGATTGAGGAAGTCTGAGGACCCAGATCAGCAACGCAACCAGACTCGCCACGAACAGCACGCGAATCGCTGGCAATGGGATCAATTGCAGGCTCTGCCTCATAAATTCGCCGAAGTGATGCAGCGGAGTCATGAGTTCGCTCCTTCGGTTGCTATGGACGACGCTGCGATCGTCGCGGTTGACGGTGCCTTCGAGTGCCCGCCGAATACGTACCGCAGCTTCTCTTCGGGAACAGGGCCACTCAACAGGCTCAGCACCACCAACAGGACGGCAGTCACGGCAAAGGACCAGATGGAGAAGTACAGAAATGGTTCCTGGATACGAAACAGCGGCTCCCACCCCAGCGCCCCATAGATGAGAGGTTGATTCAACGCGTACAGCGAAATGGAAGTGCCGATACCACACAGCAGCGCTATCAAGGCCGCGTTTCCGGTGGCTCGACGCCACAGAACACCGATCAGCAAAATGGCAAACGCCGGTCCCTGGAAGAACGCCATCAATGTTTGAAAGATGGCGTAGAGGCCGGAATCTTCGCTCATCGCGGTCAGCAGAAACGCAAAGATCACTGCCCATGCGACCAACGCCACCGTCGTGATGCGTCCGACTTTCAGCAGTTTTTCGTCGGATACATCACGGTCGACAAAACGCTTGTAGAAGTCGTTTGAAACGATGGTTGCCGCCGAATTCAGGTACGAATCAATGCTGGACATCAGAGCCGCCAGAAAGGCGGCCACGAACAGGCCCCGCAGTCCCGCGGGTAATAACACACCCACAAGATTCGGAATGGCGGCGTCCCCGTTCTTCAGATCCGGCAGCAGCACGACCGCGATAAGTCCCGGTACGGCCACAATCAACGGAATGATGTTCTTCAGCAGGGCTCCCCAGATATAGGATGCCTTGGCGTCAAATTCGCTGCGTGCTCCGAGTGATCGCTGTACGATTGCCTGATTGCCGATCCAGTAGGCAGGGCTGAGGATCAGGGCCAGACCAAAGTAAATCCCAGGCCACGGAAACGGTGATTGCGTATCTGCAGGAAGAATCAACGATGTACGTTCCGAGTTGGATGCTGCGTCGCCGACATCAGGGGAAACCGACGGGGCATGGTTTGCAGCCGCGGCTTCACGAGCATCCACTTCGGCCAGCCGAGCTCTCAGTTCTCCGACGCCACCGATCTCGACCAGGCCAAGAACCAGAATCAGCAGACATCCGGCGATCATCACCGCGCATTGAATCATGTCGGTATAGACGACGGCTGCCAGGCCGCCGACGAACGTGTACCCGCCCACAAGAATTGCAGTGACGGTAATGCAGGCGACTTCGTCCCAGCCAAATACCGCGGACATCATCTTCCCTGACGCCAGCAGCATAATGCCCAGGTTACACGCCATGAACAACAACCAGCAGGACGCCATCACTGATCGAACGCCAACGTTGTACCGTCGTTCCAGAAACTCCGGGACCGTGTAGACTCCGGAGCGATACAGAAACGGAATAAAGATGAAGGCTCCGACAATCATTGCCGGCACGCATCCAATCCATTCGAAATTGGCAACCGCCAGACCATGGCTGAAGGCGGCGCCGCCCACGCCAATGATGTCCGTGCCGCCGATGTCGGTGGCGACCAGAGACATACCGATGGCCCACCATGGCAGGCGCCGTCCGCCAAGGAAAAAATCTTTGCCGGTTTTCATCCGCGCGCCGATAACGACACCCATCGCGATAGTACCTGCCAGGTACAGGGCGATGACCACATAGTCGGGCAGAGTCAGGGGAGTGGTAGCGGCGAGCAGCACAGTCGTTGGCCTGGCACAGGACATTAGGGAACGACGAAAGTCACCAGGTTGACCTTTGACCTGCTTTCAATGTGCGAGGCGATTGGGCACAATCGAAGGTCTAACGAGTTCGCGAACGTTTTGGCAAGTGCGACACCATAGCGTGAATCATCAGGAGTTACGAATGCCCCGGCGGCTGACTTGTTCTGGAACGTGCAGCCTGATGCTGAGTTTAACAGCAGTCTTGATTCTGTCCGGTCACGTGGCAGCTGAGGATGCGGTTGCGACGGAAAGCCCCAGGCTCACGGTGAAGAAGTGTGTGGACTTCAAGGTTACGGGCACTGGTGACTCATCAGCGTGGCAGAAGACTGAGTGGGTCGCGTTAAATCGTCGCCTGAACGGCGAACACGAATACTCCGCTCGTTTTAAAATGTTGTATTCAAAAACGGGCGTGTATGTACTGTTTGACGGCACCGATACCAGACTGACAGCGACGATGCAGGAAGATTTTCTTGACCTGTGGAAGGAAGATGTCTTCGAGTGTTTCTTCTGGACGTCGGAAGATCATCCTGTGTACTTCGAATACGAAATATCGCCGCTGGGCTATGAGTTGCCGATTCTGGTGCCCAACCTTGACGGACGTTTTCTGGGATGGCGGCCATGGAATTACGAAGGTTCCAAAAAGATTCAGAAGAAAGTATCTGCCTCCGGTGGTTCCAGTGAGTCGCTGTCTGCCGTCACCGGTTGGCGCGCCGAGGTCTTCATTCCGTACGAACTGCTGAAGCCGCTGCGCAATGTACCGCCGAAGTCGGGAACACACTGGCGTGCCAACTTCTACCGAATGGACTACGACGGCCAGAAAACCACCGCCTGGGACTGGGCCCGAGTTGGCCCAAGTTTTCATGAGTTCAAAAACTTCGGCACGCTTGTGTTTGAGTAGTTAGCGGTCGTATTCGACACCAAGCCGTCTAACCACAGTTGCCGAATTGTTCCAGACCCAATGAAGGTTCACATGGCCACTTCAAGATTGCTGTTCGGACTGCTGGTTTCGTTCACCGGCACCTTACTGACGGAGCCCTACACGTTTGCCCAGGACGAGGCACCCAGATCTGAGCAGGCCCCGAACATTCGCGAACTGAAACTACGCGACTGGCAACCGAAATCGATGCTAAAGACGAAGGTGACCCGCGTCAACACGCCCGCGTTCCCTGTCATCGATGTTCATAATCATCTTGGCGGAGGAGCGAAGACACTGACCGCTGAGAGGGTCAGGCGTTACCTGAAGGAAATGGACGATGCCGGGGTCAGAACTGTCGTTAATCTTGATGGCGGCTGGGACGATAAACTGAAGCAGACAGTGGCGGCTCTGGATGAGACCCACCCCGGTCGATTTCTGACGTTCGCACTGATCAACCTGCGTGACTTCGAACAGGATGGCTGGTCCGAACGCGAAACGCGACGGCTTCGGAACAGCTTTAACGCGGGTGCGAAGGGTTTGAAGTTCCACAAATCTCTCGGTCTGTCGTATCGCGCCACGGACGGAAAGTTATTGACGATCGATGATGAGCGGCTCGATCCAATCTGGGCGCTGTGTGGTGAAATGAATCGCCCTGTGATGATTCACACATCCGATCCGGCGGCCTTCTTTACGCCACTGGATCCCTACAACGAACGTTGGCACGAACTGAACGATCATCCCGGGTGGTTGTTTCATGGCGACAGCTTTCCATCACGGGAAGAATTGCTGGAACAACGAAACCGAGCAATTGCCAAACACCCCGGGACCACGTTCATCGGGGCACATTTCGGCAACAATCCGGAGGACCTTGCGACGGTCGGAAAGTGGCTGGACAGGTATCCGAATTTCTTCGTTGATATCGACGCTCGTATTTCTGAACTCGGCCGCCAACCGTACAGCTGTCGACGATTCTTTATCAAGTATCAGGATCGGATTATGTTTGGCACGGACACCACGCCGAAGGCTGACGCGTATCGGCTCTATTACCGGTTTATGGAAACGGACGACGAGTACTTCGATACGGCGGAATCACACCATCGCCAGGGCTTCTGGAATATCTACGGCATTTTCCTTCCGGAACAGGTGCTGGAGAAAATCTATCGCGACAACGCATGCCGAGTACTGGGACTGCACTGACGAAGTATCGCCTGACGAGATCACCGGCCGCAGTGTGACATTGGTTTTATGCGGTGCTGCAGTTTTCTGTTGAACCTGACTCTTTGAAACGATCACAAATTTCCAATCTTACCGTTCTCGCTCACGGACGAGATTCCGTTCCGTGGCCTGCATTCCCACCCGCCCCAACTCAGGAATTTCCTTGCCATGAACTCCACCTGTCGAATCCTGTCAAGGCTCGCGTTATGCGTCGCCTGTTTTATAAGTTTTCTCAGCGTCACATCGGCCACTGCGGACGAGTACGAGCTGCATTCGTTTGAGCGTCAGCAGTTGACAGATGTCTACTTCTCCGAAGGTGCCAACGCGGCCGACGTAAATGGTGACGGGGTTGCTGATGTTGTCTATGGGCCATACTGGTTTGCAGGCCCTGATTACACAACGAAGCACGAAATTTATAAGCCGGTGCCACAGGACACCAACCGCTACGCCGACAACTTTTTTTCCTGGTTGTACGATTTCAACGGCGACGGCTGGCAGGACGTATTCGTCGTTGGTTTTCCTGGTACTCCGGCCTACGTCTACGAGAATCCCAGGGCCGATGGCTTCGGGACGCACTGGAAGAAGCATCAGGTCTTCGATTGGGTGTCCAACGAGTCCCCTCAGCTGTTGAATATCGTCGGCGACGAACGGCCGGAACTCGTCTGTACGCGTGACGGATTTTTCGGTTTTGCCACCATCAACTGGGACGATCCGCTTGGCACATGGACGTTCCACCCGATTTCGGAACAAATCGCGTCCAAACGCTTTGGGCACGGCATGGGCATCGGCGACCTGAACGGTGATGGCCTGATGGACGTTATTCACTATGCCGGTTGGTTTGAACAGCCTGCGAAGAATGCAGACAGTTCACGATGGCTGTCGCATAAAACGTCGTTCAGCAATGCGTATGGCGGCGCCGAAATGTATGCCTACGATGTTGATGGCGATGGAGACAATGACGTCATCACCAGCCACGCGGCTCACGAATTCGGGCTTGGGTGGTACGAACAGGTGGCCGACGGTGATGACATCACGTTCAAACACCATTTAATCATGGGATCGCACCGTTCTGAGAACAAGTATGGTGTTCTTTTCAGCGAACTGCATTCGGTGAATCTTGTCGATATTGATGGCGACGGACTGAAAGATATTGTGACCGGCAAGACGTACTGGTCACATCACAAACAGAGCCCGATGTGGGACGCCGGGGCCGAGACCTGGTGGTTCAAGCTGGTGCGGAACAAAGACGGTGTCGACTGGATCCCTCACAAAGCCGACAGTGAAGCGGGCATTGGTCGTCAGTTGTCGATTGTCGACATGAATGCTGACGGGCTGCATGACGTCGTTGTGGGAGGCATGAAGGGAGCTCACGTTCTTATTCATAAAAAGACGTCCGTGTCGAAGGCAGTGTGGCAAGCGGCTCAGCCGAAAGTCTACGAAGGCGAGAAACTTCCGTCGCTTGAAGGCACGAAGGCTTCTCGCGGTCCTAAGTTAAAGCTTGACGCGACGACCAGCCGGGCGATCGGTGCCATAGAAGCTGAGTCATTGAAAGTTCGCACCACAGGTGGACAGGCGATGTCGCAGGATATGAGCAAATTCAGGGATGACACGTGGAGTAACAAATCACAACTGTGGTGGACGGGAGGTCGCGTGGGCGACAAACTGACGATCGATCTGCCGGCCTTTACCGGAACGGTTGACGTCGACGTGGTGCTTACCATTGCAAAGGACTACGGCATTGTGCAGTTGTCACTGAACGACCAGCCGCTGGGCGACCCCATCGACCTGTTCAACGCAGACGTTGTGACCTCGGGCGTATTGTCCTTTCCCGGGATCACTGTCAAGGGCAGTAAACACACCCTGACTGTGCTTATGGCGGGAATAAATCCCAGGGCGAAGAAGTCGTTCATGTTTGCGATTGACTATCTTCGGGTGAAAAAGTCCGACGGAACGTTTGTGGTGGGAATGCCGGCCGTTCAACGTTCTTCCAGCAGAATCGCCCAGTCGTCGTCTGGCATCAAGCCCAGGTCGATGGACGGCCGGGAACTGAATCTTGACTTCGAATCCGGAACGCTGGCTGACTGGACAGCCACTGGCAATGCCTTTGAAGGCCAGCCGATCAAGGGTGATACAGTTGCGCCGCGGCGCCCCGGGATGAAGAGTGCTCACGGCGGGGACTTTTGGATTGGTGGCTTCGAACATTACGAAGACAGCCGAATCGGCACGCTCACATCGGCGCCGTTTGTCGTGACGCAGCCTTATGCCGCGTTTCTGACAAACGGCGGCCAGGACGAATCGACTCGCGTCGAGTTAGTCCGCGAAGACACAGGTAAGGTGTTCTTTAAAATTGCCGGAACAAACAGCGAAACCATGCGGCCCGTGGTCGTTGATCTGAGAGCTCACGTCGGCAAAGAAGTTCTGGTCCGACTTGTCGATGCCAGCACCGGCGGTTGGGGTCACTTGAACTTTGATCAGTTCAGGCTGTTTGAGAATCGCCCCGACAGATTGACTGCATCCCTCATTCAGCTGGTGCAGGATGAATACCCCCATGCCGGACTGTCGGCCACGGAAGCGGCGGCGGCGATGACGCTGCCGAAAGGGTTTTCCGTAACGGTAAGTGCCGCGGAACCGGACGTGCAGCAACCAATCGCGATGGCGATTGATGATCGAAACCGCGTGTGGATCGCCGAAGCCTACGAGTACCCCGTGCGAGCCGAGGGAGACAAAGGGCGGGATCGCATTTTGATCTTCGAGGACACCGACGGAAACGGGACGCTGGACAAACGCAAAGTCTTCATCGAAGGACTCAATCTTGTCAGCGGGCTGGAAGTCGGGTTTGGGGGTGTCTGGGTGGGTGCCGCTCCGTACCTGATGTTCATTCCAGACCGTGACGGTGACGACAAACCAGATGGCAAACCAAAGATTCTGCTGGACGGCTGGGGTTATCAGGACACACACGAGACACTCAACGCGTTCATGTGGGGACCGGACGGTTGGCTATACGGGTGCCACGGCGTGTTTACGCACTCAAGAGTGGGCAAGCCAGGAACGCCCGATGAAGAACGGACTCCCGTCAATGCCGCGGTCTGGCGTTATCACCCAACGAAACACGAATTCGACGTGTTCGCTCACGGGACCAGCAATCCGTGGGGAGTCGATTTCAACGATCACGGACAGGCCTTTATCACAGCCTGTGTGATCCCTCATCTGTATCACATGGTGCAGGGAGGCCGCTATCAACGACAGGGTGGTCAACATTTTAATCCGTATACGTACCGTGATATCGTGACGATTGCCGACCACCTGCATTATCTGGGCGCAACTCCGCACGGCGGAAACAGCAAATCAGATGCGGCAGGTGGTGGGCACGCGCACGCCGGAGCCATGATCTACCTCGGTGATCGTTGGCCACAACAGTATCGCAACCAGCTGTTCATGAACAATATCCACGGCCAGCGGCTGAATGTCGACGTGCTGAAAGCAAACGGTTCCGGGTATGTCGGCAGCCATGGTCCCGATTTCCTGCTGACTGGTGATCAGGCGTCGCAAATCCTGAATCTTCGGTATGGACCGGATGGCAATGCGTGGATGATTGACTGGTACGACATGCAGGCCTGCCATCGACGAGAATCCAGCGTTCATGATCGCAGCAACGGTCGCATCTATAAGATCAGCTACGGTGAGCCGGCAAATGCCGAAACGTCAGTCGACATAACAAGCCTGTCCGACGTGGAACTGGCGGAGATGGCGCTGCAAGCGAACGACTGGTATGTGCGACACAGTCGTCGTTTGCTGCAGGAAAGAGCTGCTGATGGACGTGTTGACGATGCTGCGTTTAAGCAGCTGGTTGGCGTGTTGACAACACATCCGGATGACACGCGTCGTCTTCGGGCGGCCTGGGCGCTGCACGTGGTGAATGAACTTTCTCCGAAACTGATGGCGGCCATGCTGGACGATTCCAGCCCCTACGTGCGTGGCTGGGCCGTTCAACTGCGCATGGAGTCGACTTCGGCAGACCTTCTGCCGGGATTGCTGCCTCAGCTAACCGCAATGGCCCGCGACGATGCTTCGCCCGTTGTCCGTCTGTATCTAGCATCCGCGGCGCAGAAAATTGCTCCCGATCAGCGATGGGCTCTGCTGGAGGGGCTGACAAGTCACTCCATCGATGCGACAGATCACAATCTGCCATTGATGTATTGGTACGCCGCAGAACCGCTGGCCGATGTGGATGCCACAAGAGCTCTGGCGCTGGCGATGTCGGCAGGTGAGTCAATCCCGTTGCTACGTGAGTTGATGCTGCGAAGAATCGGGAGTTCAGACACCGACTCATCGTTGCACGTCCTGGTCAAAGGGCTCGGAGAGGCTAAGCAGGCGTCGCTGCAGCTGACGTTTCTAAAGGCGATTCGAACAGCCTTGCGAGGGCAGCGACAGGTACAGACGCCGGCTGACTGGGCAGGTGTTTCGTCCACCTTGTTGCAGAGTGAAAGTCGGGATGTGCGCCTTCAGGCCACAGCTCTGGGAGTCACCTTCGGCGATTCGACGGCACTGAAAATGATGCGGAGTCTGGTCGCGGACCATTCTTCGGCCGAGGCCGCTCGTCTGGTTGCACTGCAATCGCTGCTGGATGCAAACGACCAGGGACTCGTGCCGACGTTGCAGACACTGCTGAAGGCAGACGCACCGCTACGCGAAGCGGCAATCCGTGGTCTCGCCCAATACGACAATCGCAGCAGTGCGGCGGTGATTCTGGCAGGTTATTCCGGATTCACACAGATTCAAAAGCGCATGGCGCTGGGCACGCTTTGTTCTCGTTCACATTCAGGTGTCTCCCTGCTGAAGGCCATCGAAGCCAAACAGGTGCCCGGTACTGACCTGACGGCTGACCTGGTGCGGCAGTTGCAGTTTCTGAAGAACGATGAAGTCAACTCACTGCTGGCAAACGTCTGGGGCACCGTTCGCGAGACCGCAGCCGACAAATTGGCGATGATTACCGGCTACAAGGAACTCGTCGCATCAGAGTCCCATCCGCAAGCCGACGCAGAACTTGGTCGTGCGGTCTTCGCCAAAACATGCATGAAGTGTCATGTTCTCTATGGCGCAGGAAATAAAATCGGCCCTGACCTGACTGGATCAAACCGTTCAAACATCGACTACCTGCTGAGTAATATCGTTGATCCGAGTGCAGTGATGGCGAAAGAATATCGGGCCACCATTGTCGCCACGGAAAATGGTCGCGTTGTGAGTGGCCTGATTAGGGCCGAAGACAACAGGTCTGTCACCATTCAGACGTCGGACGCGGTGGTCATCGTGCCTAAAAACGAAATCGAAGAACGCGTCGAAAGCGACAAGTCGATGATGCCGGATGATCAGCTGAAGCCGTTTACGGAGCACCAGATCCGTTCTTTAATCGCCTACCTGCGAGGAAAACAGCAAACGCCGTTATTTGCGACAAAGGACAATGCGTTGACGATTTTCAATGGCAAAGACCTCAGTGGCTGGTCCAGCCGTGACGGTCTGTGGTCTGTCGAGAACGGTGAGCTTGTGGGGCGCACCGATGGACTTCGACGCAACGAGTGGATCGTCAGCGATCTGTCGGTCGGTGATTTCCATCTCACGCTAGAAGTGAAACTCGTCGACAACGCGGGCAACAGTGGCATCCAATTCCGCAGCCACGCCAAAGACGGAGAAGTGTCCGGCTATCAGGCCGACGTTGGTCAGGGCTGGTGGGGGAAACTGTATGAAGAACACGGTCGAGCTCTCCTCTGGGAAAAGTCCGGTGAAGAACACGTAAAGCTCGGCGACTGGAATACGTACGAAGTCATTGCGGAACGTAACCACATTCGCACATTCATCAATGGCCAGCCGTGCGTTGACATGGAAGATCCGGATGGTGCCGTTCGCGGCATCATTGCTTTCCAGCTTCACAGCGGTGGCCGGACAGAGGTGCGATTTCGAAATATCCGTCTGGAAGTCCTGACGCAGGAAGTGGAGACGGATTAGTCGTTTCCGGACCTGCATCAGTAAGGTGCCTGTCCGTGAACTGTTTCAACGATCTGTAGTTGCGGCAGCGTTCAGCGTCCCAGGTCGCGAGGCTGGGTGAACTGTGGAATTGCCCCGCTCCGCTCAGAGTCGTGGAGGTTGTCCAAACCGGCACGAGTTTCTGTGACAATGAGCCCCACAGTGCGATTTGCTTCGACGTAATATTGGCAAGAGAGTCGATGTGCCATAGGATCCCGCGTGCCTGGCATACGCCGCGACGGTGCTGGCATCCGCCGCTGTCGCCAGTGGCGGTGCGTGGAGTTCGGGTCGGCCGGTGGCAATCTGTCCGGACAACAGGACGATTTCCTGGCACTTCTTTCAGGAATCAACATTGCCTCTTGTGTCATCTCGCGCGATCAATCATAAGCGAGGCTGGCAGCGTTTCACGCTGACTTGTGCCCGCGAAGAATGCTTTTCGATAGCAGTTTCGTTACCCCCACGAGCCAGTATCGTCTATGACAATAAGTAAACTGCTCTAACGTGCTTCAGGGGCGATTCGTTCCGATCAGGACAGACTTCATGCGCCGCGTGAATAACGCTCACCGAAACCGCCCCGTGCGTATCTTCTTCAACGACCAGGAATTCCAGGCGTATGAAGGTGAGACAGTTGCCGCTGCATTGCTTGCCGCAGAACAATGTGTCTTACGAAAAACTGCTCGTCGCCATGAACCGCGCGGTCTGTTCTGCGGGATGGGGGTCTGTTTTGAGTGTCTGGTATGTATCGACGGACAACCCAATCGTCAGGCCTGTCTGACGCCGGTGGCCGACGGCATGCGAGTGGAGATTCAGGTCGGAAACGGATACTGGGGTGCGGATCAGTGAATCAGAGTTCCGTGGTGATCGTCGGAGCCGGCCCAGCCGGTATGAGCGCCGCGATAGCGCTTGCAGAGAATGGGGTTCGGCCAACCGTTATTGACGAAAATGCTGAGACCGGAGGCCAGATCTATCGTCAGCCGCCATCGTCGTTATCAAATTCACAGCCTGCGGTCGCGACCGTTCAGGCAAATGCTGGACGTAAGTTGCGGCAGCGGTTCGAGGAACTCACGGACAGAATTGACTTTCGCCGGAACACGAAAGTCTGGGGTGTTTTCCCGGACCGCCGACTGGCCATAACGTCCGGCAACGGCTGGGAAATGATTGACGCCGAACGGCTGATGCTGGCGACCGGTGCCTACGAATTTGTGCCTCCGTTTCCCGGCTGGACCATCCCGGGAGTGCTGACGCCCGGTGCCGCCCAGTTGATGGTCAAGTCAATGCACGTCCTTCCCGGCAAGCGAGTCCTGCTGGCCGGTACCGGCCCGTTCCTGCTGGTCGTTGCAACTTACCTGCTTGATGCGGGCGTGGAAGTCGTCGGCATCGTGGAAGCGGTGAACCGCAGAGAGACAATCGCCGCTCTGCCGGGACTCGTTCACGACATCCCGCTGTTGCGACAGGGGTGGAAGTACCTGCGGCGCCTGCGACGCGCACGGGTCCCGATTCACACGGGTCATGTCGTTGTCGAGGCCAAGGGCAACGAGCGTGTTGAAGAAGTCCGGTTTGCGCCCTGCAATCGCCGCTGGCAGCCCGATCAATCCAAAGTCAGAACTGTTGAGGTTGATACTCTGTGCGTCGGTTACGGCTTTGTGCCCCGCACGGAGCTTGCTCAACTGGCTGGCTGCCAGATGGAATGGAGGGACGACTGGGGTGGCTGGATTCCTGCGGTGGATTCGAATCTGGCGACCAGCGAACGGGGTGTCTGGGTGCCCGGGGATGGAGGTGGTGTGGCGGGAGCCGCTGTCGCCGAAGACGAAGGGACATTGGCTGGATTTGCCATCGCCCGAGATTGCGGGTCGCTTGACGAGGCGTCCTTTCAGCGGCTGCGTCGTCCGATCGACCACCGCCTGAGAAAGCTCCGCCGATTTCGTCACACGCTCGACAGACTTTCGCGTGTTCGTCCCGGATTGAGCGAACTTGCGGATGTAGATACGATCGTCTGCCGTTGTGAGGAATTGACTCGCGGCGAAACCGATGCAGCGATGGCTGCTGGCTGCACGACCTATCGCACGTTCAAAGTTGCAACGCGTTTGGGAATGGGACCGTGCCAGGGACGAATGTGCTGGCCGGCGATGGCGCGAGCGATCGCTGTCAGCACTGGCAAGCCCGTTGCAGACAGCGGACCAATGAGCGCGCGTCCGCCAATTGCACCTGTCACGCTGGGCGAACTGGCGGACAGGAAAATCAATCCGGAAATCGCTGCAGGAGAAAGTCGCCCTTGAACGCTCACCAGGATGTCATTGTTGTCGGCGGCGGTGTGTTTGGCTGCGCCGTCGCCTATGAATTGGCAAAGCGCTCTGTCAGCGTGTTGCTGCTGGACCGCAGTCTTCCCGGACGGGCGACCTCGGCCTCGGCCGGCGGCCTCTGGCCGGTCGGAGAGGCGGTAGGTCTCGGTTGCGGCGTGATATACCATGCCGCACAGATCGGAAAACACGGCCCGCGGTCTGCTCCCGAGCCGCTCCCCTCGGTGTTTAGAGATTTTCTGGTGTCCAGTAACAGTCGGTTTCCGGCGGTGTCAGACGAATTGCGAGATCGCAGCGGGATCGACATCGAATTGACTGCGGGCCTGGGCTTAATCTTTGCTATGTACACGCCTGACGAACAGGCGATCGTGGACAACATCGCGGCCTCGCTGCCAGAGCGTCATGTGTTGGAACTGCTCACGCCCTCGGAGCTGGTTGAACTGGAACCGCGGATCACTCGTGAGCTCGTCGGCGGGGCATTGCTGCCGGGCGAACACCAGGTTAACCCGATGCAGTTGGCGGAGGCATACAAACGAGCCGCCATCGCCGCAGGTGCGAGGTTTCGCCACGACACTCAGGTGACGGGGTTGCGACGCAGTGGAGATCGGGTGGTCGGTGTCGAGATCGGCGACGAGTTTCTACCAGGCGACGTGACCGTTAACGCAGCGGGTGCCTGGTCAGGAAAACTTGCCGCCACAGCAGAAATCGAATTGCCCGTGTTTCCGATCCGGGGCCAGATTGTGCTGTCCGAAAGTCTGCCGGAAGTACTGCGGGCGTGCATATCCACTTCGGAATGTTACCTGACTCAGAAGATGCATGGTGAGGTCCTGATTGGGAGCACCACCGAACGTGTCGGATTTGACGTGTCTGTCACTCAGGACGCGATCGGCTCGCTTTGTCGCGGTGCCATTCGCGCCGTCCCCATGCTGCGAAACGTCGGCATCAAACGCGTGTGGGCCGGACTGCGGCCCGGGACACCGGACGAATTGCCGATCCTGGGTCGAGTCGACGGTGTGACCGGTATTATTAACGCCACCGGCGGGTTTCGGACGGGAATCGTGGCGTCGCCGCTGGTCGCGGAATTAGTCGCGCAGGTCATTGTGGACGAAAGTCTCACCATTCCAATCGACCCATTCCTGGCATCTCGTTTCGGCTCTGAAGCGACATCAAGTGCTGATGTATCGGGATGACGATTGTTATCGTTCGGTTCCAGCCGTCCGGGCATTCGTGCAGCGCAATTCGTCCCATAGCATCCCGGAGGAACTTCCGCCCAGCTGCTCGAAGGGTATTGACGGGTCCGACCGGGAACTACTTCAGCTTCAGGTCTGCCACTCCAAACCGAACGAAATTAATTCGGTTGTGGCCTTTCCGTCCCTTGGATCCAGCCTCAAACAGAACTCCAAATTTTGCCGCACGCAGCCGCACGAGATCGCTGTAAGCCGCCGGACCTTCGTGGATCAATGGACCGTCGTGCCATGTCGCGGTCTCATCCGTCGAATACCGCAATCGGAGATCGCTGCGGCCTTTTCCGGAGGGCCCACTTTCGTCCGGTCCGGAGAACAGAATCAAATTCCGATCGTCACCATCCAGCGACGAAGCCGCTCGCAGCAACGCACACTGCACGACAGGGGGATCAAACGACTCGGCCGCGGGTGAGAACCATTTGTAATTCGCGTCGGTGGCGGGATCGAAGGTCTGGCCTCCATCACTGCTGTAAGCGACACCGCGGGTCCCCGTTGCCCCGCCGTGCTGATCACGCGTGTTGAAGTACAGGCGGCCGTCGTTCAGCTCAATCACGGTTGTTTCATTTGCCTTCAGGTCGTCGTCATACGTGTCATCAATCGCCCCCAGTTGCCAGGTTTTTCCATGGTCATCGCTGATAATCGCCTGTACGCCCTCAGCCCCCCGGTCGGCGCCGTCGTCCCCCAGACGGTGGTCGGCCGGAATCACAAGGCGGCCTCGGTGTTCTCCACGTTGCAACTGAATCGAATGCACCGGGCCGGTCGCGTACCAGCCCCAGTCTTTCAGCTTCACGTTTTGAGTAATCTCTCGCCGCGGAGTCCAGGTCTTACCGTGATCATCACTGTACGTCACAAAGACGCGGTCGTTTTCCAGTGTGAACGGCAGCCAGATGCGACCCGGATGCTCCGGATCCAGAAGATCCACAACGGGCGCCGGATTGCCAATCGTGATCGCTGGGGCATCGGCCTCAAACAGTTTGCGGAAGTCAATTCTGTTCTGCACAACCTGGAGCATCTGCCAGGTTTTTCCATCGTCGGATGATCGTCTTGACACCAGATCAATTTCGCTGGCGTCGCCACCGGACCGAGCTTCACAAAAGGCCAGCAGGTCGTTATTTGCCGCTTTGATGATGGCGGGAATACGAAACACTTTGTAACCATCCGACCCATTCTGGAACACAGTCACGGCGGCAGATTCGGCCGCGTGGACAGCGCCCATAGAGATTCCGATCATGGCGGCAACTGTGACAACACGCAGAAAAACAGACCTCATCGATTTCCTTTCATCATCTTTGGCAAGGCTTCATCGATCTCAGTGGTAAAGTGGCACGGCGTTTCCCGGATCCGAGGGGCCGGGAGACACGCACGAACGGAACATTTATTTTATCGCTGACCGGATAATAATAAACCCGCCGCCTGGAAGACATCGTGGCGTTATTGTTCAGGATCAGAACCAGCTGCGAACGCGCAACACGATAGGGGTCAGTGGCAGACGATAATTCCTGTCGTACGTAACGGGGGGGGATTCACAGATGGACTTGCGCAGCCAGCTGGACACGCCCGTGTGAACTGCTCTACCCGTAACGCAACCCCGCGTAGAGCGATTCATCCAGTTCGACCGCAAGGACCATTGGCTCCCGCACAGCCAGCCATGCCTGAACGTGACTCTGCACCTCATCCAGCGTCGCGGCCGACTTACCGCGAACGCCGAATCCTTCGGCCACGCGGGCCCAGTCCACAGGCAGAAAGTCCACGCCACGAGGAGGCAGATTTCGGTTCTGCTGAGCCTGCTTGATGATGGACAGCGAACGGTCGCACAGAACGACAAAAAGCGGCGCCACACAGATTCGTCGCACGGTTTCCAGCTCCTGCACCATCATGCCGAAGGCTCCGTCGCCGGTGATGCTGACGACCGGCTGTTGGGGACGAATCAGCGCCGCGGCAATCGCGGAAGCAGGACCGTACCCCATCGACGACAGCCCGTTGGATATCAGAAACGTGTCTGGTTGGGGCGCGGTCCACACCTGGCTAAGAACCATTTTGTGTGCTCCAACGTCGCCTGTGACGATCGTGTCCGCAGGCAGCTGTTGCCGCAACTGAGTGACAAGATGAAACGGCGAGACACCATTGGACGTCGCTGCGACGGGTGGTCGGATTGCTTCATCCACCTGCTGTCTCAGCTCATCGATCGCCGCAGCTGTCCAGTCGACGCTGCCGTTGTAGGCTTCACGAAGCCTGTCAATCAAAACAGCAACGTCGCCGGTGCATTCGACAGGCGGCTGGTATTGGTCGAAGCCAATCGGCCCGTCGGCGATCACGTGCAGAGGGGCGTCAAAGTGCCAGCTTCTTGATGATTCGACCGGATCGAAACCGACGCCCAGAACACTGTCACTCTGCTCGAGCCATTGGCTAATGGGAAATTCTCCGGCCGCCGGCAGCACGTGCCCCAGGAAACGCTGGCCCGCGGGATCCCCGATGCCCTTGGCCTGACAGGTGATCACGTACGGGATTCCTGTTGCCTCAAAGAATCGGCGTACCGCGGGTGCAGCTTGCTGTGCGTTCATTGCGATGCCGATGACTCCGATTGGCCTGCGGGCGGCATTCAGGGCGTCTACGATGCGGTCAAACGCCTGGTCGTTCGCCACCGGCAACTGCGGCGGCGAGGGGCCAGGTGCGTCGGGACGGTCGGCAGTTGTTGCAAGATCGCTGGGGACGGACAGATAGACGGGTCCGCGTGGAGGAGTGCGGGCGACGATCATTGCATCCCGAATGGTCTGCGACGTGGCCGAGCCGTCCAACGCGACGGACCACTTGCTGATGGGTGCGAAGACATCATTCAAACGAAGGTTCTGTTTGTTGCTGATGTGCAGTCGGCTGATGGCGGTTCGGGCAGAGAACGCCAGCAGCGGCTCGCGGTCCAGAAACGCGTTTCCAACACCCAGCACCAGGTTGCATGCGCCCGGACCCAGCGTCGCCAGGCACACACCCGGTACGCCTGTCAGTCGGCCCACGGTACCTGCCATGAACGCCGCGGTGGATTCGTGCCCGGTCAGGACGAATTCGATGCCAAATGCGTGTAATGCCTCAATCAATTCCACGACCTCACCGCCCGGGTGGCCGAACACATGACGCACACCCGCGTCACTCAGGGCCTGAGCGATGGCATCTGTTCCAGCCTGCGATTCGGTCACCGTGGAAACTCCTGACGCGGGGTGGCCCGCAGACTGATTCCAGCAGTCTGGGTCGGTCATTCATTGCGACAATCTGGAAACGTAAGATCAGTTTCCGTTTATCGTATCCAAAGCCGCGCGGCGAAATATGTCGGGGCGGACACTGTAAGCGAACAATTCCGTCGATTTGGCCCCCAATTCCGGGCCAGTCGTCTTACTCTGACAACCATTGTCCAAAGCCAGTCCCCAGACCGAGATCGATGTCCAGGTCAAATGTTCGACGCAAATACCACCACGGATCAGGGTTCAGGTAGATAATGTCTCCGGGCTCCACGAGGATATTCTCCTGTGGATCATGCCGAGCCGCGATCAGATCGATTCGCACCAGCAGGGGCAGTCCGCCCGGGCGAACTCTGTGTAAGGTAACGGTCGTCGGTGAATTGACCGGATCGATATATCCGGCCATGACGACAGCCGTCACCACGTCAATTTCGCGGTCATTCGGCAGCAGTAAACCACCACCAATCTCACGGTCTTTGTCATTGACTGAGAAGCGAACGCTGTTTTGTTCGCTCAACGGACCGACGACGTAAAACACCTGGTCCGTCTTCCGGGGAACCACAAGCACGTCGCCGGGGTTCAGCACAACATCGGCAGGGTTGATGAGACTCCTGGCCCCACGCAATGGAATCCTGGTAATTGCAGGTGCTGTTTGAAACTGAATCATGGACGAAGAGTTACCATCCATCATGGAGGGTGATTGTCCGCGAAACACCGGTGCATCGGAATGCCCGCCGAAGCGTGACGGCGTGGTTGAACGCATTTGAAATTGAGGCGACTGAAACGGTACCTGATTATCGTAGTATGTCGGCGTACTCTACCTCATTTGTGACGGACCGGTCTGCAGGGAGCCGGGGCTGCTGTAGCCCGGGAACATGTAGGGGTTGCTCTGCGTTGGAGGCGACTGGAACGAGACGGGACCGACGTATGGCCGCGAACGGCCGTAAGGTAGCTGTGGCAGCGATTTAGTCTCTGGTGAGAACGGCATCCGGAGCGCTTCACCCGGCAGACCCATTGTCAAATGCTGCGGGAGTGCTGTCGACGTGGTACCCACGTGGCGAAAACCGGCGGTGGGTGAAAAGTTACGTGGCTGAGCGATCGGGGCGCCAGGTGATGGAGTCATGGCCCCGCTGCGGCGATGAATCTCGATGACATCGCCAGCGTCTTCTGCAAACCCCTGTGCCGCTGCCAGTGCATGGGCCACATCATTTTCGTAGCGTGGCAATGCATGGACACCCGGCTGTTGCACGGCGCCCAGGACCAGAACATTGACTGTTCCTTTTTCAGTAAGCGAGATAATGGCTTCGGGTTTCTGCAGCAGACCGTTCGTCAGAACTTCATTCACACGCTGCTGCGCCTGGCCCAGTGTCAATCCGTCCACGACAATTGGTCCCGAACGTGGCAGATGGATTTCACCGTTGTCCAGCACCTGCACCTGAAAGGTCTGCACATCGCCTTTTGTAAGTTCGGTGAGTCGTCACTTCGTCGAAGCGACGCGCGAACAGGTCGAGCAATTCGCTGAGCGAAGATTTGACGACACCACTTTCGCAGCCGTATTCATTGACGGAATCGCCTTCGCCGGTGAAATAATGGTGGTC
>JBDONA010000498.1:0-5002 GCA_039831575.1 Fuerstiella sp. | reverse complement strand
CCAGCCTCTATAATGGTGTCTGGAACCGCATACCGAAGGAGCCGCACATGAAACGTCTGCTGGGTTGTCTGCTGGTGATGGGGGTGGTCGGGTGTGGGAGCGACGGTACGTCGCCTGCTCATTCTAGTAACGCTGATCCTGTTGCTGCGTTGGATCATCTGGGAGCCAGGATCGAACGGAATGAAGAGGGACAGGTTGTCGGCGTCCAACTTCCGCTAAAGAAGGCGGTCACCGACGCCGGACTGTTACATCTCAAGGGGCTGGCCCAGCTGCAGACACTCAACCTCGGCGCCACCGCAGTCACCGACGCGGGTCTGGTGCACCTGAAGGGACTGACCAATCTGCAGAGGATCAAACTCAACAAACTCCCGGTCACCGACGCGGGGCTGGTAAATCTCAAGAACCTGACAAACCTGCAACTTCTCGACCTCTACGATACCCAGGCTACCGACGCGGGCGTCGCCGACCTGCAGAAGGCGTTGCCCAACTGCGAGATCTCCAAGTAGCGGTCATCTCAGGGTGCCCCCCCGCCCGACGCCGTGGTTCGGATCTGGCGGGTTGCACGCCGGGGCTGGGGTGAGGTCCCCCCACTAATACGCGTTCTCCTGCCCTCCGCGCAAAAGCAAGCCCCGCCGGAAAGTAGTGTTCCGTCGGGGTTTACAAAGTAGCGGAGGAGGGACTCGAACTGACCAGGCTATCACACGGGTATGATAGAGTAAATCGTGAAAGCAGTAACCCAGTTGTGTAAAAAGTTGGGGACAAACTGGGGATGGATCCGCCGATCCCACTTGCCGCTGCTTCTCTTTGGCGTATCTGGAACAAACTCAGCGTTACTCAGCAGCACCAAGTGGAACAGTTCGTTACCGAGTTGATGGTCGTCGGTCATTCTAGCGGCGACATTGGCCAAGAATAGGCCAATCACGGTATACACTATGGACATCGTTATCGCGCAGGCGGCGATGAGGGAAGGACGGTGTTCCGGCTTCGCGCGAGCACAATGAGATGCGCATACCCCGCATAAATGCGTTTGGGGAAGACGCCCACGGGCGTGTCGAAAGATAATGCTCAGGAGTAAGCAATGAAACAACTGTCCTTACTGTCCTTAATCCTTCTGTTCGCTCCGATTACATCGTACGCCCAAACGCTCCCCACCGACGAAGCCGGAACAATCAAGCATCTCTTGGAGAAGGAAGTCTCAATCAAGAAGAATACCGATGGTCACGCTGTTCGGCTGATGTCGTCCGGCAAACCGGCACTGACCGCGGATGAATATCAGCTCATCGGTCTGCTGACTCATTTGGAGCAGATCGGAATCAACGCCGCACCGCTGCCTGAGGAAGAGTGGCGTTTTTTGAAGCTGCTGCCCAAGTTAAAGTCGCTTTCGATCTGGCATGCCCACGGGTTTGCGACGCTGGAGCCCTTTTCGGGCTTGCCAGTCCAGTCGTTGACCATCGGCGGGTGTATGGGGCTACGTGATCTGAACAAGGGTGACGCCGACAAGCTGCGTCATGCTATCAAAACGTTGCACGACCTGCCGAATTTGAGGCGAGTTAGTCTCTATCACTCGCCGCTTTCGCCGGATGATTCCCACCTTGCTCACATCGCAATTAGCTTTCCAAAGCTGGAAGATTTACGATTGGATTTTGCTGCCCCGCGAGGTTCTAAAACCACGATCACAAAGCAAGGCCTGAAACATCTTCAGAATTTGCCGCTGAAACTGTTGAGCATTGAGAATGCAGGGACTTTTCAAGCGGAGCATCTTGCCGCCATCGCGGGCGTCGAGACCTTGCAAGTTTTGCTCGTTGACGCCCGCCGAAAACCGGCTCCCGTCGAAGCGATCGCCGCATTCAAGAAGCTACGCACGGACGTCGAAGTCGTTGTCGCCGGTCCCGATGCGAAAGGCCCGCCACGAGCGAAAAGGAGATAGTCTTTGGAAAGCGGTCACTTGTCACCGCTTTCTCTTAAAGACGCGTTGATACGAGAAGAAGACCGGAATCATGATGCAGAACATTCGATTTAGAAAGAGCGGCGACGAGTCGCCGCTCTCCAAAATGGCAAGCGCCTTTCGCCACTGGGCATTCGTCATTCTTTCGCTATTGGTACTCAGTCATTTTTCATTCGCACATGCCCAGCAGTTCAAGCCGACGCTCAACAAGTTCTTTGTATCATATTGCAACGACTGCCACGCTGACGGAGCAGATGAGGGCGGACTGTCCTTAGACAAACTTGGCGCTGATCTGAGCGACGCCGCGACATTTGCGAAGTGGGAAAGAATTTACGACCGCGTGCGCGACGGCGACATGCCACCGGAAGATGAGACACAGCCAAGCAAAGCAGATCGCTCGGCTTTTGCACAAAACCTGGGGAATCCCCTGACGAAGACGCACGCGGCAGCGAAGGGCACGGTGCTACGGCGACTGAATCGCCGCGAGTATCAGAACACGTTAAACGATCTGTTCGGCACATCGCTGGACCTGGAAGGCATGCTCCCCGAGGATGCACGGTCCCATGAATTTGACAACGTCGGAGAGGCGCTGGGCGTGTCGCTGACACACCTGCAGCGCTACATTGAAGCCGCCGGCATGGTCTTCGCCGCCGCCGTCGCCAAGTCAACTGACGCCCCTCAACCGAGACTGATCGACTGCCATTATCGTGAATCGGAAGTCGACCGTGTGTTAGGCAAGACCGTCAAACGACTTGCCGACGGAGCGTTGGTTCGCTTCTCGCCAGCCGGGATATCGGGTGGACTCCTGCGAGAAGGTGGAACGCGCAGCGCCGGGAAGTATCTGGTTCGAGTCACCGGGTACGCCTATCAGTCGGACAAGCCGGTTGTGGTGAATGTCTCCGGGATGTCATACCAGGTGGGGTCAGACAAGCCGCTCTTTGGGTTCTTTGCGTTTCCGCCCGGCAAGCCGACAACGATCGAGGTTGTGACGTGGATCGATCAGCGTTACATGTTGACGATCAATCCGTACGGCATCTCCGATCCGGATCACTACAAGCGAACCGATGTCAACACGAACAAGGGCCCCGGGTTCGCGCTGCTCTCAGCGACCATGGAAGGTCCACTGCTGGATGAGTTTCCTTCTCGCGGACATCGGCTGGTATTCGATGGGCTCCAGCGCGTCGAGATCGAGCCGCGAAACCCCAACGACAAGAAGAAGAGTTGGTACAAGCCGAAGTTCACGATCGAGTCGAAGGACGAAGCGGGTGATGCAAAGCGTTCTCTCGGGCGCGTTGCGTTGTACGCGTTCCGTCGCCCTGTGACGAAAGACGATGTGTTGCCGTACCTGGAGCTGTTCAACGCTGAACGTGTGAAAGGCGAGTCGTTCGAGGCAGCGTTGAGAACGGCGATTGTGGCAATCCTGTCGTCCCCGAGTTTCCTCTACTTGAACGAACCTGGCGGTCCGTTGGATGATTTTGCGTTGGCGAATCGCCTGGCGTACTTCCTCACGCGGACTACGCCGGACCGAACGTTGTTGAGCCTGGCGCATAAGAAACAACTCACCGGGAATTCCGACGTTCTGCATCAACAGGCGAAGCGTTTGATGGCTGATCCGAAATTCGGTCGCTTCCTGACGGACTTCTCCGATGCATGGTTGAACCTTCGCGAGATTGATTTCACGGTTCCCGACAGCAAGCTGTTTCCAGAATACGATGCGTTCCTTGATGCCTCCATTCGCAAGGAAACCGAGGCGTTCCTCAAGGAGTTAATTGTCTCGAATCTCCCCGTATCCAACGTCGTGAAGTCCGACTTCGCGATGCTCAACAGCCGATTGGCCGATCATTACGGCATTGATTCCGTGGACGGCGTCAAGATCCGCAAAGTCTCATTACCGCCGGACAGCGTTCGCGGCGGATTTCTAAGCCAGGCGAGCGTCCTCAAGGTCACCGCGAACGGAACAAATACCTCGCCGGTCGTTCGCGGTGTCTGGGTCATGGAACGTATCTTCGGAGAAACACCGCCACCACCGCCGCCGGGCATCCCTGGCGTTGAGCCGGACGTCCGTGGTGCTTCTACACTCCGTGAGTTGTTGGACAAACATCGCGATTCGGCCAACTGCCAGTCGTGCCATCAGCAGATCGATCCGCCTGGATTCGCGCTGGAACAGTTCAATCCCATTGGTGGATTCCGTAATAGATTCCGATCGATTGGTGAAGGCGAGAAGGTTGACGTCACGGTTCGCGGCCGAGCTGTTCGATATCGATTGGGTCCTCCCGTGGATCCGTCGGGTGACTTGAACACAGGCCAATCCTTCGCGGATTTTCGTGGCTTGCGTGATATACTTGCTCAGGACGAAGAGCGACTTGCCAAAGCGCTGGCAATAAAGCTACTCACCTTTGCAACGGGCCGCGAGATGGGATTCTCTGATCGCCCCGAGATCGCTCGTATCGTTCAACAATCCGCTCAGCGACGATACCGAGTGCAGGATCTGATTCATCAGGTCATCGGCAGCCGGATATTTCAGGAGAAGTAATCATGAACGCACCGCACATGGCCAAACCCGCGTTGGACCGACGCCACTTCCTGAAGGGGGTGGGAACGTGTATTGCACTTCCGCTGCTTGACGCGATGATTCCATCGATGGCGGCGAACGCCGCACTCAAAGCTGCATCCGCCGCCGGCGTGCCACGATTTGTCGCGATGAACGCAGGGCTTGGTTTCCATGCACCGTTGCTGTTTCCCGAGACCGAGGGGACTGACTATAAACTCACACCCTACCTGGAACAGATCAAGGATCATCACAAAAACTTCACGCTGTTTTCCGGTCTGTCGCATCCAATTCAGAACGGCAACAACGGCCACGCTTCATCGATGACTTGGTTAACGTCCGCACCGCGGCCCGGCCTCGCGGGATTCAAGAATACCATCTCGTTGGACCAATTGATGGCACGAAATGTTGCAGGGCAGACACGTATGCCTTTCCTGACCTTGAGCACGCGAAGCTCGTCGTTGTCACTGTCTGCAAACGGTGTTCAGATCACCGCACAGACATCCCCG
>JBDONA010001125.1:0-5010 GCA_039831575.1 Fuerstiella sp. | reverse complement strand
ACGAACGTCGCAGCCTGCTGATCACCAGCAACCTTGCGTTCAGCGACTGGGGACAGATCTTCCAGGGAGAACGCATGACGGCCGCTCTGCTGGACCGCCTGACTCACCATTCTGAGATCTTTGAGATCAACGGCGAAAGCTTTCGATTCAAAGAGTCGATGAAACAAAAAACAGCAGCCCGGTTCAAAGGACTGACGGCCGCTGGCACGGCAAAAACGAAGCTCACGACGACCACGCTCTCGGTCGTCAAACACTCACCAGGTGGGTCCATTTTACACGCCGAAGTGGGTCCGTTTTACACGCCGATCTCCATTCCACCGCAACTGGCTCCCGGAAGTACGGCTCACGACGACTTTCAGGAGTGGGCGGCCGCTGGCGTTTTTGAAAAGGTCCGGCAATTGCCTTGGGGAGAATACGACGACCTGGTCGGTCTGGACTGGGAGTGGCAAAGCGTTGATGGAGCGATGACAAAAGCTCCGCCGGGTGGTGAAAAGACAGGGAGAAACCCGACCGACCGAGGCAAACCTGGCACCAGGCATTCGGTGATGACGGCTGCTGCTGGTATTCCGACGGGCCGCGCCGTCGCAGGTGCCAACGTGCACGACATCCGTTTACTGGAGGAGACAATTGACAACTGTTTCGAGCAGGCCCCTTCCTGTGATCCGGACCTTGAAGAGCATCTCTGTCTGGACAAAGGCTACGATTCAAAAAACGTACGGGAATTGGTGGAAGTTGTCTATCAGTACACCGCACACATCCGTTCACGGGGCGAGGAGCAACGCGAACTCGACAAAGACTCGGGCGAACGTCCGCGTCGCTGGGTGGTCGAGAGAACACACTCGTGGCTCAATCGAGTTCGAGCGGTTCTCATTCGATGGGAAAAGAAGATCCAAAACCACATCGCCGCACTCCATCTGGTCTGCGCATACAACACACTCAGAAGAGCGGACGTTCTCGGAGAGGCTCTAAGTCCACGTCCGGAAGTTAGTTTGATTCCAGCATCAGCTTTTGCAGCAGGTCGTGGTTCCAGGTTCCTTTTTTCTGGTCGTACACACCGAATCCGGAACAGAATTCCCAGTAGGCCCAGCTGAGTGAATGCTTTTGAGCCTGCCGGGAAATCAGTTCGGTCCAGCGGACACGGTCAGACATCGGTGCTTTGGAATAACTGCCGAACTCTCCGATATAAACGGGGCGTCGATATTGGCGCGACCAGCTGGCAACAGCTTCGAAGTCTCCGGCAATAGAAGCGGGTTCCAGCTCTGTGGCCGGAAATCGGCGTCCCACGGGCGGGGCAGCTGTCTGGAGCCAGTCAGCACCCTGATGAGTAAACTCAAAGGGCTGATAATAGTGACAGGTCGCGATCAGTAACTGATCCTCGACTGGCAGCCTGAGTCCCGGAAGTTCGCGGTGCGAGTTCCATTCTCCGGGGCCCACAATGACACAGCGGTTCGGGTGACGCAGGCGAATCTGACGGAGAATTAGAGGGAACATCTGATTCCACTGCCGAGTCGTCAACTTTCCATGCGGTTCGTTGAGCAGTTCAAAATAGAGTTGATTTGGATACCCAAAAAACTCGCGACCGATGCACGCCCATATGTGTTGCAGTGTCTTTGTACGCGCGACGGGATCTTCATGAATTTCATCAAAGTGATGTACGTTTAATACGACTCGCAAATCGTGAGTCAGACATTGATCGACGACTTCACGAACTCGCCGCAGGAATACAGGCTGGATGGATGTCGCCTGGGGATCGACAAAATGTGCTGACCAGCGGACCGGGATACGGACATGATCAAACCCGGCGTCACGAATCAGCGATGGGAAAGAGTCGTCGAAACGCACTCCCCAGTCTCCTTCACTCGGCGCTTCCAGCATGTTGCCCAGATTGATCCCTCGTCCCAGACGATGGGCAGCCTGGAACGCATCTTCGGTGTCCGCAGCTTGCAGCGTCGTGGTTTCTCCACGTGGTGTGACGGGTACGCACAGCAGGACTCCGCCTGCGACTGCAACAATAAGTTTGATGTTCACGCTGATTCACCGCCAATGGCACAGGGGTTGGTCACGGATTCGTGTGTGGGCGGCCGGGCATTAGATGTCAACTCGTGTTTGACAGAACTCAAGCCCGTTGGTGGCCAGGCTCTTACGCTGCAGAGTGCTGCTATTTTGGAAGCCAGAATTTCTGCGGGATTGTTTTCAGTGACTGAGATAAGCGGATTTCCTGAGTACCGCCGCGCATTTTCAGGAACACACTCTGATGCTTGACGAGCAGCATCTTGGCTTCGAAATTGTTTTCTTTGAGCTGGTCACCCTGCTTGACAACAATGCTTTTGCGTTTTGCAGTGTCGTAAAAGACTGCGTGTCCCGAATGTTTTTCTCTCATCGTTCCGACCAGAACAAAGGCTGGGGGACTGGGTGGTGGTGGGGCTTTCTTGAGTGGTGGCGGATTGCGTTTTGGCGGCTTTGGAGGAGAGGGTGGTTTGCGGACAACGACCGGCGGACGAGGCTCCGGCATCATCAGCTTTTCCAGATGGTTGTGATAACTGTTGACGGGGCGGTTTCTCCGTGTCGCTTCGTAGCTGCTGAGAAGTGATTCTTCGTCCGAGAACTCACTCACGATCGATTCCAGACGCAGCTGAAGTTTAAGCGGGTCTCCCTGCTGCAGGGAAAGAGCCGACAGTCTCGCAAACGCAATCGAAGTTACTTCCGGAATCGATTCAGTCAGCTCAAGAAAGTGGAGGCAGGATTTGAGGGGGCCTTCGACGGAAAATTCGAAGGACAGCGTCAGCAGGTCAGATGCTGCAACACTTTCCAGAGTGGGTTCCGTGAGGAACTGCGGTGTGTCGAGTCCAGCTTCTTCGCAAAGGTCACAAACTCGTTTTCTTAGCAGCAATCCCGCATCGACCGGATCGGCTGGCAGTGCGTTTTGAAGTGAGAAGGCGGTGTCGGCGATCCGGTCTTCGGTTTCTACCAGCAGCCGCCGAGTGCGCAACACGAGGGCCTGGGCGTCCAGAACCGACTGCGCTGTGACAACTGGCCCGGTGTCCTCACCGGTCGGCCCGAATTGCCCCAGTCGCGTACAGACAAATCCCACGGCAATGACAATCAGCAGAATTTTTTTTCTGTTGCTGTTCATGACCGCGGTGCCTTTGTTTGGTCAGCCACTCCAGGTATCGGGGCCGCATTGACGTTGCTGTCGGTCTTCAGTGCATAGATATCCTCTTGTATCTGCAGTGGCTCTTCCGGGTGCCACCGCAGATGCAAAGTGAATCGGACTTCGTACTTTTCGATTTCCCGCATCGATTCAAGCTGACAGTCTTCGAGCACGAGATTGGGTATGACCTTAATCTCTGTATTAATCGCGAGAACGTTATCCGCATGCCGAGCTGTTCCGGTAACTATCACCGTGCGAAACTGATCCGGAGTCGGGGCGAGAGACCAGTCGATCTGCTCCACTCGAATGGATTGATTGGCCGACAAAATATCGGTGATGTCTGACAGTAAATGTACGCTCGAAGTATTAGCATCGCACCACTGCTGCCATTGTTCAGCCGTGTTACCGGATTTCATGATCTTGCTTAGACGGTCATCCAGTTTTGTCTGCTCAGACTGGATGGCGGTGAGCTGACGGGTGAGATAGCTGTTGTCTTCGGTGCTGCGGAACAGACTCCAGCAGATGATTGCCAGGCAAATCACCAGTCCGACAGCAGTAATCTTCTGTCGCATTGTTACGGGACGACGAGATTTATATTTGCCAATAAAGTTCAGTTTCTGGCTTGACCTGCTGCGAATACTGCAGCAGACATCATGCAGCCATCGCTGTTCTGCCGCTGAAGGTGGATCAGCAGCATGTTGTGAATCCGGTGTTACCGGAATCGGGCATTCACCCGGCGAAAAGAAATGAACAGTTCCGTGAAACTCTTCTTCCATCAGCTGAAGAAGTTCATCCGACAGAGCCGAATCGCTGACCACAACAAAACCAACCTTAACGGAGGCCGGTGTGTATTTTCGTGTGGCAAGGAGAGTTCGCCGTATTTCTCCGGCAACCAGCTGACTCCTATCCCTGTCCGGAGTGTCGGCTGAAGTGACACGTGAGTGAGCGGCTATCAGATTGTTACCAAGGAAAACAGAGATGCATAATGTGTCGTCCTGAAACGAAAGTGCGCATGTGACAGCTGATTTTGTTGTCAGGTCTTCCGCATGCAGAATGCCCGGCATTTCTGCTGGAAAAATGCCGCGACACTTCAGCTTCAGTGTTTCCGAAACCTCACGGATCTCACTCAGCAATTCTCCTGACATCACGTGCACGCTGTACAGAGCCTGCTTCGCAGATTCCGTAGACACTTTGTGTACGATCATCTGGAGATCTGTAATGCTGTCTCCGAACCTTTCGTCGGCAACCAGCTCAGCTGCTGCGTATTCTTCGGTGTCCGTGGATGGCGGCAGTGCGAAGGCAGAGTGTCGCACCGCTGCTTCGGGCAGGATCCAGACGGCGTTGCGAGCTTTGATTCCAGACTGTTTTAGTGCCGTGCGGATATCTGCGGCAGAAGGAATCCGACCACCGTCTGACAGATCAGAGTGCTGCACAACGACTCGGTGGCGACAGTTTAGATTTCTGCCTTTACCCGTAATTTCGTAAATCACACAACAGTCGGGGCAGATTCTGATCAGCAGCAGCGGACCGTTCGGAACGGGACGAATGCTGCCGGATCCCATTGGCTGCAGTCTGGCAAGCATCCTTAGTCGTTCAGTTATCTGGCGCATGGTCGGGCGATTTCCTGCGGCACAGGCTGAAACAACCTTTACAGAAGGGCATTACGGACCTGCTCTGATTGAACCATGTCTCACAAAACGTCTCAGGACAGCGGTTTTTTCAATGAATTCGGAAAATACAACGTTGAACTAAACCGCTGCGCGGGGGAGTAGGTCAGTCAGATCGGTGTATAGCCCAGCAGGTCGGGTTTTATCGATAAAACGGATTTGCGCCAGTGCGATTTGTGTGCCATGTTTCCG
>JBDONA010000443.1:0-5015 GCA_039831575.1 Fuerstiella sp. | reverse complement strand
GATGTTGTTCACTGACCGCTTCTCGATTCAGTGTGTCCACTTCGGTCGTCAGTCGTTCCTGTTCCAGCCGGTCACGCTCGTGCGTCTTCAGCTGCTCTTTCCAGCCCGTCATCACTTCCAGCGGTCGCGAATAGTTCAGCTTTCCGTTTGGTGCCACCTGCTGACCCAGCTGCTCGACACGCTTTCGCATGCCTTCAAACATGCGCTTCAGTCCCTCAGCTTCCGGGGCTGCGTTTCTCCACTGAGAGTGAAGTTCGCGGACTTCCTGAATGCGCTGCCACCAGTCGAAGGCTGGCTGTACCTTGACCGTTTCTTCCAGCCCCAGCGAATCCACAAGCCGACACCATTCCTGTCGTTGCTCATTGACGTTCTGCTGCGCCGTACGAAAGCGGTCCCGCACCTTTTTCAGTCGCTGTCGTCGCAGACGTGCTCGATCCTGCCGCCGCAACAGATTTTCCAGTTCTGTGATATGCCGAGTGCATTCACCGATGCATTCCACCAGTTCCGCCGTCGTGGCACCGGGAGCGTCAGCCTTCATCAGATGCTGGCCGGCAATGCCTTCGGACTGAATTCTCTGAATGCGTTCGTGCACGATCCGCAGATTTTTCTCTGCTTCGTGAGCTTCTGCATTCAGGTCGTCCAGCTGGATTCCTGTCCTGTTGTCAAAATGGTTTCTCAGCCCATTCCTGATGCTCCACCACATCATACCGGCAAAGCAGATTGCGGTGGCGGCCAGGGATCCGCCAATGGACGCGGTCGCTTCGGCACCCAGTGCAAATGTGATCAGGCCGGAGAAGAACAATGCTGCCGCGATGAACGTCATCGCAGTGACCGCCCGGTCCACCCACAGTGGAATGGAATCGTCCGTGTCAACGCGGCTCATGACATTGCGAACGGTCTTGATCTTCAATGCCATCTGCTCGCGCTGCAACCGCAGACGACCGAGGTTTTCCAGTTCGTTCAGACGACCGCGTTCCCGCTCAATGGCTTCCTCGATCGAATCAATGCCCAGTCCCTGCAGATCGGTTTCCAGGTCGACAAGTTCCTGCTGGCTTTTGCGTGACATCGACCGATTCCAACGCCGCAACTTACCGCGGCGCTGCAATGCGGCCTGGTATGTGCGAGCCGCTGCCAGCAGACTGTTGTGGGCGGTGGCGGACGTGTCGATGGAGTTCAGTCGATCCACCGTCCATCCCGGTCCCATTTCTGCGAGGTGATGATCAAGCTCACGTTTGGAATCGCTGGATCGTTCATCGGCCGTGCGAATCTGTTCGTCCAGCTGTCGCAGCCAGTCAGACTGTTCAACCATGCTCTGGATGGCATAGCGTGCCTTTTCGAATCGCAAATCCAGCTGCAGCCGGTCTGCCTGCTTCTGCTGCTGACTGGCCTGTTGCGACAGTGTTTCCCGTCGCGTCGTATGCTGTTGAATATCCCGTTCACAGGCGTCCAGCTGTTCGAGCATCTGGTCGGGGTTGTGATTGATCAACGGAATGGCAGACAGTTCTGCCTGATAGTCACGAATCTTTTTCCACGGCTTGAAGCAGCTGCTGAGAAATCGCGTTCCACGCAGCTCGTTGGCAATCTGACCTTCGCGAGTCTGCAGTTCGTCAATGGCGGCAGTCAGTTGTCCGCGTCGGCGTACCAGTCCGGCGTGTTTCTCACGCGCTGCGCCCTTATTCTGTCGAGAGACCGAGAGATCGCTGTAACGATCGAACAGATCCGGCAGCTGTCCCTCACGTCCATTGTCTGAAAACAGTGCGTTACGTCGGTCGTTGATTGATCCCAGAGCTGCCAGCAGCTGCCGTCCCTGCGGTCCCAGCGACAGTCCGTAGATGTATTCGGCCACTTTCGAAGTGCCGAGTGTTGAAAGTTGCTGAAGTTGTCGTACGCCGACCGCGAAAACATCGTTAAAGATGTGTTCGTCTGTGTCGGACAACAGCAGATTTAAAGCATCGTTTTTTGTCAGGTCGTCCGGCGCACCGGAAATTCGGAGTGTGCCGCGGTGTTTTTCGTGGGCTTTGCGAGTGACGCGCCATGTACGTCCGGCATGATCACAACGCAGTGAGCCTTTCCACGGCATGTCGTCTTCGCGGCGATGCCATGTCGGTTCTTCCCCCAATGGTTCGAAGCCGTACAGCACGGAGCGCACAAAATTCATCACCGTCGTCTTGCCGGCTTCGTTCGGCCCGTAGATGACGTTCAAACCGGACGGGTTGAGTTTCAGCAACAGACTTCGCCAGATGCGAAACCGGTCAATGTCGATTTCCGTAATCTTCATTCGATTCCGTCTTCTTCGTATTCAGCGTCTTCCGGCGATTCGTCGTCTTCAGCCTCTTCGGCTGCCACTTCCGTCAATGTTGCCACCGCAGTTTCGCCAGCGGTCTCGGCATCATCGCCCGTCAGTCCGTATTCTTCGACGGCTTCGTCCTGCAGAATGTCCTCGTCGAAGTCGTCGAAGTCCGGCAGCAGTTCCTGCAGGTCAGAAACAAACCATTCTGCACCTTGAATTCGCATGCGGGCCAGAATGCGTTCGCGATCGACGCCAGCCACCAATTCCACGAAACGCTGGCGCCAGCCATCGGACAGGCGGGTGTCCTTGCGGACCAGATTCATCAGTCGGCGACGTGAAACGATTGCGTCTTCCGTGATCAGATCCGCGTACTGTTGTCCAGGTGATTCCTTGTCAGGCACCTCCCACGGATCCGGAAACGTTCTGACCTGATGGACCAGCCGGATCTTTCGGCCGTCCACATCCAGTTCTTCCAGCTCCACGGCGACGGTGAGTTCCAGGTCTTCTTCGATGAAATCGTGCAGCACCGGCAACGGGCCTCGAACCGTCCAGCGGACGGCCCAGATACGGTCTGACTGGCTGCGTGGCTGCTGCAGCAACAACGTTTTCATGTCCTGTAGCGAACTGTTCAACGTGGCATCAGGGTCTACGTTCAGATCGATATTCTTCCAGTCTACGGCGCTGGTGTTGATTTCTTCGATGGTCGTCCTGCCTGCCGTATCGACTCGCACCAATGAGCATTGTCCGCTGTCGGCTTCCAGTTGACTGCGGGGTTGAGTCGTTCCCGGACAGTGGACGCGGCCGGAATCCAGAGCCAGTGTCAGTCGCTCCAGTTCGCCGGTATAAGCCACATAGTTCAGACGGCCTTCTGTCATCAACTGGTCGATGTGGTCGCGGAATCCGGCTTCGTATTCGGCTGTCGTTTCAGCAGCCGCTGGTGTTTCCTCGACTGACGACTGAGGTTTCAGGTCGATGATTTCGTCGTTGGCCAACAAGTCTTCCGCAGGCTGATCGATCGCTACGTTCAGGAAATCATCGTCGGCCGATGACGACAAAGCCGCCATCCGCCGTGATTCGTCGTATTTGGCTTTGCTGACGACACCGATTCGAAACGGTTCCTGTCCATCGTCGGCACGTCCGATGACTCGAATCCCGAAGGCATCCGTCTCGCCGTACCACATGGACACGGAAACCGTGGTGATCACCCGGTCATTGCGTGCCAGGGTCTCGGGCTCCGGACTTGAGCTGTAGCAAACGGTGACGTTGTCGGGCAGCTCCGGGATCGACCGCCACGCTTCCGGCGGATCCGCATCTCCCGGCAGAACAAAAACAGAAATCTGTTTTGCTGCGAGATTGCGAAAGCCTTTCAGCAAGGCCAGTCGAGCGCGCAGACTACGATCCGATTCCAGAAAAACGTTGCCTGACAGCAGCAAAAAGTCCACTTTCCGCTCGATGCAGTTTTTGACGACCGAATCAAACGAAGTGAGAGTGGCATCTTCGAGGGCATGACGCAGCTCATCGGCCAGTTGTTCTGAGAAGTGAACACTGACGGGTACGTCCAGACGAATATTGGCAGCGTGAATAAAGCGCTGAGGCTCAAACGGCATTGCCCAGAATCCCTTCCAACCAACACGACAGGTCAACTATCGAAAATCTTGTTTCCTGGTCACGGAGTGATCGCTCCGTACACACCGCTTCGGCGGCTTCTCCGTGATTCCAGCGTTCTGATACAGCCAGGCCGCAACCAAATTCGAGCTAACGCTCGGGATCACATAGCCCGTTTCCGTCGGTCGCTGCAGGATTCATGCGAGCAAAACGCATCCACAGCGTACGACCGGAAAAAAGTATTGAACCCCAGCGATCATTCGAACGACATGTGAGCCCAGGCTGAGGTCGGCAGTTTTGGCCGAAACTCAAAACGATTACGTCAATAAGCTTCGGGGAATCTAATAAAACTGGGTATCTGGGGAAAGCCCGGCTTTGAAACTTCGGCAGTTTCCGCCGGTGAGGGATCCGTGATTCACACGATATTGTACCTATCCGCCTTACCAGGGCTGCCACCAGGCTTTCTTTTTTGTCGGCACCATTTGCGGCCGCTCAAATCCTTCAGGCGGGTCGTCACCCGACGTGATGACCACGTTTTCGGGCAATAAAACGCAGCTGAGTTCACCGTGAAAGCCGCCTGTCGTATCCGTTCCGATGACTCGGTCGCCAAAATGGACCTGAGGCAACGGCACATGTCCGACAACGACCGTGACAGGACAATCGGAACCCGGGCCAGTGTACACGAACTGTTTGTCGTACAGCCACGCCGGATGGGCCAGGCTGTAATCGCGCTGACGCAGTATCTTCACCTGCATTTCAAATGGCAGGTTGTTGTCCAGGCCGGCGTGCACGAACAGGTACTGACGGTGCTCGACACTCCATGGCAGGTCCGATATCAGCTGCGTATGACGGTCCGGAAGTGCTTCCCGCAGTGCATCCAGTTCGCCAAACGGCACGCCGTATGATGCGAATGTCTTGTCTGAGTCGTAGTGAGGCAACCACCGGCTCGGCCAGTCAACGAAGTCCGGCACGTCGATCAGCCCAATCGAACCTGCCATCGCCAGTTCATGATTTCCGCAGACCCAGGTAACTTTATCGTGCTGATCTGCCAGTTCACAGTAAGCGTCAATGGTGCCTTTGGGGTCCGGTCCGCGGTCGACAAGGTCACCGATGAAGACAA
>JBDONA010000014.1:0-5026 GCA_039831575.1 Fuerstiella sp. | reverse complement strand
AAAATTCTCCTTGAGAAACTGAGGCTCACGCTGCCCTCGAAAATAATCCAGAAGCAAATGTAGTGGAAACTTTTCGCCTCAGGCCAAACAAAACACTGCACATACAATCCGAACTGGGGAAGTTAGGTTAGCTGAAACCCGTCGCCCGTTGGTAAGCCGATGCCGCCACCGACGGCGTGTCGCCCGAAGTTCCGATGGGCGCACGGGTCCTGGCGTACCGGCTGGCGTCAGAGTACTCGCCCGGCGACATTGTCGTGTATGAGGACAACGAACGCTTCGTCCTGTCACGCGTCACGGCCATCGCAGATGATGGACGCCAGCTGACCGTGCACAAGAACGATCAGCCGGAAACACAGGTGTCAATGGACCATGTTGTCGGGCGGGTTGTGCTGAGTATGCGATAAACGGCCCGCCGTGGTGACGACTATTTCCAATAGGTCAGTTTCAGGATCCCCGCCACGGTCCCCGCGATAGCGGCTCCTGTTGCTAACATGCCAGTGGTTCCCATCAGACCCAGTTGATAGATGCCCATGACCGGTCCGATAAACGACCAGCAGATGATGATCATGCTGATTTGCTTGCGTTGAGCCTTAGCCTCGTCGCTTAGTGGTCCTGATTTTGCCTTGACTTTCTTTGGTTTCGCGCCGCCGGTCTTCGAAGCCTTGCCCGACTTCGCGGGAGCAGCTTCGGCAACGGCCTCATCGCGCATGCCCTTGGCGTAGTACTTGGCAATGGCCTGCTGAAGACTGCGAGGTACCGCCAGAACGCCGCGCATGGGCATGCCATATCGCATGCGTATTTCGTCTTCCAACTCAGGTGACGGTTCGTCGACACAGGCCACCATCAATTTGCCACGATCTTCGAACAGAGGCAGACACGTATGACGCTTCACAACCTGTCGCGGCAATTGGTCCAGCGCGTCGTCTTCCGGCAACATGTCCGCCAGATCGACGAATGACATCCGCAACTCCGTTGCCAGAGCTCGCGTGGCCTGTTCCGGTTTGACCAGTTTCATCTGCACAACGGCGTCTCGATGTGAAATCCCACGTGCCTCCGCAAAGTGTTCGATCTCCGCGACCTGACCGCGTTTGATGACACTGTGCGAGACAAGATACTGCAGGACGGTCTCGACGCCATCGGTCTGTTCCTGTTGGAACTCCCGCCCCTGGCTTTCGTCGTATTCGCGTTTGGCGTCAGGGTCTGTCAGGCACAACATGGCCTTGGCCATTTCGTTCAGCAGTTCCTGAGACTCCTTCAGATATTGGCCCGTCGCATACTTGCGAACGTGCGCGTTCAGTTTTCGGTAGTTTTTCTGAATCTTTTCGGCGTCATCTTCGAACTGCACCACGCGCAGAAGTGTGTAAAGGTCCGGTGGTCGGTCGCCCTCGGGAATGCCCAGCCATTCCTTATAGACATCGATTTCAGCCACGTATTTCTCCTTTTCTGACCACGATGGACGGAACAGTGTGTCAGCGTCGCCATTTTTCGGCAATGACGCACCCGCCTGTGGTTAGTGTATCGTCGCGCGCAATGACGGCAACTCGACCCAGACCAACGTAGGGCCTACCATCGTAGTCGCGAATTCTCTCAGGTCCAGCCAGGCTGCCTTACGGAATCAGGAAGACCAGGCCCACGACGGCGGCAATCTGCAGAGCTGCGCCGTCAATTTCCGGCACTGCCAGATAGGCATTGTGGCCAAACCTGTGACCCGAGGGGCAGTCCGGAAGAGCGCGGACACGGTCGCACGGCGGATTGGCTGCCAACATGGACGGTAGCGCCGGAACTCGCCCGAAAAATCGAACAGCAGACACGGCTTCCGTGAAGATTCCGGCCCCTCGTCCACTGCGCTCCATGTTGGGATCCTCAAAGTACAGAGGTTTGTACGAGATCGCGTGTCGGTTGCGGTCTGGACGGAACTGTCTGGCAAAGCTGTGTTCGTGCTGAACATGCGTTTTCGCGAAAACCTCGCCGGCATCGTCCCTGGGTTCCTCCAGAGCTAAACCCCTGACAGATTCCAGACGGGCGGCCGAGCCGAGTGAAACGCCGGCCAATGGCCCGGCAATACTCAGTTGCAGAGAAGCATCGCCCGTCGGCCTGGCTGTCGCCGTCTGCTGCGAATGAACGCCCCCAGGGACGACACTGGCCATTGCAAAACGATGCGAA
Organism: Fuerstiella sp.; assembly: GCA_039831575.1. GTDB lineage: Bacteria > Planctomycetota > Planctomycetia > Planctomycetales > Planctomycetaceae > Fuerstiella. The sequence continues at coordinate 2,863 of JBDONA010000014.1, read as the reverse complement.
ACAAAGCCATTTCTGTGGGAAACACCGTTGGCACGTCCCTCAACTGCCGGCGGGGCAACACAGGGACCACCTCCATGACTTCGAATCTGAACCCATTCCCTACCAGTCGGCGCTGGTGTCGGGGACTGCTGCGCCTGTATATTTGTAGCTTTAAATAAGGCGCAAGCTGCAAGGCAGAAACAGAAAAGGAGATTTCGGCGATCCATCTGTACGCTCCGGGAAAAACATAAGACTCCGTCAACTTCATCGGACAGCGGCAGGCAGCGTTGTTAGAACCAGTGTTTTCCATAATTCAACCTGAACAGCTGCGATAATCCGTTCCTCAGACGTCCATCAAAATCGGTGTCACGTTCCCGATCGATATATCCGGCACAAGTGTTACCCTGGGTGTGTTTCGAAGCGGAGAATGAGATGAGTCAGTATTCGGTTCCAGACCACGCTTAACCAAACGTCCCCCCCTTTGCCCGTTGAAGCGGCCCGCCAAATCGAAAGGGTCAGCTGAATTGATGTCGCTAAGTAGGTTTCTCAGGCGTTTGCGGAGACGCATTCTCAATCGCCGTACGCCCACCCAGGCCCGGTCGACCGGGAAGCTGCGCGTCATGCGGCTGGAAGAGCGACAGTTGCTGGATGCAGGATTCGGCATAACCGCCGCCGGCATTCTGCAAATGGACGGATTCGACATAGGCGACGCACTGGCGATCGAATCCGGCCCGGCGTTGGACAGTCTTCAATTTGAGCTGGCACAGGGCAACTGGTTTGCCGACCCGGCAAGTCCCCACATATTGTCCGGTCAAGCTCTGATCTCCAACGACGGACGGACGCTGACGATTGATAATTCAGCAGCGCAGCTAACACCGATCACGGCCATCAATATCGATTCGCAGGCCCTGCAACCGACACATGGCGTGTTGACGCCATTGACCGGTGAGCTGGCATCGGTCAGCAGCCTGAACGAATTCATCGTGTCGGATCTCGTCATTACCGGTGGTGGCGTGGTCAGCCTGACCGGAGCGGATTTTGATACGCTCTCCGTTGATGCCCACAGTCTGGACGTTACCGATAGTAACGATCTCGATTTGGGAGACGTTAGGCTGACGGGTACTCTGACGGTGACGGCCGGTGGAGACATTACCGACGCTGACGGCGCCACCATTGACGTCGGCGGCAACGCGTCTTTCGCCGGAGCAAACATCTCTTTGGGTGATCACGCAACCAACGATCTCAATTTCGACAGTGTGCACTTCAACAGTAGCGGTCACGTCCGCATCACGGAAGCCGACAGCATGCATCTGGCGGGGATCAGCACCGCAGCCAGTGCAACCCTGCAGGCGACAGATGACATCGATGTCGACTCCGACACAACTCTTCACAGCGAGGGTGGTCGTATCACTCTGGAGGCGGGAACAGAGGGAACGCTTCGGTTCTTCGGGACAATTGACGTTTCGGATGGAAACGACGGCATGGTGGCTGGCCGGGCGGAATTGCTCGGCAAGTACGTTGGTATATTCAACGACGCACGCATCGATGCTTCAGGCGACGCAGGTGGAGGTATCGTATTGGTGGGTGGTGACTATCAGGGCACCAATCCGGACATCCGCAACACCGACGTTACATTTCTTGCAGCCGAAGCGACGATCATGGCCGACGCGATCGCGACAGGCGACGGCGGCACGGTCATCGTCTGGGCCGACAATTTGACCAGGTTTTACGGAACCATCAGCGCCCGCGGCGGCGTTGAGGGCGGCGACGGCGGGTTTGCAGAAGTATCAGGTAAGCAGAACCTTGCCTTCCATGGTCAAGTGGACCTTCGTGCGGAAGCCGGTGAGATCGGTATGCTGCTGCTGGACCCCGAAAACATCGTCCTTCACGGAGGTTCATTTGACGGGGACGATGATGGTGACACTTTCACGACAGCATTTGATCATCCCACAGATACTGCAGATCCAACAACCGTCGGCTTTGACGATACATTCACGGATGAAGTCGGTAACGCTGCGGATTTCGATATCTACGAGTCTGATATCGAGGGGTACCAACTAGAATTTTATTTTACGGGCCTCAAATTCCATAAGCGTGACCGGCACTTTTGACAATAACAGTAGCAACCCAGGAGACACCGTCAGCGGCACTCTGGCGCTTCAAACCGGAAACTCCCTTACCCTTGAGACACGAAACCTTGGCGCTGTTGAAAATGGATCCATTGATCTCACGGGCAGTGCCCATGCGGCGGCGCTCACGATTGTCACGTCTGGGGCAGGGACAATAACCATCAACTCCGGTGTTGGCGGCGACCAGGATACTAACATTACCCTGCCTGGCCTTACCTCTGCCAGCGCTATTGACGTTGACGCCGGGGGAGGCACCTCCTCTTCTGTCTTTTTAAATGGCATCCTGACAGGTGGGGCCGTCAACACTACTGCGACCGGCAACGTGACGGTGGGCAACCCGGTGAAGAGCGACGGGACGGTCGACAGTGCCAAAACAACAAAGATTGCCAGCGACACCAACGGCGGACCCTCGCTGGCCGATCGCGATGACTTCGGTAGTTCGGTGGCGTCGCTGGGAGATCTGGACGGAGATGGCGTGACCGATCTGGCCGTCGGGGCTTTCGGCGATGACACCGGGGGCAGCCGTCGCGGGGCTGTACACGTATTGTTCCTGAACATTGACGGGACGGTCAAGAGTTTCAACAAGATCGCACATAACACCAACGGCGGGCCCAACCTGACCAATGGAGACTACTTCGGCAGTTCAGTGGCGTCGTTGGGAGATCTGGACGGAGATGGCGTGACCGATCTGGCCGTCGGGGCTTTCGGCGATGACACCGGGGGCAGCCGTCGCGGGGCTGTACACGTATTGTTCC
>JBDONA010000987.1:0-5030 GCA_039831575.1 Fuerstiella sp. | reverse complement strand
CTGCGTGAAGTCATTTGTGTTGACACCGATTTCCGTTCAATGTTTTCTGATTGCCCTGATGCGACATGGCCGCGGGCAGATTCGAGCGCAAGACGATCGTCTTGTTTCCAGGATGGCACTAAGAAACGACGGTTCCATCAGCGATCGTCTTCGGCCCGACAATATGAAGGTTGGGACCAATGGAGCAGTTTGAGCCTATGCTCACGTCGCCTTCAAGGACCACGCCTGGCTTAATCACGGTGTCCTGTCCAATCGTCACGGCCACGTCGATTGACGTTTGACCAGGAGCCACGATCGTAACGCCGCTGAGCATCCGTTCGTTCAGGATATCGTCCTGAATATGCTGGCGAACTTCGGCCAGCTGAATTCGATTGTTGACGCCGATGGCTTCCTGAATCGTCAGACTGCAGCTGGCAGCTACATTGTGACCTTCATCCATCAGAATCCGAGGGCAGTCCGTCAGGTAGTATTCGGCCTGCACGTTGTTCGGCTGAAGTTTTCGCAATGAACTCAGCAGCCGAGGGCCGTCGAAGGCGTAGCAACCGGTGTTAATTTCGGTGATTCGTCGCTGATCTTCGGTGGCATCCTTGTGTTCCACGATGCAATCAAAGTCACCTTCGGCGTTTCGAATAACGCGTCCCAGACCCTCGTTATTCTTCGTGTCAGCGGTACCAATCACGCAGGCGGCATTTTGACCGGTCTGAGCGTCCAGCAGCGATTTCAAAGACGAACCCTGTAACAGCGGCGTGTCGCCGGCAAGAATCAGCACGGAACCATCGTGGCCCTGCAGTTCGGACTCGGCCATCATGACCGCGTGACCGGTGCCGTTCTGTTCAACCTGTTCGGCGAACACCACATCGTCATGGCCGGATAGCGCTGCACGCACCATGTCTGCCTTGTGGCCGACAATGACAACCAGTTTTTCCACACCGGCGGTGCGCGCGGCGTCCATTACATATTCGATCATCAGCCGTCCGCAAACCGGGTGCAGAACCTTCGGTGTTTCGGACTTCATTCGAGTGCTCCTGCCAGCGGCGAGGATCACAGCAACAGGAGCAATCATATGGGATGTGCAGCCTTCTTGATGGACATGTGTTCTTAATACTTCATGCCCATCCGGCCAATGAAACCGCTGTTGGGAGAAAACCTGGACCCCAGGCGGAAGTTGGCGTCACGGTCAAAGATCCAACCGCCTTCCATGAACCATGAGTGCATTCCTCCATCCATCCGGACACCCAGCAAAATGCGGTAGTCCTGCAGTTCGACTTCCTCACGTGGTGGCCCCGGGGCGGTTTTGACTTCGTAGGCTTCCACATGGTACTCGGCGCTCAGGTACATCCACTTGGACCACCGTGCTTCATTGCCCAGAAACAGGCTGATCATTGTTTTGGGAAACATCAGTTGCCAATCCCAGTAATCATCGCGATAGGTCAGGCCGGCATACGGAATGACACGATCTTTCACGCGGTCCCAGTAGCCCGCCCCCAGAACCATGCTCCAGTATTGATCAAGCCGAAAGATAAACATGCCTCGGCCATCCAGCTGGAAGGCCTCCGACGACAGCGAGTTTTCGAAATCTGAGTTGATTGATGGTGTGATGCCAAAACTGACACTGAAGGGACCCGACTGAGGTGTCTCCAGTTCAAAGTCCCACCCGAAACGATAGGCATGGGCGGGAAGTCCGGGGAAACCCGGCAGAGCATTGGGGCCGTCCCAGAGTCGCAAACGAAACTCATTGGTCCAGGTCAGCATCCAGCCGGGCATAAACGGCCCGGTGTACGCGAGATCGTAGTCAACATCAAACTGCTCGAAGAGGCCCGTGGCATTGCCTGTGACGCTGGCTCCCGGCATCCAGCCGATCTGCAGACTGTTCTGCCAACCCTGCCGATACGGGTGAGGCCCGTTTGCCCCGAACGTAGAGAACGGAACGGGCTGTCCGTATGGACCGCCGCCATAAGGATTTCCATACGGTGTGTACGGGGCGTAAGGAGCCTGCGGAAACTGTTGAGCTCCCGCAAACGGGTCCCCGTTGATTGGTGGCGAAAACGCATTCCATGTGGAAGCATCCGGCAGCGTCGGGGTACTCAGCGTACCCACCGGATCCTGACCACCGATACCCGATGTGGCCGAACCACCCGACAGCGGTCCGGACCCGGACTGCGGGCCGGTGCCCTGTGGCAACGGAACACCGTCCGACTGGCCGCGGAAAACCGTCGCCAAAGAAACAGATCGATAAATCGATGGCTGGCCAGCTCGACCTGCAGATCCCGCAGGATCAAACAGGCCGGCATCCGCGGAACCGACGAAAATCAGGAAGGCAATTGTGGACAGGCACAAGTGAATTGGTTTCACGTGAGCATCCTGCAAAAAAAAACCAAGTGAGCCCTGTTGATCACATACTCGTGATCGGTGGGTGCTGCGAAGTCGCGGACGAACCGACGAATCATTCACAGCTTGAGGGAAGTTTCGGGAATTTCCGAAAATCGGCGGAACACGTCAACAGCAACTCGCCGAACACAGGCATCGGCTACCGCCGTCGGGCGCTATTCGGCCGTGGCGTTCGTATACGTTCGGCGATATTTGCCGGTACCGCGCCCGGTGCGGCGATTTCGGAAGACATCGTCACTCGACGAAGTCGCTTAAGAAGCCTGCAATTTCATTGGGATTGGGCTATCATTCGTGAGGAGAGGTTCTTGCATTTTTCCCGCATCCCGGTCGGAACAATGGTTACAGACAATCGCATCACGGCAGCCGAATTCACGGCTAAGAAACACGAACTGCCGGAAGCAGGCCGCTGGCACGAACTTCACGAAGGCAAAATTGTGCTCATGCAGGCGCCCGATGATCCACACGGAACCACCGTGCTGAATCTGTCTCGCGCACTGGCAGAGTGGTTTCGCAGTCGTACGGATGAGAATGTCGGCTACGCGTGCCACGAAATCGGTGTCAAGGTGTCGACGGACCCCGATACCGTGTACTGCCCCGCCATCGCCTACTTCGATTCCGGCCCTCCGTTCGGCGAATCGGATAAGACCATCGCCGATCAGGTGCCGCGTCTGGTTGTTGACGTCGCGTCAACGAATGATCGGCGGCAGGAGATGCGAACCAGAAGCCTTGGCTTCATGAAACTGGGCATCGAAACGATCTGGATCCCCGATCCGTACAAGAAGGAAATCCAGGTCATCAGCAAGAAAGCCCACACGTTGGCACTGGGAGACTGGCAGACTCTGGAAGGCAGCACCACCCTGCCCCATTTTCAAATCAAAGTGGCCGACGTCTTTGCTCAGCCCAGTTGGTGGACAGGGTCAGTCGGCGGGACGTAGCGATGATGATCGTGCAGGAGCCCCGTTTGCAAACTCATCTGTAAACGCAAGCAAGCGAGTTTTTCGATATCACCCTCCCACAGGGAGGGTAAAAATGTGCAGATGCCAATCTGCCGGGGCCAGGTCGTCGAATCAATCGAACGTGCCATTCACCGCTCACTCCGGTAAGCACGGTGGAACAACAGAAAAACACAGCAAAGTGTCGGGATTGGCACTCATGTACGTTCTACTTTCCTTCCGCCGCCCATTTTTTCATCAACGCAATATTATCCAGAATGATCTGCAGGTGCGCCGGATCCTTTTTTCTGGCCCGCAGGCCGTCCACATAGACCTTCATGTCACTGTCGTACATTAAGGCTGTCTCAGGCTGACGACCGTGATCGTTTGTTTCGTCCATCCAGCGGTCAAGCCTCTGGCGCAATTCGGTGAGCGTCTTCGCATGCTTCGGGTTGTCGGCCAGATTATTCAATTCGTGCGGGTCTACCTGCAGGTCGTAGAGTTCTTCCGGTGCTCGCACTGGACTGAACAACAGCTTCTTCTGAACGTCATTCAGCGTGCCGGCTTCATGGGCCGCCCGCAATGCAACAAGGACGGATTTTTGGTCCTTGTAGGCGCACGGTTGCAGGAGGGGACGTTCGGGCAGAAAGTTGCGGATGTATTTGAAGCGATCAGTTCTCACGCAGCGCATATGTTCGACAGTTTCGTCACACCGATCGCGGGCAGAGAACACTGCATCCCGTGACTCATAGTCTTTCGCCAGAATATCGCGGCCCTGCATGTGACCGGGGATTTCGATTCCCGCCAGCCCCAGAGACAACGGACCGATATCGATGTGCTCGACCAGATCCGATCGTGTGCGGCCGACTTCTATCCCCGGTCCGGCGATGACCAGAGGAACATGAATGCCTTCGTCGTACAGAAACTGCTTACCTCGAGCATGGCTGATGCCGTGATCTGTCATGAACAGAATGATCGTGTTTTCGAGTTCACCTTCGCCTTTCAAACGCTCAACAACTTCGCCCACCAGCCGGTCGGTGTATCGGCAGCAATCAAGATACGCCGCCCAGTCGGCCAGCAAGACTGGATCGTTGGGATAGTATGGTGGCAGTGTCACCTTGCTGATGGGGGTGGCTGCCCCAAAGATGTCTGCACATTTGGCCTGAAAATCTGCGGCCGATTCCGGACTGCCACCTCGCCGTTTTGCGCCAGGCGTCTGAATCTGAGCAAAAAACGGCTGGCCCGGTTTACGATCACTCCAGTCGTTGCCGTCATAAATCGATGCGTCCCATTCGAAGTTGTAATCACTTTTGCCAAAACGGCCCTTCCGTGTGTTTGGCCAGCTGCCCAATGACGTGTGGTAACCCGCGTCCTGAAAGATCTTCGGAATTGTCAGGATCCCGTCGGGAAGGTGGATCTTCCGGGCACCACGTCCGCTGCGATGGTGATGAGCACCGATGCTGGTTTGATACATCCCAGTGATGAAGGCAGATCGGCAGGTGGAACACACGGGAGCCGTGACGTACGCGTTTGTAAAACGCACTCCATTGGCCGCCAGCCGGTCCACGTTCGGCGTTTCAATCGCCGTTTCACCGTAACACGAAAAATGGGCCGACATATCGTCAACGATGATCCACACAATGTTTGGCTGAACGGCTGCTGCGAAAGTTGGCTGTGACGCCGCGTACGACAGAAACAGAACTGCGAGAA
>JBDONA010000572.1:0-5034 GCA_039831575.1 Fuerstiella sp. | reverse complement strand
TGCTTCGACGGCAGCATCGATATGTGGCCCGGGCTGATTGAGCACTTCGGCGGACTGACGTTCGATCATCGCCTCCAACAGATCCAATGCTCGCAGATCCGTGGCCGATTTTTTCGCCGAGCGTACTTCCACAATTCGCTTCAGGATTTCATCGGCGGTCGCTTCGTTACGAATTTCGTGCATAACGTTCGTCCGCAACGATTCAAGAAACGGATAGATTTGCTGCGGAGTTCGCCCGGTGATTGAATCGGGCAGCATTTTCAGCAGTCGAAAATCGCGGCACGCGGTATAGAAATCTCTCAGTTGATTGACGTAATTTTGCGGCTGATTGCTCTTCTCGAACATCGCCTGGAATGCGAATAGAACATTCTCATCCAGTTCCGTTGGCAACGGCACATCGGTTTGATACCAGGGTCGCCTCTGCTGCCACAACCAGCTGTTGATCTGGTGTTCTTCCATTGACATGAACACTTCGACTTTCGCGCGCCGACGGGATTCACGCTGATCGACCACGAGGTACCAATCGCCGAGCATCTGATAATCGCCGGGTGACAGTTGAGAGTGACGTTCAACGGTTTCAAACAGTCCAATCGCTTCGTCGATCTTGCCACGTTCAGCCTGAAGTCGTCCGAGTACCAGTTGCCAGGCTGCCGGGAATTCATCGGAAAGAATCCACTGACGCAACTCCGTCTCCAGTTCGTCCGGACGGTCCAACGCCACCAGCATTCTGAAACGCGCCTGTTTCCACGTGGCAGCAGCATCGCCATCGAATTGTAAACCGGCAGAAATATACTCCAGAACCTGCTTAACCAGCGTTTTGGGAGCCGAGCGCCGTAGCGCCAGATAGCTGACGGTTGCGAATGCTCGTTCGCGACGAATTTCTGCAATCAACGCCTGACGGGCCGTCTCGAGCTGATCGTCGTCAAGGACTTCGTCACCATCCTTCCCAGCAATCGGAGCGTCCCCCAGCATCGACCAACATTCAGCGGCCACATGCTCCAGATTCCGGCCGAGTTTTACGTCCAGGTACATCCGCTCCAGCTGTATCCACTTCAGCAATTCGTCGATCCCCGCGGATGAATCTGGATCTCTCGGCGCATCTGCCTGGCGCTTCACCTCTTCCGCCAATTGGGCCGCAATTCCTTCACGAGCGGTCTGTATGAATTCCGCTTGCCCTGCTGAATACTCGGTGCGAGTAAGATCCTCCGGGTGTCCGTCCGCCAGTAGTCGTTTCATGTCTGCTTCGTTGCGAGACGCCATCATTCGATCGACGAGGTGATGAAGTACGCCGATTCTCGCAACCAAACGTCCGGAAACAGTCTTCGCTGGGGACAACTGCCCGACCAGCGACAGAGCCTCCTGCTCGTTTTCGTCGCTCCAATCGGCCGCCAACAACACGTTAAACAACGCCAGACGATAGATCGCAACGTGTTCCAGGTTCTCCGCCTGCTCGGCACGAACAATGCGAGCTCGCAGAAATGGTAAGTATTCCGTCCGGCCAAAGTGAGTTGCATAAATCTGTGCAAGTGAACCCCCAAGGACGCTGCGTTGATTCAGATCCTCCTGCATGTTCCAACGGCCGCGCAGAACATCAGCAATTTTTTGCCACTCCGCGTTCGACAAGTCATCTCGACCGACGACCCAACCTACATATGGCGCAACAAGTTGTTCACGAAGTGTTCCACATGACTTCTGCAGGCGACCAGCCACTTCGGTTCGTATTCGATCAGACTCGTCTGACCGCGTGAACCGATAATCATTGACGATGCGGCTACCCATGTAGTGGTGCAGTTCGTGCCCGATAAAGAATTCGGCCGTCTTCTCCAACCGCGGTAGCCAAATTGGATCCAGCCAACTCATGTATTGCTGATACCGCTGTCCCAACGCATAGGAAACAGCCGCATTCAGCCTGGCCATCGGAACGGACTCGATCAGTCCGTCAACCGAACCGTCCTGCATCCACTTCCACGCGGCAGCATCGGCGTCGTCCACTCGGTTCGCCATTTCAAGTGCACTCAGATATTGCTGGTACACTTGATAGTCAGTCGGCTGCGTTTCAAGCCACTCATTCATGAACGCAACATAGACGTCACTTCGCCCTTCGACCCGCAGAAAACTGGCGTAAACGTCCCGCAGTCGCTTGAGCTCGTACTCCGTCCGCTCAGCGTCGCGGTCAATCTCCTGCCGCAGCCAGGCGTAGGCGCCATCGTAGTCGCCCGACGTCTTTAGGTCGGCAGCGTAAGTCGTTTGAGCCGCCAGGTCCCACGGGGCAGTTTTCGCCAACTCCTCCTGCCGCTGCAGGACTTCATCAAACCGCCCCAGTGAGCGGAGCGACGTAATCCGACGACTGCTCCAGAGACGCTCTGCCACTGCATGTGCCGGCTGGCGGTTATAAATCGCTCGCGCAACGTCCAGCAAACGCAGTGCTTCATTGGCATCAACGACCTGCGACAACTGATCCAGTAAGTAGTTAGCGAGCGACAACTCGTTCTCCCACGCTTCAGAAACGATCTGACGCAGCTGTTTTTGCAACAACTGCCGAGCATCCTCATTCCTGCGAGCAGAAATCAGAACAGCGGCGCGGATCCATACCACCCCGGGCCTGGGCACAGCGAGCTTTTCCAGCTCTTCCAATTGAGTAAGCACTTCGGTCCATTTCTGAATTCCCGATGACTGCAGCAGCAAGAGGAGTCGATGCTCAAACGTGGCCGAACCATCGGCCGCCGCAATCTGTGCCTGTCGCAGGGTCGGCAACGGCATCGCTAACAGGATTGCCTCTTGATCGTTCGGCCGCTCGGCGGCAAATCGCTTCTCAAATGCGTCGTCGTTGAGCAGCCTGACCGATTGCGTCGTGACCGTTGTGCCACGCCCCAGCGCGTCGAACGACTCGGTCTTTCCTGGCCACCAAACGCCGGCAACTTTGGTGTAATTGGAATACTTGTTGGTTGAAGTGAGCTTTCCAGCACTGAACGCCTGTTGCTGCACAACCACGTTGCGCTGCGAGTCGATCGTGATGCGACGCTGGACCGTCTGCTGTGTCGGGTGAATCAACGTTACCAGAATTCGGTCATCGCTCGGCCGTTCAATTTTCACTTCGTAGTTGCGAAACGAGTCGTGCAGCGCGGTCACGGCATAGGCCCTCTGTCCAGGGCTGTACACGATCAGATCACGTGCGTCTGACTTTCTCACACGTCCCAGCTGAAACGCCCGGGAACAGACACCACGCTGCTTCGCATCGCTCCAATGAACGTGCGTCTGCGAACCGACTGATTGCGTGAAGTGGAGCCAGCGTTGAGGCGAATACAAAGCCGTCTGGTCGCTGATCGCAGTTGTACGCTGCCAGCGTGGATCGCTGGACTGAGTATGTTGCACGACCTCAATACCGCCCTCCGTGAGCGAAATCGCCTGCAGCAGACTATTTGAGACTGCCACGGCATCATCATTCCACAACACCTCCAGAACCGGTGACTCGGCGGAAACGGCAGGCACTGCGGGGAACAAGGTGTGGACCCACTGCACATATTGCTGGTTGACACGCCCTCGATAGGATTGTTCATCCGATACTATGGAACTCAGTGCAAGCTCCCTTTTCGCGGCAGGCGCCAATTGCCTCAGACGGCCGCCCAGCAATGACATTCCGGACGCCTGGGGACGGTTCGAATCTTCTCCGCTAAGACGGGCGGACAAATCCTGCTTCGACCTGGCCACCAGCCGCTTATCGGCGACACGTTCTTCGATCAGATCGAAATCGACCATTTCCGTGTCGATTTCAAATTCTGAATCCTCGTCATCGATGCGTCCGTCTACTTCGAAACTTGCATCACCGTTCAGGGGGAATCCGCCTCCACCTCCCCAGCCTGCCTTCATTTTTCCGGTCGATTGAACAAATCGACTATTGCTGATCGACCCGGAACTCGACATGCCGCCCCTGCGTCCGTAGCGGTTTTGGTCTTGTTGGAAAACCTGGGAGTTTCGTCCCAGGCGAGTCAATTCAAACAGAATTCTTCGACGCAAGCCGAGTCGCCAATCGCCAGCTCGCTTCATCTGTTGCTGCAATAGCTCAAATGCCGAATGATCGCGTCCGTCGGCGAAGAAACGTTCGCCGTCACGCATCTGATAGCGTCGCTTAACACCGAATCGCTCGCGGTCGTCATCGGTCTCCAACACCAGCAACGAAGTGTACGGCGTGATAATGTGAAATTCCTCAGACATCGCAATGACGTCGTCGCGTATCGCCGTACTACTGCCTTGTTCCAACAGATGGTCCAAATGGGCGCGAGCCCACAGACGGGGAATGAAGGAGTTACCGGACTCGGCATCCGCGAATGAAATGCGGGAAGCAAAACGAACTTCTTCGCCGTTACGCTCACCAGTAATGATAATCTCGCCACTCTGGTATGAGCCTTGAGGCAGGTAGCGACCAATGAGAATTTGCTGCGTCCCCGCAGCGAGATTCGGCAGTGTCCTCGGATAGATCGCGGCCACTTTCAGTCCCTGGAACTCGACCTTCAGATTGCGCAGCCCTGGCTGAGAGATTTCATTCAACAATTCAAAGGCAATTCGCTGTGGAGTCTGTTCGCCGCCGATTTGTCGAACGGATCCGCCTCCGACTCTGGCCAACGCCTTCAGTACGATCGACTCGAAATTGTTCCCCACCGAAATCGCATGGAAGCTACCAGACGCCTGCCCCTCGACCAGGCGTTGCAGGCGATTCACAAATGTCTGTGTGTCGGCATCCCGTGCAGTAACAATGCCGTCCCCGATGTAAACCACATGTGTGTTGTCATTGCAGTGCCCCAGCACCGATTCTGTCATACGATCGAGGTCCGTCCACCCCAACGACAATCGACTGTCCAACCAGCCAATTGCGTCAGCCACGGCCTCTTTCGTTGGTTCCACTTCGTCCTCAAAGCGCCAATGGCATTCGACATCACTGACCGCCAGATTGAACTTATCCTGAGGACCAAGTGCGGCCAGCAGCGAGGCCACGAACATCTGCTGTTGCTGACGTTTCTCCACCGACATGGACGCCGA
>JBDONA010000840.1:0-5035 GCA_039831575.1 Fuerstiella sp. | reverse complement strand
GGCACCCAACTGCGTTTCCCGCAGGATGCGCACATTTCGCCTGTTGAAATCCCGAAAGACGTGTTCAAGACGGCGGAGTCGCGTTTGCGCGTCTACGTTGGAATCTCACAGCTTCGCCGCGGGATGGCCAACACGGCTGCGCAGGATAACCCGTCTGCCCGTTACCTTCAGCATGCCGAAGAAGTGGAAGACGAGAACGTTGCCGGAAACCAGCAGGAATTGGAGTTCCGCAAACTGAACCCTCAGATCCTGATCGGGGATGAGGCAACCCGCGGCTATGACGCAATTCCAATCATGCAATTGCAATTGGGCACAACGGCAGAGGCTCCGCCGCAAATCGACCCGGATTACATCCCCCCCCTGCTGGTCAAGGAAGCATGGCCCGCTCTGGAGACTTTTGTCAGGTCCGTCTATGACCGCCTTGGAGCGACTGCCGAACAGCTCGCAAGACAGATGATCGATCGCGGAGTTGCTTTTGCGAGCGGCCGCAGGGAAGACTTTGAGCGGATCCTGCATCTGCACGCTATAAATACAGCACTGGGGGGCCTGGCCCATTTTCCGTTTACGCCAGGAGTTCACCCTTTCGTGATTTATCTGGAACTGTGCCGGGCCGTGGGTAGCCTTGCCATTTTTCGAAAGGCACGACGTCTTCCAAATCTCCCGTACTACGACCATGACAACAACGCTCCATGTTTCGCGAAACTACGTGAACTTCTGGACATCGAGCCGGATGCGGAGGCCGACTACGAACGGATTCCATTTGCGTCAGAAGGATTTCAGATGACGGTGCGGCTGAAGTCTGCGTGGCTGGAATCCTCATGGGCTTTTTACATCGGTGTTGAGGCTGAAATTGGTGCCGGACGGGTGGCAGAGTTGCTGTCGGAACGAGAACTCGGGATGAAGGTGGGCAGCGCGGAAGACGTGGACAAGATCTACAGCGGTGGGCGACGTGGTGTGCGAATCATACCCGTCGGCGATGCCCCCCGCGCATTTCCTCGAGCCAATTGGCACTACTTTCGCGTTGACCGCGAAGGCGCGTGGGATGCGGTTGAACGCAGCCTGAACCTTGGGATTCGCTTCAACGAACGGCGGGTTGAAGACCAGGTCAGCGGAGAGAATCGCATCGACGTTCCAGATCGGGAGTCCGGGAATCTGGCTACGCTGGCATTTTCGCTCTTCGCCATCAAGACTTCGTCATCATAACATAGAACAGTTTCCCTATTCTCGCGAACCGTTCTGGCTTGCGAATATGCCATTTTATCAGGCTGGGACACGACATTCGCGGCTACGGGTCAGCGTAATACGCTGTCGTCTTTATCAACTCACTTCCCGTTCACACCGGACCTAAAGTTTTCGTGCTCATGTCAACTTCCGTCATCGGTCTTGCGGAACCGTTTTTCCTCAAAGTCCTGGGGCTGCTGGGTCAGGCTGCGCCGGACGGGCAACAACTCCACAAACTCCAGCGACAACTCATGGCCGACGTTCAGGCGATCGAACAGAAGGTGAATTCCGGTGTCGCGGGACTATCCGGAGGTGAATGGCAGACCGTCAAACGGGTGTTGGTGTATTGGGCTGATGAGGTACTGACGTCACATATTCGTGATTGGGATGACTACACGCTGGAACAGGAGTACTTTAAGGAGCAGAATCGAGCGTGGAAGTTCTACGTGGAAGGTGAGCAGGCTATTCCCACGTCGGGAAGCGAAGTCGCTGAGCTTTACTACCTGGCTGTCGTGCTTGGATTTGTTGGCGACATTGAGGATGCATTCAAGCAGGAGATACGCACGGAGATGCCAGGCGGCCATCAGGATCCGGCCGAGGCACGCCGTTACTGGGCAACTCAGCTGCAGCGGCGTATTCGACATGAGGCTGCCGAAGACATTCAAGGCGAGCCATTGGAAGGCGACGTAGAACCTCTGAGCTCGAATGCGTTTGGGAAGGCTGGTCTGGCCGCCTTCCTTATTACATTGCTGTTGTTCCTGATCCTGTTGTGTTGGAAATACCGCAACGCATCATGAGTCGATGGAGCCGCGCACAACTTTACTTGTCACGCAGAACGATTGCCAGACTTAAGACGATGTCGGGGTATGCGTTACAGAAATGATTTTGACGTATTCAATTCGACACTTTGAGTCCTATTCCTGACGCTCAACAGCTTGTTGATTTAATGGGTTTCCGTAACCCGACGCGTGAGCGGGGCGAGAAATAGCCGGTGTACCTGACGCGAAATTCCTCGCTGACGCGTCGGGTTGGGATTGAATCAACAGACCGTTAACCCTGGGCGTAACGAAAAAACGGCACTTCGGAAATGCTCCGAAGTGCCGTTTCAGATTGAGCGTGGAAGTCGAAGCTGACTATCGACCTTGTGCAGCTGACGCCAGTTCCGTCGTCGTTGACGCCAGTTTCGTCTTGTTGGTCTTGTTTGTCTTGTTTGTCTTGTTTGTCTTGTAGCGGGCGACGTCGGACTTGAAACGCTCGTAGTTCTGCTTTGTGGCAAACATGTAATACGTACCGTTGTACGTTACAAGGAATCGCCCCTCCAAAACCTCATGCGTGTTCACAAAATGAACCGGGTCGCATCCACCAAAAGCTACGGAATAGTCTTCCGGAGATCGCTTGAATTCTTCCAGTGCTGCCTGACTGGCAAAGTAGTAGATTCGGCCGCGATGATTGGTCGAGAAACGATTGCTCGGGGTCAGGCGTTGCCCCTGTTTCAGAGAAACAAGACACACCTTCGTTAGACGAGAGATCGGTGTGGGGCTGGACTGTGTCATGGGCAATACCGGCGTGAGTTCTTTGGTGGGAGGTGGGATAAACTCTCCGCCTCCGCCATTGATTTTCTCTTGATTTTGATCCGCTTTCCAGGCTGGCGGGCCTTGCTCATCAATTGCCTTGTATGGTTGAAAGTGACACGGCACGCCGCAGGCATTGATCGCCTCAACCGCCATTTCACGCACTCGTTGGGATGGTTCGAAACAGCATCCGTTGTCCTTAATTTCGTAGGCGACCTTCGCAATTTTGTTGAGCGTATCGGTATCACAGCAGCACGCACAGTGCTTTGGGCTGCCCGCATCAGGAGCACCACGCTGGCGATCCTGTCGGACCTCTCGGCTGGGCTTTTCGTCCTGTTCCCCACAGGCGCAGTTCGCAAACATATCCCGCAGCCCCATGGCGGCTTCGTATCGAACAGGTTCCCATTTGTCGTTCAGCAGCACGTCAATCAACATGTCTCGTGCTTCTGGAAACTTTGCGCAATGAAAGGTCTTCAAGTAGTTGACTGCCCTCTTGCGGTTGGGAACGTCCAGTTCCCGTGCACGAAGTTTGGCTGCGAGTCCCTTCACCTCTTCTTCCGGAGACATCCGAAATGGACGACGCAGAAGACGATCAAAGCCTGGCCAGCGTCCTTGACGGAGAAACTCGCCCCAGGGAGGGGCAGCCTTGTCCTGGCTGACAGCATTGGGGACGATCGCCAGGGACCAAAACAAGGTAAGTGTAAGAACGATTCCACACGATTTTAGCGCGCGACGGTCCAGGTTGGACATCGTTAGATCCTCCGTAAGCTTACGAGATCACTACATTCCATTTGTATTGGTGTACTTCGGCGTGCCAATACCTGCACGCTAACCTGACCGTTGAAACAGTTGTCGTATTTCTAATCCGGATGACGGAATTTACAGTTAGATAAGATAGCTTAAGGCTGTCAATTAGTCCGGCACCGTCCATCCGGGCTAAGAAACAACGAGCGGTCTTCGACGTTCTTGTGGTGTCTCCTCAAATCTGCCCCAAACGCCTCGCATTTATTCCCAGGTGTGACGCGTGCGTTAGCGCGCGCTTCACCGAAATGTAGCGACTTCCGCAACCGTTCAGCTGCAAAATTGCTCGCCGGACCCGCGACACGCACTAGCGATGCAGTCGCAGAAATCAGCAACCCCACAAGCCTGGACAAAAGGCGGGCAGATGTTCACCGCTTCAGACTTCTTCTGGAACGGATCCCGCAAGTCCGTTCCAGCCGCCTTACGTCACCGTGCCTATCGATTCGCTGGCGTCAACGCCTGAACCAGTTTCAAATGCTTTTTATTCGCCGGCCGCGTCGGGGACACCTGCATCTTCAGCGGATTTGTCCTGTGATGGACCGCCGCCTGGAGCCACTGATTCCCATGCTATGTCGATTGTTGCCGGTTCACCTTCGACAACGGGAGGGGCTTCGACTGCAATCTTCAGTATTGCTCCAGCTCGAAGAGTGTTGAGAGTGACGTTCTTGAAGTATTTCTGGCCGCCGCGGACAACATCCACCTTGAATCGGTACTGATAGACTTTCGTCGGGTCGTTCACCGGCACCACAAATGTCCGCTTCGCGCCTGGAGTCGTCATCTTCTGATCAGCAAGGTATACGTCGGCATCTTCCGGCAGCTCGAAGATCAGCCGAGCCTGAAGCGCTTCATAGAGTTGCTTTGACTGAGCTTCCGGAGTCAAACTGTCAACATCAATGCCCTCGCCGACCAGACCATCGCAACAAAACCCCTGACCGCCACAAACCTGGCACCCGGTATTGCAGCTTTGACACGAGGACGGTCCGCCAGCACACGGCGCACATGACGTGTCGCCGCAACCGGACGGACTACAGTCGGCCGCAAGAGCAGAAGGGGTCGCTGTCGCCATAGCGATGGCCGCAATAGCCGATAGACATTTGAATATCATCGTTTTTGTTCCTGCAAGGAAAAGTCCCCGAATCCGTCGTTAATGGGAGACTTCCTTTCCATGGAAGCCGGCCTCGGCAGAAATTGCCGTCTCTCCGTTCTTGTGTTCGACGCAGCGAGAACGGGGGCTCCACCAAATGCCGTTGACGTAGGATAAACGCAGAAATCGGGGATCTGTCACTATCGGGGAGTTTTCCGATTAATCACCGTCCAGCAGGCCAGATTACGATAAATCCGTCTTCGTCGGTCGATACCAGACTGCCGTCAGAAGCGACATTCAAAGAGGTAACGGCTACGTCGTGAGGATCCTCAAAGCCGTCACCGCTGAGTCCTTCCAA
>JBDONA010000815.1:0-5035 GCA_039831575.1 Fuerstiella sp. | reverse complement strand
GACGACAGCGTCTTCCTCTATTTCGACACCGACCCCGTCGTCCACGAACGATGGAAGCACATTGAAAACAACGCGTACTGGCAGGTCGTCCCATGTCCTCGCGAGGGCAACGCTGAGTTTCAGGGATTCATCATCGCTGGTGCGGACCGTCGCTGGTATCCAGCCAAAGCAAAGCATACGCGGCTGGACGGAACATGGACGATCGAAGTCTGGAGTGACCTTGTCGAAAACCCGGTTGCTGTACGATACGGCTGGGCCAATTGGCCGACAGGAAACATGGTTGGCCGCGAACGTCTGCCACTGGAAACCTTTCGCACGGACAACTGGTCGCTTCCCGAAGGAGTCAGCTATTCCGAAGACGCGAAAAAGGCCGCGTCGGAACTTCTGAAACAGTTGAAGGATCAAGGACAAGAGCAGGCCCTTGACCGCAGGCTCCGACAGATGCAAATCGACCAGTCAAAAGTAGAGGCGGAGTTGCACAAGGGCGATGCCGCCGGCCTGATCGACAGCAAAGTGTCTCGATTGAAATCAGTCCTGGACGAACTGCTCGACCCTGACGCAACCGGGCGCATGATTCGTCGGGATCAACCAGAACTGCTCCAAGAACTCGAAGCACTCCGCAAACAAGTTGAGGAATTGCATCCGGGACAATAGCCGTGCAATCCTAGTGCCTGTGTAGTATCCCAAAGCGGCAGCACCCCTGTGATGTTCATCGAGGATTCTCAGAAAGGAAGTTTCGCACTGTTCGGCCGGGATCAGCTGGAGCCAGCCTCCCGTGCGACCTGCCGTCCAACCAGAGAGACCTGTTATCATGAAAAAAACTCACTCCTCACCGCCCCGTAAGCAATTACCTTTTATGTTGCGCTCGCTTGTCTGCATGTTGATTTGTTTCTGGTGTGTTGTGATGCCAAATCGGGTGCACGCCGCCCCGCCCAACATCGTGGTCATCCTTGCCGACGACCTGGGCTGCTGCGATATGGCGCTGTACGACGGCTGGGTCAAGACGCCGCGCATTGAACAGATGGCCAAACAGGGGATGCTCTTCACCGACTTCCACACCAACTCCTCGGTCTGCAGCCCGACGCGTGCGGCGCTCCTTACCGGCCGGTACCAGCAGCGCGTAGGCATTGTTGACGTAATCGTTGGCAGCCGGGAACCGGAGAGCGGGATATCTCCCTCGGTCCCAACTCTCCCGCGCGTGTTCAAGGACAACGGCTACGCGACCGCCCTTTTCGGAAAATGGCACTGCGGCTATCAGGACCAGTACAACCCGGTCCACCATGGCTTCGACAAGTTCGTCGGATTCCTCAACGGCGCGACGGACTACCACAAGCACGGGGCGTGGCGCGTCGGCATCGAAAAGAAGGATGTGCCTGGCTACTCGACGCACATCATCACCGACCGCAGCATCGACTTCATCAAAGACAACAAGGACAAGCCGTTCTTCCTCTACGTCTCGCACGCTGCGGTGCACAACCCCTACCAGACCGCCGAGGACACGCCGGACAAACGTGTCGAGGGCGAGAACCCCAACCGGCTCAACGACAAGAACCGCGCCAGGTACAGGTGGATGCTGGAGGACCTGGACAGAGGCGTAGGCCGGATCCTCGACACGCTCAGCGAACTCGACCTGGCAGAGAACACCCTTGTCATGTTCTTCTCAGACAACGGGGCTGTGGGCATGAGCCCGAAAGAGTTTCGTATGTTTCGTGGCGGCAAGTTCAGCCACTATGAAGGTGGGCACCGCGTGCCGGCTGTCGCATGGTGGCCGGGCAAAATCAAGGCGGGTGCCCGGTCTGATAAGTTAATCGTCGGCTTCGACCTGTTTCCGACATTCACCGACATCGCCGGCCTCTCGAAGAGTAATCCGGATAATCTTGACGGCGCAAGTTTCAAAGCCCATCTGCTCGAGCAACAGGACTTCCCGGACAGAGACATCTTTTTTGGGTACGAACCCAAACTCGGGACGGCCATGCGGCGCGGCGACTGGAAAATGATCGTCAAGGCGGACACCGTCCAGCTCTTCAACCTCCGGAACGATCCCCGGGAAACCACCGATGTGGCGGACCAGCATCCAGAAGTAACCGGGGCCATGAAGCAGGCGATTGATCGGTTCAAGGCAGACGTTGTCCCCGGCTCATAGCGAGGACGGTTCGGTCAGGTTGCCTGCCCTCGCCCGCCGGCCTGCACCCCTTCCCGCGAATATGAAGTGTTCGCAGGTTGATTGGGCGGCCCGCGCCTTGGCAAGGGAATCGGAAACCTGCTTCTGAGGCCAACCCGCCGCAGTTGTCCGAACGGCTCCAAACTGCCTCGGTATCGACCGAGGTTGCTTTTCGTACCCCATGACACGCCCTCATGAGTCACCAATGCTGAGGTAAGTGTCATCATTCTGGCTGGGCGCTCGGACGGTTTCTGGTGACGTTGAAAATCCGAATGACTACACGCCTCAACCTGCGGCGGCGTGCCAAATTGAAGCTGCCCCGTTTAGACTTCGGCCCGAATGAACGCTGCTGTAGGAAAACAGCTCATATCGCCTCGTGCTTAGAACCTCTTGCGCGACGGCCTTTCGGTGTTTTGAATTCTTTCACGGCAATTTGAAACTCGATGGGCCGGCAAAACACATATGGACGATCTGTGATCCGAGTTGTGGCAGGAACCTATTACGACACGGTTCAAATCCTGTCGCCCCGACTCGAAATAAAAACAGCTCGTCGCGACCATTTGCGACGAGCTGTTTTTCGTTTGTTGCCAACGCTTTGCGGTTCTTTTGAAATTCCGCCTGTGTAGTTCAAACAGCCATCCAATTTCGGACCGTTCATTTGGTCGTTTGCGATATCTTGTTGCTGCGTCAAGAGATGGTGAGTTCAAATCCTGTCGCCACTCTCGTTTCGATTACGAATGGCGATGGCACGCGAAAACATCCCCAGGCCGCCCACGTGACCGTGGCGACGGCCTTTATGCATGGAGCATACCTGCGTCAAGTGGCCGTCAACGGGCCGCGAAGAAGTTTCCAGCAGCGCCTGCACGGATGAGCGTCTGATCCGACCGGGTCTCCTGTGTGGACTCATCGATCACACCTGTTGGAGTGAGATCGTCGGTCGGCTTCCGTTTGCCCGCGGTGGAATCTTCATACTGCTGACACGGGGCGAAGCCGCCTTGCCGTTCGAGTTTCAATTCGATCTTCACGCGTGCCAGCTCAGCGCGAAACTCTTGAATCTGGTCAGCAAGTTCGGAGCTGCGAATTCGCGCGGCGTGCAGAGTCTTGTGCAGACTCTCCGTTGTCGCACCCGAATGATTCGCCTGAACCGTCAGCGTCCTCAGCGCAACACCACCGAGATGAGGACAGCGTCCGGCGGCTGATTTCATTGGAGCAACGGCAACAAAGGCTTGCCGTCGAATGGTAGTTGCTTATACTGACAAGCAACATACTCCGTATGCCCATCACTTCAAGACTCCGACTCCCCATGCCAAAGCCCAAACCGGTACCGTATTGTGAGACGCTCCAGATGCGGCTGCGAACGGCTTATTTCGCCCTGCACCGCCATTCGAATCGACACTTCCTTCAGTTCGAGACGACGGCGGATCAGTACGTCCTGCTGTCTTACCTTGCGGAAGAAGACGGCATCACTCAGAAGGAGCTGTCGGCGCGGTGTTCGTCGGACGCGCGGACAATCGGAACGATGATCGAGCTGCTCGAACACAAAGGTCTGGTCGAGCGTCAGCCGCATCTGTCCGACCGGCGCGCATGGCAAGTGTTTCTGACCAAAAACGGACGGGCGCGTCACGCGCAACTCAGGAAGAAATCGGAAGAAATCCGTGAAGTCCTTCACGACGCGCTGGAGCCTGAAGAACTGGCGATCGTCCAGATGTCGCTCGGTCGCATTGCCGAGGCGTTTGAGCAAAGCCATCAAACCACCGGCCGGACTCAGATTTCATGACTATTTAAGAAACCCCGAATGAAGAACATTTCGCTCGCAATATTCTGCGGTCTCCTGCTTCTGCCGGAGGTCGTTGACGCTGCCCCATTCGTCCTCGTCGATCAGAAAGCCGGTGTCGCCCCGGCTCCTCTGATTCTCTTCGCCGATGCGCCGCCGCTCACTCGCGAAGCTGCCGTTGAGCTTGCGGACTACATTGAAAAAACCTGCGGTGCCCGGCCGGAATTATTCGAAGGCGCCCCTCAGCAGCTGCCAGAGCGAGCGATCTGGGTGGGTTACCAACCGGCGCTCAAATCGCTGTTTCCCAATATCGACTTCGACTTTCAACACCCGGAGGAAATCCTTATCGCGGCGAACGAGAACCACCTCGTCATTGCGGGTCGGGATCGTTGGGATCCGAAAAATCTTACGGTCGAGGGGATCGACGAACCGATCGTCGGGCGGCAGCTGGAGTACGGGACGGCGAACGCCGTTTGCACCTTTCTCCAGGACTATCTGGAGATACGCTGGTTCTGGCCGGGGGAGCTGGGCGAGGATGTTCCGCCACGGAAAACCATTGCCCTCGATCCGTTCGAATTTCGTTATCACCCACAGATTCGCGCCCGGGGCGGCGCCTTTAATTTCTCTCAGCTAAGCAACAAGGGTTATGGGAGAGCGCACGACTGGACGCGGATTCAACGGTTGCAACTTGGATCGCTTAGTATTTTCGGTGGACATGCTTTCCGCGATTGGTGGGAGCGATTGTACGACACTCAGCCGGAACTTTTCGCGCTCCAGCCCGACGGAACGCGCGGCACCCATCCGAGCCCGAAGAACGTGAAGCTTTGCCAGTCAAACCCGGCGGTTTGGAGACAGTGGCTCGCCGATGTCAAACACCAGCTCGAACAGGATCCAAACGCGACCGTCTTCAACGGTTCGCCGAACGACGGCTGGTCGAGCGGGCACTGTGTCTGCGAAAATTGCCGCGCCTGGGATCACCCGGACGGCGAGCCGCGTCTGATGCATTGGCTGCATTTTCGCGAAGAGCGCCCGGCCTTGTCGGACCGGCACGTGACTTTTGCCAATCAGCTCGCCGCCCTGCTCAGAAAGCGTTACCCGGA
>JBDONA010000997.1:0-5044 GCA_039831575.1 Fuerstiella sp. | reverse complement strand
TGTTTCGGTTCAGTGAAACCCCTAAGTGACTTCATTGAAAGGGTTTAAATGCCGCGTTGCGCTTTTGCGCCAAACTGACGATCTAGACATAGACAGGAGGAAGAACAATCAACCATCAGGAAACTGAAATCTCTATGTGTCTTTGACTCCTTACTACTGAAATACTGAAACTCTCTTCTCTAACTCTCTCATCTCTCTCTCTTTAGATAGATAAAACACTAGGATTCTCGTTTGGAATTCTGGTTGCGCTTTGGTTGCACTTTGGTTTCGGGTTTCACTCTTACACGGCGGAGAATGGGTTGAAGTTTGTATTGTCGTTTTCACCCTCCAGTGCCTGTTCAATAGTCGCGATGGGAATTGCGACACACTGACGGCCACCAGCGCCCATTTTCTTCGGCTTTCGAATCGCCCCATCGAACCTGAGCAGCATCTGATCAATCCGAACATCCTTCCATTTTTCCGGTAGAATTTCTCGAAGGAGAGTACGGTTGAAAAAGTAATGCACATTGGTTTTGGCGATACCTCGATTAGCCGCCAGCTTGCTGTCAACATATTCGTTGCCGACAATGTCGTGAACAAACAAGACGGTACTCCCATCCCTGATCTCCGCGCTCATGATGTCCTGAAGCAGCGCCACATGGTCTGTCTCGATCGACTCATCGACCTCCACACGCCGCATAAAGTCGTGGTACATCAAGACAGCGTCAGCATCAGACATGCCTGTAGCCGCCGCGTACGCAGCCGCAGGGATCGCGTAACACTCGTTCAGCCGTCCGTGGGCCTCAGAGAAGGGATGCTCGGCCAGGGTTTCCACGAGCCGCATAGCCTCGCTGAAGGAACAAATCGCAGATCGGCATAGTTTCTCGCCGATGTTCAGCAGAACGTCCTTCTTGGGAATGACCGTCCTCTTAGAAGCCTTCACCATGTCGATCGTCAGGAAACGCGTTCTGTCGGCTTCGGCCATCAGCCCAGACTCAATCGCACCGCACCAGAAGATGTTCCAGACTGAGTATTCCTTCACCTTCTGGCCGGCCGTCCCGCGAATTAGGGTATCACCGCGCGCAGCTGCCCGCATCATCTCGAAGATTTCGTGCCGGTGCTT
Organism: Fuerstiella sp.; assembly: GCA_039831575.1. Taxonomy (GTDB): domain Bacteria; phylum Planctomycetota; class Planctomycetia; order Planctomycetales; family Planctomycetaceae; genus Fuerstiella. The sequence goes on along the minus strand of JBDONA010000997.1, from coordinate 3,942 downwards.
GCTCTTTTCAAGCTCGTCCAACAACGCGATTTTCGCAGTATTCTCGATGTACTGCCGCAGTGCCGCGGCGGATGGACCTGAAAACTTCTTGCAGATCGGGGCCAGTAGATCCCTGACCATATCCAACAGCGTAGTTTTTCCTGAGTACGACTGACCAATTAGAAACACCTGCGGCCGGATCGGCCAGCATGTCTGCATGATGGAAGCCAGTATCAAGCCAGTAATCAGTTCCGGATTGCGGAAGTCTGGATGCAGGAACGTGAATTGGTCGACCAACCCAACAGTTTCCCTGATTGCATCCTGATTCACGTTAGCCGGCTTTTCACTGATGTCTTCTTCCAGCGCGTCGAAGTCCACCCAGTCTGCGCCAAAGCCAATATCGTAGGCTTTACCATCCAGCATCGGGTTGCTGGTTTGCGCTAGGTTCGGACGCCCGTTCAAGATTCCGAGTTTGCCACCCTTGACGATCGCAATCCTGTCCTCATCGATCTTCCAGCAGCCCAATCCCCGCTTTTCTCTTACTACGTCTGTTTCCGCGCTCATGATCGCAATCGCCAGCCGGGCATCAGCAATGGTGATCTCGCCAATATCCTCCGCGTTGCGCTGCACCTTCAGATCGACAATTTTTCCACACGCGCTCGCCAGCACCTCATAGCTGATTGATGCGTTACGAAATTCACTGAAGCGTTTCGTATGAGATGAGAATATCTCAATCTCTGCATGCTCGTTTTGAGCACAATATGTAATGCCAATCAATTCCAGATGCTCGCGATACCGCTTCAGAGGATCGTCCATATCCTCGTCTTCATCCGGCTTGATCCGGGTAATGATCTCACCTTCCGGATACTGCGGACACTCCTCAAGCAGCTTGCCAAACTCCTCAAGCGTGTGGCCGTTCTCCAGCCAATCATCGAAGCCCCACTTCTCACCGCAGTCAGGCAGCTGGACGATGTGAATGGTGTTGGCGTACTCAAGGCAGGAGTCTGCGACCGCAACAGCATGCGCAGCACCAACGATCTCACCAGTTCTCGCGTTGGGCGGATCAGCGTCCGGCACAATGACCACGTCACGATCCGTGAATATCTTGCCGTACGATTTGATCCACTTCCCGGCACCGCCAGTGTTACAGGTTACGACCAGTCCCAGCGCACGCAGGTAATCAACTTGCTTCTCGCCTTCCACGATAAAAACTGGTTGGTCTTTTGGTGCGGCCTGAAGCTCGGGAAGATGGTACAGCACCTTCTTCAGCCCCTTCGTCTTCCATGTGAATCCACCTTTGCCGTCCGGCCGACGCTGCAGGAATGTCTTTTTGCCTTCACCCTCCAACCGACAGACCTGATAGACGAGGATGCCTTCCGCGTCGTGATAGTCGTACTCTGCTGTGATCTTTTTGGCAGGTTCCTGTTGCTTCTCCGGGAACATGTCCTTCCAGATCAGACCCGCTGAGTAGACGATTTCTTTGGCATCGCATCCAACATGACAGCGAACTAATAATTTGCCATCGTCAGTCGCTGTGATAGACAAACTACTGTGAGTATCATCATGATGCGGACAACAGGCTGTCCAGTATCCATCATGCTCCTGCACGTTTTTGAGTCCGGCAAGAAGTCGGTGTATGTTGGGATTTTCCATCCGTGAATGTCCTATATCCGTAAAGGTAAAAAAGCCCGCGCGAGGCGGGCAGAATAGAATGCCTTCCTGTCGCCATTGATGTCGGTGTCTAGATTGACCGTGATCGGCGTGTCTCTGGCGTTCAGGATCCGCCGAAGCTCGCTCTATGTTGAGTCGGTGTCAAATAAGATGGAATCTTGGATCTCCGATGGTGGAGATGATGGCGACACCGCCAGATCGTCGGCACCACTGCGTTTGATCTGCTGCCTTTCCACCTCGAACCTTCCCCGAAAGTAGCGCACAACGATCCTCATCACTTCTTTGCAGTGATTGCACTCAAGGCAAATGTGACAGACGGTGCCATCACGCACTCCGAGCATCATCGCGGTTAGCACATCAAGTTCGGTCACTTCGGCTAATGGCAGCTTGATTTGCCCGCACTCTGTTGCAAAGTAGCTCTGAATGCAGTTCGAATGACATTCGGGACAGAGTATTTGGTCTTCACGACTCTTTTCGAGAAGTGAACAGGCTACATCAGCGAGTTCCACGGAATTCGCTGCTCGTAATACTTCAGACATGAATGATCCTCTCGGTTTGGCATCGTTTGCCACGGTTTAGGGTGTTGGAATGTCCGTCACGTGCCGGACAGACCGTGTTTCTCGTTCCTTGTATTTAAAGTTCATTGAGCCTTGCCGTGCTGTCCGACGTTGGATCGCGTTGTCGGCTGCGGCCAGCGGCGGCGTCCCACTCAGTTTCACGGTGGGCGATGGTCGCACTCCGACGGCACCTGCGAACGACGACGCACAGGCGACTGTTGTGTTGAAGGTAGCGCGATTGGCGTGTCGCTGGCGTTCAATAACAGCTTGGCAGCGCGAAGCTGCTCGTCGGTTGCATCGATGGCTGGCGTCATTTCCACCCGGCGTGCGGCATCGACATTCCGAATGAAGTCCTTGCAGGCTTCTTCAGACGTTACGCAGCCCGCTGAGGTGAACAGGACTCGCAGGGGTACGCCGCACACGCCTTTTTTTACCCAGCGATAGGCAGTCGCAGGTGAGACCACCTTGTCATTGTTTCGCGGGAGCCAATTACGTCTGGCATATGCCAAGGACCGCAATTCTTCTGCAGTGGTTTCCCACAGGCCTACTTGTTCATCGTTGCTCATTGTTGATTCCTCGTACGTGCTGTTGAACGGACATGCGACGAGGAAATAAATAACAGGCTTTGTCAGCAATTCAAAAGTTGGGCGAAAGAAACGTGTGTCCCGACACAGGCGACACCAGTTCTTGTGTCCGACATATCGGGACACATTCAGTTCGTGGGTGGATTCTCAACTCTGAGCTGGTCGAGCGCCGCACGAATGATGAGATCATTCGCCCTCTCGCCATGTTTTCGATACGACTTCTGAGCGGATCTGTATTTTGCCAGGTGAATGTCAATTTTATCTTTTATTAGTGATTGACGAAGATGTTCAACCTGACTCTGCTGCGCCTTCGGTTTCGGTATGCTCAGGAATGCTGAGAGTGCAGTTAAGTAAAAATAAGCATCATCAATCGCGGATTCGTCATCGTCAGTAATTAAACGTTTGAAGACGGAATCCGGGAACAACGGAGTGCCTGGTCTGATTCGGTTCAGGATATAAATCGTAAGGGCCAAAGCCTCAGTGTGGAGAGTTATCTTATGATTCTCGATGAGCCACTTTTGCTTGTTGGGAAACTGCGGATCAGAAGTCGCGGTTTGGTTGATGAGGCGAGTGTGGCAAAAGATTTCCAAAAACTCATCCAGTTCCTCGAAGATCTCTTTCTCCTCACGTTTCCAGCGTTCCGCGCGTTCACGTGGAGTTTCTATTTCGGTCATCTGTATCTGCGTTTCTGTCTTAATTGACTGTTGGAAATGAACTGACATGCTCCTCCTGCATCAGCCTTCGTGCCGGCAGCAAGGACTTCGACAAGACGATTACTTGGCTCGTGTCACCATCATCGTTCTCAAAGAGAACGATGATGGTGGACAACTTGAAGGCATTGAAACTGTCATCGGCTGAACTGGAAAGCCTGATTACGGACCCAATTCTGAGCGGGCACCGAATGTACCATGGAGAGGGAACTCGTAGAAACAACCTCACTATGGTCGGAACGGGACTCCGCCATCTCCCGCCATTTGACGGCGGCATCCGTTACATCGACAAGGTCACCGTGCGTTTCCTTCTCAACCACCCTTCAATCCTCCGTCGATCGATCCGATAACGAAACAACACGCCAGGCAGTTCGGAATACTGCTTGTCCCCCGTCGGGTGAGGCGTGCCGTGTAGACAGCTTAGCCGAGTTTCCGCATGAT
>JBDONA010000107.1:0-22173 GCA_039831575.1 Fuerstiella sp. | reverse complement strand
TGACTTTGGCAAAATTCATCAAAAACCTCCTGAGACCCCGATCCTCCCAAAAAAACAAACCTCACGCCAGACCTGATTGCCCATTAAATCGACAGGCCGCGGAGCTTGGGAACACCTATCCGCGAAGTTTCGCTTCGCCTCGCGACGGCGACGATCAAATGGCATTCGTGGAAGCAGAGCGTCGGGGAGATGCGGTCCCAAACCGGAGTTTTGGACCGAGAAAAAAACTCTCAGGAATTCGGAGTCCCCCTCACCTCGCTTAGGCTCGACTCTCCCCGTGGGAGAGTGAAATTGACAGGTCCTGGCCTACTGAAGCTCTTCCGAAATCATCGCTCATCTTCGTCCAGAGCCCTGCGCCCTTCAAAGGGCCCCTAAACCATGCGCTTTTCGTATTCCTTGGTTTGCTTGTAGAACTCGGGGTCGTAATCCGGATTCACTTCGGGAATGCGGGCACCAACCTGTTGGAAATAACGCCTCATCTCACCGTAGAGTTTCTTATGCTCTTCGGGACGCTTTGCGGCGATGTTCTCAACCTCGCCCTCATCCGCACCCAGATCGAACAGCATCGGCACATCCGTCCGTTCGTAGAAGTGCATCACCTTTCGTGTACCGGAAACGATGGCGGAGTGCGGCATGGTTGTCCGATAGTGCGGGTAGTGAAAATAGAGATAGCGGCTCCGGAATGTTTCATGCGGCTTTTCCCCGCGCATGTAGCCAGCCAGACTGACTCCGTCGATATCCTGTAGACTGTCCGGGTTTTCGCCAGCCCAATCAAGGAAGGTGGGCAGGAAATCATAGTTGACGACATTCTCTTGAAACTCAGCGCCCGCTTTGATATCCGGCCCTTTGACGATCATTGGAACACGGATTCCACCTTGCCACGCCCACCACTTGGCGGCGTGCAACGGCTGGGTGAGTCCGGGCAGGAAGGAGTGACGATAGCCGTTGTCGGCAACGACAATCACGTAGGTGTTGTCCTCGATGCCGAGCGTTTTGATTTCGTTCAGAACGGCGCCGATACGGCCGTCCAGATCTTCCGCCATGCCAAGCCAGATCGCGGGATCCTGCTTACGGTTGATGGTATCCGCGGTTTTCCCCGCCTTCCTGTACCAGGCCTGCACCAACGGGTGCTTCACATATTTTTCCCGTGTCGCGTTCAGGCATTCGCGCCCTTCATGCATAGCGTAGTGTGATACCTGCAAATAGAAGGGAGCCCCGGCCTTGACCTGATCTTTCATGAAACCGATCGCCCGCTCCGTGATGCTGAACATCAGCTTGGGATCGGTAATGTCCTCGGGCTGACGGCTGACCTTGCCAACGGTGTTGCCGGGGTTGTTGTTGGTGTCACCGTCGTGAACGACATAGCCTTCCTCACCAGGATCGCCGCCCATGTGCCATTTGCCAACATGAGCACTGGAATACCCGAGCGGCTTCAGAGCCTCGGGTATCGTGGTTGTGCCGGCATCAATGCTGGAATCCGAGACGTTTGGCACAAGCGGCAACTTCTGATACTGCCTTCTGGTGTCGTAGTACGGATCCTTTGGCTTTCCCAAATAGACGGTGAACCCGGTTCTGGCCGCTGACTGTCCGGTCTGGATACAGACTCGCGACGGCGAGCACTGTGGCGCCCCGGAATAAGCGTTGCGAAATTTCATGCCTTCACTGGCCAGACGCTCCAGGTTCGGCATCTGCAAGACCGGCATCCTCGAGTTGGCCATTTGATCATCCATCGGCACCGGGCTGCCATTCCACGCCCAGTCATCGATCAACAGCAGGACGATATTCGGTTTCGGGGCCGTGGTTTCTGCCACCGTTGTTTCTGAAGCCAGAGACGCCGGCAGGAATATGCTCAGAATGATGCTAACTATTGTTTTCATTTCGAATTTCATTGGAGCTCACGGACACGAATCTGCTTGAAGTAAAAGACGCTGTTGGGGTCGTGAGCCTGTATTGCGACTGCCCCACCTTGGGGATCAACCAGACGCATGGAGCGTGAAGGCTGGCGGACGGGTTCTGGGGGTTCCGTATAATCGACGACGCGCTCGCCTTCGACGAAGACTTGAATTCGCTTCCCCTCGACCCGCATGCGAATTTCAAACCACTTTGTTTCGTCAGCCGGCGATGTGTCCAGGTCCACTACACCGTAGAGACTGCCTGTCTTCCGCTTTTCCTTTTCGGAGCTGTTCAGCTGCAGCTCGTAGCCTTTGTTCAGGTACTTACCTTTGCGGAGTTCTCGACCTGTATGGAAGAAGATTCCCGAGTTGGAATTTGATTGGGAACGGGCGACGGCAACCAACTCAAAGTTCTTGAAAGCGACGTCCCGGCCTGTGTCCCCAACATAGAAGAGGTGAGACATTCCGTTCCTGCCATGTGCTTTGAGCAGGCCGTCTTCCACGGTGAAGGCCTCCGGACGAGCGTTCGCTTCCCACCCACTCAGGTCTCTGCCATTGAAGAGTTCACGCCAGGTCGAATCCTCCACAGAACTGGCAGTGGTTGAATCGTTCAGTATCTGGCCGATTTTCACCTTAAGACCTTCCACTTTTTCAGGCATCTCTTTGGCGAGATTGTTTTTCTCTGAGAGATCGTCCCTCAGGTTGTAGAGTTCAATGCCGTACTGTCGTTTGCGATCAGCACCGAAACCGCGGCTGCCTTTCGTGTTAATCAGTTTCCAGTCACCGTCGCGGATGACTTTTCCACCGTGCAGAATGGGCGACCTCGGTTCCTGTTTCTGTTCAGGATGCAGCAGCGTCGACAGAAAGCTCTCGCTGTCTTCGGCCGTTCCGCTTTTGAGTTTCTTCTGCCCCGCCACTTCGGCCAGAGTGGCCAGGACATCGGCGAAGGCGATGGTGCGATCGTTTTTGACTCCAGCTTTGATATGGCCCGGCCACTTGGCAATGAATGGAACGCGATGACCGCCTTCCCACGCACTGCCTTTAACACCGCGCAAGGGGCCGACCGACTGATGGCCGAACTTCTCAACGTCCTTCTCATACCACACCGGACCGTTGTCACTGGAAAACATGACCATGGTGTTTTCACTCAGGCCCGCCTTGTCCAGGCTGGCCTGAACCTGACAGACGACGCTGTCCACGGTCATCACGAAATCACCGTACATTCCCGCCCCACTTTTTCCGATGAACTCCTTCGCCGGCAGCCACGGCGTATGCGGAGACGGCAGGGCCAGATAAAGAAAGAGCGGTTTCTTTCCATCGTGGGATTCAATCACCTTGCAGGCTTCGTCAGCAAAGCGTGGTGTCACTTCCGCGTGTTTGAAGTCCGGCGCGACATTTCCGCTACGCCAGAAGGCGCCCTGAATTCTGTTCCAGCCTTCCTCACCGCCAACACTCGTGCTGGCATTAACGGTGTCGGTTACCGGCATCGTCGCAGCGCGGTCCTTGATGTAAAAGAAAGGTTGGATGTCGAGCGAAGCGTGCATGCCAAAAAACGAATCGAACCCACGATCGACAGGACCGCCGATCAATGGCTGCTCGTAGTCAAAGTCGTCGCCTTTCGAGCCTTTCCCCTGCTTCCCGGATTTTCGATCAAAGCCGAGATGCCATTTGCCAACCATCGCCGTTTGGTAGCCATTGTCGCGCAGCACGCTGGCCACAGTAACGCGTCCATCGACGATGATGGGAATCCTGTCATTAAAGCTATCCTTGCGCGCAGCGAATCTGCCCGTAATCAATGCATACCGGGACGGTTTGCAGGTGGAGCCCCCGGAGTGCGCGTCGGTGAAACACATACCGTCTTTGGCGAGTTCGTCCAGGTGCGGCGTTGGAATTCTGCTGTTTGGATTAAACGCCTTCAGATCACCGTAACCCATATCGTCGGCCAGGATGAAAACGATATTGGGTCTTTTCTGCTCCGCCTGCCCTGTCTGGGGCAGCGTTACAACTGCCAGCGCCGCGGCGAGCAGCACTCGATAGGTAGATATATTTTGTTTCACGTCATGTCTCCGAGCGTTTTCCATTTTCCACCTCTATTTACCCTTCCTCCGGGCACTGGTACCTACACAACTTTACCCTCCCGTTTTTACGGGAGGGTCGTGAGGAACGAGCGGGGAGGGCGATTGAAAGTCGAAGTGCAAAGTTTTGGTTGAGGACAATAGACCCTCTCCGGGCCTGATAGCCCGACTCTCCCGCAAGCGGGAGAGTAAACACGTGAACCGAATTTCTTGCAGACGCTTCGACAATAGTTTTGGGACTTGTGTAGATACCAATTCCCTCCTGGCGTGTGAAGTTGCTTCGCAACCATGTTTCACTGCTCCACTTTCTATTGAGTGGCGATGTTGTAGATCTCGTCGGCACACTTTTTCAGGACCTTCTCAAGCCTGGGGTAAGGATCTCCGAAACCGTCAAGCAAACCGGAATGTTGCCGACTCTGCTTGCGTGGCACGAGATTCGACGCATCAATCAGACCGCAGTAGTGCCACCCCACGAAGTCCGGTCGCTCAAACGCCTGCACGAAAAACTCGCCCGTCCATTCAGCGCGCTGCTCCAGATCGTCAGCAACGGGGCCGTAGGGACGCGGCATGATGTCCGTCGTCATGGTGAAGGCAGAGTCGCCATTGATAAACGGCTTGTCCGTCAATTTCGACCAACGATCCAATCCGGGACGCTGAACCTCATAGCGCGCATACATTTGATAAAACACAAGGTCCGTATACTTGCTGGTGATGGGCAGGACCGTATCGAGCGAATCCGTGTTGGCATTGATTTTGTCACCCACGAACATGTGATTCGTGTCGTAACGGCGGATCGCGTCACGAGCCGTCTGGTAATACCGTGCCACGCAGCGTTGAAGAAACTCGATGTTGTCACGCGTCTCGTTGGCGTTTGACAACTGCGTCTGTGGTCGCCAGTTTTCGGCAGCGGCCAGAGCGTCGAAGGAATCAAACTGCGTGCCATACGTCGTGTTGAAGTCGCCGATGCTGTCGCGATAAAGATCACGCATGGCCTGGACATAGGCCATCTTGCCAGCAGCACTGGCTCCCATGTTCCTGAGTCGACGTGGCCAACCGATGCGCGATTTTCTTCGTTTGCCTCCAATCACGTCCGGCCGCTCGCGCAGGTCCTCTTCGGTAAACAACGTGCAATCGGTCATGGCGTAACCGAGCAGGAAGGGATCATCTTTGATCGGCAGGGCAATCTTCTTCGCCATGCGGTCGCAGTGTCGTGCGAACTCGGGTGAAAAAATGTCGAGGAAGTTGCTATCCGGAATGTCCGGTTTCCAATGCGGAAGATCAACAAAGTGGATGGGCTGCATGTAGGCCATCGCGGGCTGCGGTTTGTTGACAATGTTGAGGCTGTTATGCACACCAATGGTGTTGAATCCCAACCGTTCACGAATTCCCATGAACCAGGATCGGAGGGCAACATTGAAGGCCGACCCATTGAGATTCTGTAACCCCAATTTCTTTTTCCATGCTTCGCGGTTGTAATCCTGTTTCCACAGATCGGGGTACAGGTGATTAATTCCCCAACTCAGAAACGCATTTCCCTCGGGCGTGACGAGCCACCATCGGTCGTCCTTCTCCACACGAAAAAAGCCGGTCGCCTGGAAGCGTTTGGCCTTCCAGCCGCCGAAGCGGTCCAGGTCACTCGCGGCGTGTGCCCGCGCTCGCCCTGCCAGTCCGCAGCCAAGCCCAACGGCTGCCGAATACCGCACAAACTCACGTCGTCGCATCGTCAAGTCTCCATCTTGTATTTTGCCGACTGAGTCGCTTAAGCCAGACCCGTCAGCGTCCCGGTGCTGCTGGCGAAGTGATCAGTCTGGATGCCCATATCCAGGAGCAAGTTCACGTACAGGTTGCACAGCGGAGTGTTGTTGTACCTGTTGAAAGACAGATGCTGATCGTGACGAAATCCGCCACCCGCGAGGATAACCGGTAAGTTGATGTTGTTGTGAATATTGGCATCGCCCAGGTTGCTGCCGTACAGGACCATCGTATTGTCCAGTAGCGTGCCATCGGTTTCCTCGACACTCTGGAGATCTGTAAGAAGTTCCCCGAGCAATTCCATTTGAACGTATTCGATTTGCTGCAGCTCTTTGAGCTTCGTTTCATCTTTTCCGTGATGAGAGATGTTGTGGTAACCGCCGAGTGACCGACCATCATCGAATTTCACACCCGGCGTTCTTTGTCCACCCAGAAACAGCGTGATCACGCGAGTAGAATCCGTCTGGAACGCGAGTCGCGACATGTCGTACATCATGCGGACCATTTCAAAGAACTGCTTCTTGTCACTCGGATAGTCCGGTATTTTTTCGTCCACTTCAGGTCGGGGTCGCGTTTCCCAGGCACGCTGTTCGGAAAGGCGTTGCTCAAGGCTGCGAACCGCCGTCTGGAACTGATCAATCCGCTCGCGATCGGAAGAGCTCACTCGCCGCGTCAGATCCGATGTCTGGCCCAGCACCACATCAAGAATGCTCTCTTTTTGTCGTAGTCGCGCGAGCTGCTCTTCGATCGCTTTGCGGTCGCCTTTGAGAAACATCTTCTTATAAAGTTCGGCCGCGCTCTTGATGGTCGGAATCTCGACGCCGGCCTGCGTATACGACAGGCTTCTGGTTTCATTGACCGACAGGGCAAGCGAGCGGAAACGCGTCTTATGGCCCACTTCGTTGGCCATCATCTGGTCCAGTGAAATGCTGTTGCGAAAACTGGCACGGCCGGGATGCGGCGCTGCGGTCAGGAAGGACTTGTCCGCACGGTGGCCGCCGTCAACGCCGGGGTGAGACAAACCGCTGAAGACGGTAAACCGCTTTCGATGCACAGCGATTTTCTGCAGGTAGGGAGAGAGTGCGTAATCTGTGCCCGCCTTTTCAGGAAAGAAACGGCTGGGAATAAATCCGAGGTCCTGGCAAACAGCGATCATTCGCCGGGGCGAGCTCTCTGATGCAGTTAACCCAAAGGATTCCAGCAGCGGCAGGCTGACAGTAACACCAGCAGCACGCAATGTTGTTCGGCGCGATGTTCTCATGCGTTTACTTCCGAAGGAACAAGGGGCTTTGAACGATTTCGTGAATCAGCGTGCGCACGCCAAAGTCCGACGCGCGACTCTTATGAAGGATGGCATCCACATCATCGCGATCTGCGAAACGAATTGACGCTCCGGTCGCGTAGACAAGAAGTTGCCGGGCAAGGTTGCGAGCGATCGCTTCTTCGTTCTGCAGGAGCAGCTTCTTGAATTTCCTGATGTCGGTGAATGCATCTCCGTCCGGTGTCTGGCCGGACGCATCGACTTCTTTCGCAATGAAGTGGACGAATTCATTACCACTGCGGCCGACACCTTCAATTCGTTCAGACCCCTGTGTGAGCGAACGGTAATTGTTCCGCCAACGCCCCATCACATCAAAGCTCTCCAGAGCGAAGCCTGGCGGATCGATCTTTTGATGGCAGGATGCACATGACGGATCGGCTCGGTGTTTCTTTAGCAGCTCGCGAATCGTTGTAGCGCCGCGAATGTCCGGTTCAACGGCAGGGACGGACGCTGGCGGCGGAGAAGGTGGATCGCCCAGCAGTCGCTCCATCACGTAGACACCGCGCAGTACCGGCGAAGTCACCGTGCCGTTCGCCGTCACTTTCAGAACGGCGGCCTGCGTAAGGATCCCGCCGTATGGACTGTTCTTCGCCAACGGCGTTAATCGGAACGACGGACCTAATACGCCGGGAATGCCGTAATGTCGGGCCAGACGCTCGTCGACAAAAACGTAATCGGAACGGATAACGTTTCGGGCGGGTCGATCGTTCGCAATGAGGTCGGCAAAATAGAGACGCGACTCTGTCACCATCGAGTTAACCAGCCACCAGTCTCCGGCGTATTCCGGATAAAGTTCGCGATCCGGATCGGTATCGTTAATCTCATCCAGCTTGAGCCATGATTCCAGGAATCGCTGCACGAAACGTGACGATTCAGGTTTATCCAGTAAGCGGTCGACCTCTGCTTTCAGCGTGTCGGGCTTGCGGAGACCTGCAGATCGAGCCAGTTCGCGAAGATGCTCATCCGGCATCGATTCGCCGAGAAACATCGCGAGACGTTCGGCCAAAGCGAAGTCATCAAGCTGGCCAGGCTGTCCGCATTGAAACAGGAATTCGGGCGAAGCCAGGATCGCTGAGTAAGTTGCGATCATCGCATCGGGGAAACTGGTGCCATCGTTCAACAGCTTTTCCGCATACTGATAGAAGCGATCGAACTCTTTCTGTGCGACCGGTCGCCGATAAGCTCGCTCAATAAAGCTGGACAACAGCTTCCTGGCATTCTCCAGAGGCTGCTCCGTGACCGCAACGACCCGTCCGTTCTTCTGCTTGAAGCCAACGTCGCCGAAGAGCGAGCGATAGGACGAAGGCGGCCAATGCTCGATGATCGGACCTTCAACTTCCAGCCAATGAAACGCAACGCCGGGATATCCGTCTGGATCGCTCTTCTGAATCGTGTGCGGAAGAGCTGGAAGCATGGGGCTGGGAATGCGCATGCAATCAAGCTGGACCATGGCACCTTTTTCCACGAAAGCTTCCATCTGGAAGACTCTCGGCTCATCAGGCGGAGCTTCAAAAACACCAATCGGCAACGTGCTCTGTGTGTTCGGTTCAGACGTCGTTGAAGAATAAACTTTGACCGGCTCACTTCGTTTGCCCGGAAAGATTCGATCGTTCACCGGCGTGGGGAACCGCCGTTTGGCATCAAGCACAAGGTTCGGATAGAAGCGAGGTTTCTTTTCCCCTTGCCAATCGACGTAATCGGTCTGACGAAGCACCGACCGAGCCTTGATGCGAATCCGATAATGGCCGCGAACCGGAGCTTTGAATTTGTCAAAGCCGTAATAAAAAGGCGTGTAGGCTCCACGGAATATTGCCACCGATGCATCCTCTGGCCATTCCGGGAAGCCTCCGTTTTTCGCGGCCGATGTAAACCGCTTCCTGGTAAAGGAATCTTCGTCGTTGACGGTTAGTCCATCCAGCGAGAGTGCTTGACGGCCCCACCCGGCATTCCCGCTGCCACTCCACATTGTACCCTGCTCACGAGCGTGATAACGAACAGTCGCGGACTTCGGTTTTTCTGCGGGAAACTCAAGAGCGCGGCGCAGAGCAAACTCTGCGGCGTCAAGGTAAGCATTGACCTGCACATGGGAAACATCGAGAGCACCGGCCACTTTAGCGAACCCATGGACTTTGCCGTCGAGCGGTAGACGATCTGCGATCTTGAGATGGGGATCATGCAGGAGATCGCGGAGAATGTTCTCGTATTCGAATCGATTCACGCGCCGCGAAACTGCTCGACCATTTTGCGTCGCACGTGTTTCCTGCACCTTGATCATCCTGCCTGCAAGATCCGCGACTGCGGCACGTCGTTCACTGTTTTCCAGAGTGCTGTCTTCTTTTGGGGGCATTTCGCCGGAAGCGACCCGGTCATGTATTTTCACCCAAATGCTTGTCAGGTACGGATCGTCGAGCTGCCACTTCAGCGAACTGAGATCCAGTCCCCCGCTGGGTTCGACGTTGCCATGACAATCCAGGCAGTGATTTTCAAAGAGCGCATTCAATGTCTCGGGTAAGTCCTGAGCGTCACTGACCGACGCGGACCAACCGAGGCAAAACAGCGTGCCAAGAAAAACCTTAGATGCTGAATAATGATTCACTGTCATGTTCTTGCTCGCCATTGCCGCGCTCGGCAATGAGACCGCTGGCGCTCTTCTCTACGGCGTCCTCGAGGTGTGTTTCACGTCGGTGAACAAGCGTACTTTCAATTCGCGTTTACATCCAGGTACTTGTGGCCACCGACGAACAGTTTCCCATTATCGTAAACAATCGGGGCCCACGCGAAAGCTGATACACATATTTCCTCTTCCACTGATCCATGCGTCCGTAACTCGGGCGAGTTTCGTTACGAAGCTTATTTCTCGACCTGCCGTGGCTTCTTCGCAGAAGCAAAAGCCCAACCGTGACCGCTGGGAATGATCGGCTCACCGGCACGAATGTTTGGAATCTCGCCGAGTGGGACGAGCGTCTTTGACCACGCTGTGTGCTGCGCTGCCATTTGCTTGACGACGTCTGAATGCTTTGACGCGATGTCGTGTTCTTCTCTGGGGTCCGACTTCAGATCGAATAGCTTCCAGGGATCCTTGTCGTACTTTTTGTACAGCCGCCAATCGTGCCAGCGGACGGCGATCAGGTGTCTGCGGACTGCGTCACCTGGCTCGTTGTTGAGCCAGAAAAGATACTCGTGCGCAGCGCCGTTCCGCTTGCCCGTCAGATACGGCACCAGATCAACCCCGTCGCAGTGGCCGGGAATCGTCTGGTTGGTGAGCGAAGCGATCGTGGAATAGAAGTCGAAGTTGGCAATCAGGCCGTCGTACTGCTTTCCTTCCGGAAGCACACCGGGCATGGAGAAGATGGTGGGTACACGAACCCAACCCTCTTTCTGCGTCCCTTGTCCTTTGCCACCAGTGTACGGAGTCGAGGTGCCGCCTTCGCCGCCGTTGGCCCCATTGTCACTGGTGAAAATGACCAGCGTGTTCTGACGCAACTTGTGTTTATTCAACGCGTCCATCAGCTTGCCGACCTGATCATCGACCGAGACGATCGCGCCGGCTAATTTTCGTCGCCTGGGCGCCGCAGTTGTGCGATTCGTGAGTCGCTCGGGGGCTTCCAAACTGAACGAGTGAACGGCTTCGGGTGACCAATACAGAAAGAACGGTTCGGCTTTGTGGCGATCGATGAAGTTGACCATCGAATCGCCGTCGTAGTCGGTGAGCCATTGGGTCTCGCCAGCCTCATTGATGCAAAAGTACTTCGATTTCCCGTCCTTCTTTCTGATCTGCGTTCGCAATCCCTCCGGAGCACTCGCAAGTTCTTCTTTGGTGTACTGTTTCTTTGGCGGGACTTTAGCGACTTCAGTGAATCCGACTTTGAGAGGCCCTTGCCGTTTTGTTCCAATATCCCACTTGCCGATCTGGCCGGTTACGTAGCCGTGATCGCTAAGAAACCTGGCCAACGTCGGACGGTCCTCCGGAATGGGAAGCCCGCGAGACATGCCGTACTTTCCGAAATGCTGGCCGTATTGCCCCATCATCAGGGCACAACGACTCGGACAGCACGGTGGATTGGTGATGTAGGACGCCGTGCACCGCACGCCTTCAGCTGCCAACCGATCGATATTGGGTGTCGGGATGTCATCACATCCGTAGCAGCCAAGATCTCCGTATCCCAGATCGTCGATGTAAATGACGACAACGTTCGGTTTTTCAGATGCGGTCTCCGCCAGCGATGTTCCAGCGGCGAATGTCACTGCCAGGACCATATTCAGAATGGTGGTTCGTGTTAATTTCATTTCAATAGATCCAGTTGATAGTCAGGGAAAGTCATCGGCTCGGCACTTCGCCACGGAGAAGCCGCCCGCCTTCGCGGCAGAGCCAGAGATAGTGATCGCTTGGAAGACCTTCGTAGGTTTTGAACTCGGAAGCTCCAACCGGCGGATCGTTGGTGCATTTGAAGATCGCTGTTCCCTCGTCGATCTCGTCGAACATGGCAATATACGCGGCCCGGCTGCCGGCCATGGCAGTTGCCTGAAACTGACGCCAAAGGAACTTTCCACCGTCGCGCGGGATTCCCGCTGACTTCGTGCCCTCCAGGTTCTGCCAACTGAAGCCAGGCCACAGTACCGGCAGATACTCAATATTCTGTTTGACGCACCATTCACGATCGGCTCGCTGGTGCAGCATGATCTCTTCCGCTTCGCTCTGCCCGTTACCATATCGCCCCACCGACCAGGGACTGAGCACATCAGCGAGTTTAAGAACGGAATGCAGTTTCGGATCGGGACTGGCGTCCCGTGTCTGCTCACGCCAGAAGTATGGCACGCCAAGCATGATGCTCATACCACCCCATTCGGGGTTGTGCTTGAGCAGTCGAATAAACCACTCGGCTTTCTCCAGCCCGTAGTCGCGGTCCTCGCTGAAGCCGACACCCCAGATCGCGACCAAAGGTTTCCCTTTCAGCTGCAGATAGGCGGAATCGTTCGGGTCGGTTCCCAGTTGCATGCGCCGGCGAAGCTGCTTCCAGTCCTCGGCCAGCCGTTCGAAATCGTCGTCATGCAAACCGGAGAGGTCGTACATGAGCACCCAGGCACGGCCATGTCGGATCGCCGCATCCCGACACAGGGAGAGCTTTCGATTCTCGAACTTCAGACTGCGGTAGTCCAGCTCCTGATTCGCACCATGCACCCCGAACCGCTGCACAAAAGCGCCATCAATACCGTACTCGGCCATCCACGAGAAATGTCGATCGACAGTCTTCGGATGAATCGAACTGAAGACATGAGCCGTGCTGCCATCCTGATGTCGAAAGGCCGTGGGAAAGAGTTCGTCGTCGTCGAATTCGGACACATCGGGCCACAGATCGATGGTGCAGTTCCCCGGCTCAAACGTCGGGCCCTTGTTATAGTGGTGGAAGCCAAGCCCGGAGCCGTCACCTTCCGCTCGAAACCATCCCTGGTAGCCGGTGACGACGCGCCCCGTCAATCCATGCGGTTTGTCCTGGCTCGCTCCCACGCGTGGCGGCGCAGGCTTGAGTTCGGCATACACGTCCTCGTACGAAATAGCGGGTTCGTCACCAAACGCCTGGCCAACACACACGGTGATCAGCGCGACCATCATCATGTGCTTTATCATTTCAATATCCATTGATGGTAGGCTGGTCGTTACTTCTCACGTTTTCGTTTCTTCATGTGCTCTCGCACCCTCCGAGCATTCATCTCGGCCTTCGCCGGCTGTTCGTTGTAGCCATCAATCCAGCCGATCTCCCCGTAGCCGTGGCACCAGGAACGATGAGATCGTACCGCGTCGAAGTTGTTCGATAGACCAGAACTTTTTTTTAACTCTCCTCCTGGGCATAGGTATCTACACATCTTTACCCTCCCGTCTTTACGGGAGGGTCGCGAGGAACGAGCGGGGAGGGTCATTGAACGTCGAGGTGCGAATGTATGGTTGCGGTTAGTGCAGACCCTCTCCGGGCCTGATAGCCCGACTCTCCCGCAAGCGGGAGAGTAAATACGTCAACCGATCTGTACGCTGACGTTTCGATCGCAGTCTTTAGATATGTGTAGATACCTTTGCCCCCTGGGACAGTCGACCCTCCTTGAAAAGGAGGGTGAAGGAACGTGGAGGTTGTTTAGTACCGTCGCGGTGACGGCTGAACGTGTCTTCAAAACTGTCACCGAGATCGCCCGCTCTTTCGCTGCCTCTTAAGCAGACTCGCCGCATCTATTGCTGTGTTCCAGCTTCGACCGAATGCAGATGCTTTGCAAAGAACGTGTCAGCTACTTCGGCCATCTGGTCGAACCAGACCTGTTTGCCCAGAAAGGGATGCGGCGCGTCCTTGATGACGGTGAGTTCGGACGGGAGGCCCAACTCCGACATGCGCCGGCGAAATCCATCTGCGTGAGTGCTGGGATCGTCGGTTTCGCCGGAAATGAACCAGCAGGGCGGGTCATTCCTATCAAGGTGAAATAGCGGCGACGCGAGACGATACGTCTCTGGCTTGTCCACCTGCGCGCCGCCCAGAAACTGCCTCCAGATTCGGCCGCGTTCCTCGATTGCGGAAATATCACGAGTGCGTTGCGACTGCAAATCCGTCTGCGCGCCCATCGGCACAGCCGCCTGGATCGCGCTGCTGAAGTTCGCGTTCCCGCCGTCGCCTTCAAGCTCACTTGTCCCTGCCGACGTCGCCAGCAATGCCGTTAAGTGTCCCCCCGCGGAAAGCCCGATCGCGCCGATGTTGGCCGTGTCGATCCCGTATTCCTGTGCGTTCGCCCGCAGGAATCTTACTGCTGCCTTGCAGTCCTGGATCTGTGCAGGAAACGGCGCTTCACCGCTCAAGCGATACGAAATCGTCGCCGCAACATATCCGCGTGCCGCCAGCGCCTGGGCCACCTTTTCGTGACTGGTCCGATTGCCCTTCGCCCAACCACCACCGTGTATGCACACGACCGCGGGCAATTCCCCCCAGGCTCCTTTGGGTCGATAAATATCCATCTCCAGCGTGCGATCGCCATAGCGTGCATAGGTCACGTCAAGCTTCGCGTCCAGACTGTCCACCGTCGTCTGCGAGATCTCAGTTCGCCCGTCAGCGCGAGGTTTCGGCGGAGCTTCTCCAGCCGGACGAGCGTCGAGCCGCATTTCCTCCTGAAACATCACCGCCATGCCGCGCAGTTTGCGAGCGATGTCACGATTGCGAACGAGTATGGATTCTCCGGGGTCTTTGGCCAGGTCATACAGCTGCAGGGACGGATTCAGATACAGTTTCCAATTGCGCCAGCGCACCGCGGCGAATGCGCCGTGACTGCCGTGATAAAAGAAGGCGTCATTGTATTCGTTGCGATTGATCAGGGGCGCCCATTCGCCCGCCGGATCCCATCGACGCCGCAGCGGCACGGCCGCGTTGAGCGATTTCTTCATGCCCGGTGGCGGCACGAATTTGGTCTCACCCTTCAGCAGCGGACTGATATCCCGCCCGTCAATGACTCGGCCTGCTGGAACCTTGATCCCCGCGAACGTGGCCAGCGTCGGATACCAGTCCATGGCTCGCACGACCGTCGAAGATTCCGCTCCGGCCTGCAATCCCAGTCCCGGCCCCCAGGCGATCGCCGGCACGCGAATGCCGCCTTCGTACGTCGAAAGCTTGCGGCCGCGAATTTTCTGTTCCGGTGTGCGGCCCGGCCCACGGCCGTTGTCGGAGACGTACAGGACGATCGTGTTATCGTCGATGCCTAACCGTTTCAGCGAATCAAAGATACGCCCAACGTTGTGATCGAGTTCCTGAATGGCGTCGCCGTATTCGCCCCAGTTTGAGCTGCCCTTGAATTCCTCGCTCACGCCCAGCGGGTTGTGCAGCATGGTATGCGGCAGATAGACAAAGAACGGACCTTCCTTGTTCTTCTCGATAAATTGAATGGCCTCATCGGTGTACAGCTTCGTCAGTTCCGCGGGATCGGCCGGGCGTTTGACGACAGCGCCATTCCGCATCAGGGGCACGCCTCCCTTGTCTTCGAAATAGACGATTTCAACCGGGTCAAGATTGTGCAGCAATCCGAAATAGTGATCGAACCCCTGGTTGCGCGGCAGAAACGGCTCGTGAAATCCGAGATGCCATTTGCCGATGCAGGCAGTCGCGTAACCGTTGTCCTTCATCAGCTCGGCAATCGTCAATTCATTCGGATGAATGCCCGATCGTGAATCCGCCCGATGCACCCAGGTTTCGTTGCCCACCCGACGCGGGTAACACCCGGTCAAAAGACCCGCGCGTGACGGGCTGCAAATCGGAGCCGCCGCGTAGTAGTCTGTAAATCGCGTCCCCTGTTGCGCCATCGCATCGATCCGCGGCGTCTTAACCTCGGACGCGCCATAACAACCCAGATCGTAATAGCCCTGGTCATCGACAAAGATGAAGACAATACTGGGCCTTGTTGCGGCGCGTGCATCGGTCACATTGACAATGACCGGCAATACCATCAGCAATATCCGGCAGGCTGAAGACCTCATAATGACTTTCACTAATTTTCACTCGAGTAACGATTGCATGGCGCGTCAGACGCGAATGGAGGCGCTCGTGGCCACTGTGGGCAGTCTACCGTTTTTGACGCGATGATCCAGGTGCTGGCCGACGAACGTACAGAACGCCGGATGGCTTGATCGTTTCGAGCAAGCAAGTCGACGAATCGGTTGTCGGGGGCGTCCCGCGGTGTCTGATTTTGCATAAGAAAATCTCGGTGTTGATATTCGACAGGATTACAGAACTGCCGTTTTTCTTCTGAGCATGGGCCAGCAGGACCGTTGGTTACAGAAAAACTCAAATTTGCGAGGTAATTCCGCCAGGACGCAGAATATCAGGGCGTGGGGGAATCATTTCCGGTTTTTAGCACCGACACTCTCAGGCCGAAGCGTAAGCGAGGAAGAAACCGTCAGCCACTTCGTGCGCGCGACGCTTCAGGTTACGATTTTGCCCAATCAGAATCAGACCCCTACAGCGTTTTACGCTGACTTGTGGCCGCGGAGAACGTCTTTCCCCTTGCGAGAGTCGCTTTCCCACGAGCCCAACGACCACATGTTCTTAGAACTGCTCTTATGACCACCAAAGTAATTTCGCTGTTCACCCTCTGCGTTGCTCTGCTGGCAACCACTAATCTGCTTCAAGCCGCTGCACGGCCGAACGTCATTCTGATCATTTGCGACGACCTGAACGACTACGTCGAAGGGTTCGGCGGACATCCGCAAGCCAGCACGCCAAACATGCGGCGGCTGGCTCGCAGCGGGGTCTCTTTCACTCAGGCTCATTGCAATATCCCAATCTGCGGTCCATCGCGTGCGAGCCTGTTCACCGGCATCTATCCACACAATTCGGGTTGCTTTGGGTTCACGAAGTGGGACGGCTATGAAGTCTTGAAGAATTCACGGACGATCATGGATCACTTTCGCGAGAACGGTTTCCAAACGCTTGGCACCGGCAAGCTGATGCACCACATGGTTCCGCAGGAATGGAAACAGTATGGCAATCGGGCCGACTATGGTCCCTTTGCTTACGACGGAAACCAAAAGATGGCTCACCCGGATGTGCCTGCGCCTTATCGTGAAATCGGCGCGGTGGACGGTTCGTTCGGACCGTTCGTCAGCCTGTATGGGCGGACAACGCCGGATGGCAAGTCGCTCTCATGGAGCAGTGGCGGCTGGGGAAAGAATGCAAAGACGCTGCGCGTCGATTCGCAGAGTGACCGGGACCTGACGGCGGACGAACTCAACGGACAGTGGGCCGTTGATCAACTGAAAGTCCGAGCCGACAAGCCGGGGCGACAACCTTTTTTCATGGGCGTCGGATTCATTCGGCCGCACACGCCGTTGATCGTGCCGCAGCGGTTCTTCGACATGTTTCCACTTGATTCGATCGAGCTGCCAGTCATTCGGCCGGGGGACGTTGAGGATACGCATGCGGGATCGATTCGTGGGCTTCCCGGAGGCGCGGAGCCGAACGCTGCTCGCAGCGAAGACATGGGAACGCGTTTGTTTAACACGTTGGTGGAATCGTACGGGTCGCAGGACGACGCATTGCGTCATTTCATCCAGGCATATCTTGCCAGTGTTGCGTCGGCGGACGAACAGATCGGACGAATTCTGGATGCCGTTGATAATTCATCTCTGAAAGACAACACGATCATTATCCTGACCAGCGATCACGGCTGGGGCATGGGTGAGAAGAATTATCTGTACAAGAACTCGTTGTGGCAGGAAAGCACTCGAGTACCGCTGATCGTTCGGGCACCGGGTGTTGCAAGAGCCAAAGCTGTCTCAACGCGACCGGTTTCCCTGGTCGACATTTACCCGACGCTGATTGATCTTTGCGGGCTGACCGGTGAGACCAGAAAGAACAGCAAAGGTCATTCGCTCGACGGCCATAGTCTGAAACCGTTGCTTGAAAACCCAGAGAGTGGCGAATGGTCCGGCCCAGACTCAGCTTTAACGGCGCTTTACAAATGGCGAATGAAGTACGATCCGTCGCAGGAAAGTTATTCGCTACGCGCGCAGGACTGGCGCTACATTCGGTACGAAAACGGCAAGGAAGAACTTTACTTCACGAAGGATGACCCGCGCGAATGGACAAACCTGGCGGATGACTCGGCTTCCGCCGAAAAACTTCATGCATTTCGCCAAAAACTGAAGTCACGAATTCCAGCGGCCGGTTCTGACGTGCCACCACAACCAGCGTTTCAGGCAAAGCCATCGACATCGAAACGCCCCGATCCGAAACAGGATGCCGAGGCCTGGAAAGACAAATACTTCGCAACGCATCCAGTCGCCGACGCGAACAAAAACGGCAAACTGACTTGGTTAGAATACAAGACTTATCGAGCTGAGTTTGACCCGCCACCAAAAAAGTAACGACGCCTGGGGACCATCATTACTCGAGGGGTTGGCGGTAATCGCCTTGAAGACAGCCCCGCTTACACACTTAAGCTTTGGGTTGTGATGAATGAGGAACGACCGCAAAACCATGAGTGCATCAAGTCTTACGATACTCGCCGCTTCCTGCGTTGCGTGCTGCCTGGCAAACGGGGCCAGCGCAGACGAAGTCGAATTCCGGCGTGACATCGCTCCGATTCTGGAAGCCCGTTGCTGGGACTGCCACGGCGAAGACGAACAGGAATCGGGACTGCGTCTCGATCTTCGTGCCAACATGCTGCGCGGTGGCGATTCGGGCCTGTCCGCTCTCGTACCCGGCAGACCAGACAAAAGCTATCTGATCGATGTGGTGAAGCATCTTGATGCTGATCTCAAAATGCCGCCTGACGAAGACAGAATCCCAGCCACAGAAATCGAACTTCTGTCTCAGTGGATTAAAGAAGGCGCCGTCTGGCCAGGTCAGATGGCTGCGGTCGCCGAACAGAAGTCGGATCATTGGTCATTCCAGCCAATTGTGCGTCCCCGAGTTCCCACTGTTGCTGCTGGTTCGACCAACCCCATCGATGCGTTCCTGTTTCAGTCACTTTCGAATCACAAGCTGGATTTTTCTGAATCCGCCGATCCTCGATCGCTGATCAGGCGAACGTCAATCGTGCTGACGGGTCTGGCACCGACTCCGGAAGAGACATCAATGTTCCTTGGCGCATACGCGAAACACCCCGAGCACGCGTTTTCCAGGCTCGTTGATCGCTTACTTGAATCGCCGCATTTCGGCGAACGCTGGGCGCAGCACTGGCTGGATGTCATTCGCTGGGCGGAAACCAACGGCAGTGAAAGCAACATGTATCGCAAGAACGCCTGGATTTATCGTGACTACGTGATAAGAGCCTTCAACGACGACAAGCCTTACGATCAGTTTCTGCATGAGCAAATCTCCGGCGATACAGTGGGGCAGGGCGACGCGACGGGGTATTTGGTTTCCGGCCCGCACGTACCGGTAGCAACCGTCGGTCAGGAACCGACGGCTCGGCGGCAGGCCCGAGCGGATCGGGTGGACGAGATTCTGCAGACGGTCGGAGCCTCGGCACTGGGCATGACGATTGGGTGTGCAAGATGCCATAATCACAAGTTCGATCCAATATCGATGAGCGATTACTACTCCATGTCGGCTGTGTTTCAGGACGTTGAATTCGGCGGCCGTTTTCCCGAGCTGGCGGAGGATCATCCGCGGCGCGTACGCGGGAAAGAGTTGTACAGCCAGATTTTCCAGTTGCATGCGAAGCTGCGCGACATGGGACCATGGGAAGAAGACTGGACGGGGTACAAGGAACTTCACGTTGCCACGACGACCACTCAGAAAGTTCGCATCACGTTCAACTGGAAAGGTGTGCGACTGGATGAAATTGAGATTTTCGGCCCCGAGGATCGCCGACAGAATCTGGCACTCGCGACCGCAGGGACCAGGACTTATAGCCCGCCGCAGATGGCGGTGGTTCGGGCAGAGCTGCACAAGGTCAACGATGGAAAATATGGTACCGAGGCTTGGGGCGGTAAGTCTCGCGGCGGCAGCAAGGAAAAGCCGTTCATTGAATTTACCTTCCAGAAGCCGCAGAAGTTCAATCGCGTCCGGCTGAGCACCAACCGCGAAGATTTTCTGGAGACCGACTACCTACTGGGGCTGAACAAATTCAACTTCGGCGGCTATCGAGTGGAAGCTGAAGACACCGACGGCAAGTGGCAGCAAGTCGCGTCCACGATGACCTTCGAACAACTGAACAGGAAGCATCCGTCCCGCGCTGCCGTCCTGGAAGAATTGAAACCGTTGATTCAGCAGGTAAACGAAGAAGGCCCCAAACCGAGTTTCGTTGCTCGATTCGTGAAACCAGTGAAGACTCACATCTTTAATCGCGGCAGCCCCGAAAGCCCTCGCGATGAAGTGTTCGCAGCGGGACTTCGGGAACTCGATGGCAATCTGAAGCTGAAGCCGAACGCATCGGGACCACAGCGTCGCAAGGCATTTGCACAGTGGCTGACCAGTTCCACACATCCCCTGACTGCACGTGTCGCAGCCAATCGCCTGTGGCACCATGTCTTTGGCCAGGGAATCGTTACAACCACCAGCGACTTTGGGGCCGCCGGCTCAGCTCCCGCACATCCTGAACTGCTCGATTGGCTGGCTGCCGAGTTAATGCACCCAACCCATGCTGACGAAAGCATGAAGCCAGCCAATTGGTCAATGAAGCAGCTGATTCGGCTGATGGTCATGTCTCGCGCCTTTCGTCAGTCCAGCCTGCCGCGTAAGGATGGCCTCACGGTCGATGCCGATGCGATCCTGCTGTGGCGATTTCCACCAAAGCGTGTGGAAGCGGAAGTCATTCGTGATTCGATTCTGCAAGCCTCCGGGTCGCTTGACCGGACGAATGGCGGCCGCAGCTATCGAATCCACAATGTGAAAAAGCGATATTCCCAATGGGAAGTGACCGACAATCACGGTGCGGAAACCTGGCGGCGCATGATCTATCAGGAACGAATGCGTCGCGTGGACGATCGCATGTTCACGGCGTTCGATTTTCCCGATTGCGGCCAGGTTCGAGCAAAGCGTCCGGTTTCCACGACGCCGCTGCAGGCGCTCAACCTGATGAACAGCGACTTCGTGATTGAGCAATCGAAGAAAGTTGCCGTGCGTGCCAGCCAGGTTGCAGACAGCGATGACGCCCGGTCGATCGACCGCTGCTTCGAACTGCTGCTGGGCCGTGTGCCGGACGACCACGAACGCGAAGCATGCATGGTGCTGGCCAAAGACAACAACCTGTCGCTCGTCTGTCGAGCGTTAATCAATTCCAACGAGTTTGCATTCCTGCCATGACGGACCCTGAACTCCTATCACTCAACGGACGCCACCTGCTGGATCGTCGCAGCTTTCTCAGCACGGCAGGCCTGTCTACGGCGGGACTTGCCCTGGCTGGCCTGCTTGACGCAGACAGACTGTTGGCTGATGTGCCGCGAACTGTTGGTGGCAAAACGCCGATTCGGCCGGACGTCGATCCAGGCAATCCCTACGCGGCGCGAAAGCCCCAATTTGACGTGGCCGCGCAGCAGGTACTGGTCATCTATTGTCCAGGAGCAGTCAGCCACGTTGACACGTTCGATTATAAGCCCGCGCTGGCAAAACTTGACGGCCAAAAACCACCAGGACTTCCTGCGGTCACGTTTGAAGGCCCCACCGGAAACATTGCCAAGCCATTCTGGGAATTCAAACCGCGCGGCGAAACCGGCAAGATGGTCTCCGAATTGCTGCCCAACCTTGCAGAACAGGTTGACGACTTCTGTTTCTTCCACGCGCTCAGCACCGACACGAGCGCTCATCCGCAGGGCGAAAACTTCATCAACACCGGGTTTACGATGGAAGGATTTCCCTCGTTTGGCGCTTGGGTCACCTACGCGCTGGGAACAGAGAATCAGGAACTGCCCGCCTTCGTCGCCATCAACGATCCGCGGGGCCTGGCGCGAAGCGGAAAAAACAATTTCGGGAACGGGTTTCTTCCGGCGGCGTTCCAGGGGACGGACTTCAACGCGAAAAATCCGCCCAACAACCTGCGGCGACCGGAGACACTCTCCCGGCAAGCCGATCGACAGACCGTGGACTTGCTGAAGCGGCTGAATGCTCGGCATCTCGAAAGCTATCCAGGCGACGCCAACCTTGCCGGACGGATCGCCAGCTACGAACTGGCGGGGCGGATGCAGACGTCCGTGCCGGAAGTCATGGATCTGTCTGGCGAAACCGAATCAACGTTGAAGGCCTACGGAGTCGATGGCGGCAGTGAATTGCGCGGTCATTACGCACGGAACTGCATCCTTGCTCGACGCCTGCTTGAGCAGGGTGTGCGTGTTGTGCAACTGTTCAATGGCAGCGATCCGTCTGGCGGCAACGGTATCACGAATTGGGATTCGCATTCGAACATTGCAAAGACGCACGCGATGCAGGCCGCAATCATGGATCAGCCAACGGCCGCTCTGATCGCCGACATGAAACAACGTGGTCTGCTGGAAAACACACTTGTCGTCTGGGCAACGGAATTTGGACGCATGCCATTCCTGCAGGCCAACGGAACTGGCCGCGACCATAATCCAGGCGCCTTCACCTGTTTCCTTGCGGGTGCCGGAGTGAAGAAGGGATTCAGCTATGGCGAGAGCGACGAATTCGGCTTCAAGGCCGCCGTCGACAAGACC
>JBDONA010000481.1:0-5049 GCA_039831575.1 Fuerstiella sp. | reverse complement strand
AGTCGCACGTCCGCGAACATTCGGTCGTTGAACACCCACGTTAATGCCTTCTTCAATAAATCGCCGTGAGTGAACTTCGTCGACTTGTTTTGCGTGTTCGACGCCGTCGTCTTTGTCTTCCGTGACAGACCAGCCAGACTCCTTCCTGGGCTGAAGCAAATTCAGTCCGCACACCACATGCGGGAGTCTGGCTTTTTTCTAATACGACCACGTTCTCCACAACCCCACCTTTTCCCTCATCAAAATCCTTAACGGCGTTGCCCACCAAGGCTGCAGAACTTGAAGCTCTGTGGCGCAAGTGGAACCGGGACAACGCCGCACCGCTCTGGCACCCTACAAGCCTCGAAAAGCTCCGCAAGCTTTACGGGAACGAGGGGATGAGGTCACTCGGTAGCAGGAGCTAAGCCCCGTCACCGCGATGTCACCGGCGATCTACTTCTTGCCTGCAAAGTCCTTGCGGTAGCGTTCGACGACCTGCTCCGGTGTTGTTTTGAGGATGTAGATGCGTCCGCGGACGGTCCGTGTCTCGCCGCGTCTGAGCGGGCCAATGTGGATGGACTGGTGCATGCAGAGCCAGGGGTTGTGGGCCTGAACGGAGAGGAAGCGGTCCCAGGCGATGGCCATGACCCATTGCTTGTCGTTGGAGCGACGAAGCAGCAGCCCGACCGTGGCGTTGGGATCTGTCCTGGGCCACTTGTTGGTCCAGGCGTATGGGTTGTCGGGGTCTTGGGGGTCGGCTTCCTTGTCGATCGCCTTGCGGAGGGTCTGGTTAAAATGGATCTGACGCTTGATGGTCCGGGTGAGGCCATCGGGGGCAAGGAACCAGGTATCTTCGTTGGTGAACTGGGGGTTACGATTGTTGGCTGGGCCGGGGTTGAAACAGGGGATGATGGCGGCGAGGCGTGGCCAATCGTGCGCTGACTTGTTGGTGATGGTCAGCAGGAGTTCGGCGCCATCAGGGACGGCGGTGATGTCGACCTTGAGGTCGGGTGAAACGGTGATGGAGCCCTGTGTGCGGGTGTCGTTGACGACGATGTCGTTGCCGGTGTATTTACCACCGGTGTGCTGGCCGGGCTTGACCGCCTCAAACATGTTCCATTCGTAGAACCAGAACCAGACCTTCATCGCGGGCTGGGTCTTGATGCTGACGTTGATGCCGCGCTGCCACGGGGCGAGGAGCGTGTTGGAGGCCTGCGATTGGGCGACTGCGGTGGAAGTGAGGATGGAAAGAGTGAGAACGGTAAGGGTGGTGGCAATTCTCATGGCTGAGGTCCTCGTGAGAAGTACGAATCGGACGTGCCTCAAACGTGAAGCCAGACGTTTGCCTGGTCGCGACGATGTGGTGCCCGGGATGATAGCGGCGATACAGTCACATGGCGAACTCCCGCATTGGCATCCACATACTCACGTTCTGATTACCTGCGGCGCGTTCACGCCCACTGGCGATTTCATCCAGTGGCCTCAGTTCGATCTGGAACGATCGTTGGTTGCCTGGCAGGAGCAGGTATTCACGCTGTACCTGGCCCAGGAGAAGATCGAACCGGAAGTCGTCGAGAAAATGCGTTCTCCCGAAGACGACAACTGAGAATGTGTGTCGTTCGTCACCAGTCCGACTTCGCGTGACCACGCCGCGACGCTCATCAGTACCGGCGCTAATCGTCGCAGCAACTCAAACGTTTTACGGCTGAGCCATCAAACCACCCTTTGATGACACTGATTGGTTCTGATCTTCTCCCTCAATCCCTCCCGGGAAAGTGAGGAATCATCACACGACGCCTTAACCAACGAGATCCAGCAGCCCACGACTCTCTTTGCACAAGTGATGGCTGGTCCTCTCAGTTGAGGTGTACCGTACTGACATGCAGTGCAGTCGCTGCAGAAGCAGTCACAGCTCACAGCCTTGCAGAGGGCACGTGACGTCATGGACGTAGTCACCAGCATTGCCCTCGACCGCAAACACAAGGACTGCCTGAAGGCGGCCCAGCTCATTCTGAAGCTGAACAAGCGTTAAGCTGTGGTGGTGTTAATTGTGGTTAGGTTTGGATGAGACCTGCGTTGGACTGCGTCATTACCTGACCCCACAGCGGTGTCATTTGGTGTCACATGGTCTCAAACCGTCCCGCAGCCGTTTCATTGCTTCTAACTACAAATGACCGATCGCGGGTTCACCGGGCAGCGCGGACCGGCGACGTAGGCGATATAACGGCGCAGCCAATCGCCGGAGCCGACGGGCCACGTTGCTCCGGTGCAACCCAAGGTTGAGCTTCGGCTCGACCAATCTGCGTAGCACGCAACCCAGCCAACCGAATTCACCCCGCGATCGACCCTCCATCTACCATCGCCGCGAAGTCAAATCCTCAATTGTTATGTGGTATTTGCGATTATAATGGCTCTGTCAGCTCGTTTCTTCACGTTTGGTTTTCGGACGCCTGAATAATGGCGCCGCCGCCGAAACGAGGCACGCACCCAATAGTGCGCCAAGGACGATACCACCAGTTGCACCGAAGAAAGTTCCGAAATCCCGTTCCGGGAGATCCGGATTGAAGATTGCTATCATCAGCCTGCCAAAACGGCTGAGCGTTCCAATGACACCGCCGCAAATGGCGCCCAACAGCGCGCCGAGAATCGCGAGGTAGTTCGTCCGTGAAGCGTCGATCTTCCACGCTCTGCTTACGGCCGAAACAGCGCAGAATCCCACAAGTCCCAACACGCCACCGACTGCGCCGACGACGAGCGGAGCTCTTGGGTCACCCTTACCGAATGAGATTCCCAAGAGGGAACCTAGCACCAGTCCGAAAGCTAGCCACCCAAATAATCGAACGTTCATTAAGACTTCCCTGATGGCAAGACAACATTGCCGAAGTGGTGGATGTGACCACAGAACGAATAGCGATCTATGCGGCGGCAGGAATGCCGACTCCTCCAGTACACCGTGTTATCGGCGACCTGTCAAACAAGCCACCAGCCGGGAAGCTGGTATGAAGCGGTCGAGTTCTGCCGGAAGCTGTCAGAGCTGCCAGCAGAGAAGTCGGCGGGTTATGTGTACCGCTTGCCGGCGGAAGCGGAGTGGGAGTATGCGTGCCGTGCAGGGACGCAGACAGCTTACAGTTTTGGAGACAGTGAATCCGAGCTGGGTTATTACGTGTGGTATGACAAGAACTCTGGAGAAACGACACATCCTGTGGGTGGTAAGAATGCGTGGGGTCTGTATGACATGCATGGCAACGTGTTTGAATGGTGCCAGGACTGGTATAGCGACTAACGAAATCGGTGGAACGGAACACGCAGCCATCTGGTACCTGAGACGTTCGGTCCGGAATGTTGCGGATGCCATGCACTGGCTGCGATTGATCGCAAATCTTACCAGTGGCGAAGACTGCTATTCCTACGACGAAAAGCGAGAACTGGAACGATTGCTTCCCGGCTGGAATTGGAGCGACTGCGACCGAACAGAGGAACTACTCGTCCACATCTGTGAGACGATTCACTTGTATGTCGATCTGGACTGCAGAGACGAACACGCGGTTCAAATCAAAGCGTTTGCAGGAGGCCAGTGTATTGTGCGGTCTCAATACTCCCCGCCCAGAAAGATTATGTATCAGGCCGTGGGCACTCGAGCAGGTGCTCTTTTAACGGTGCCAATTCACGAACTGAACTGAATTCTTCGCCGCGAGAGTTCTGCGAGGCGAATGGGCCGTCTCCACAAGCTTCTCAATGGTCTGAAACTCGACGCTAAATGTTGCTGGCAACCCGTCCTGAATTGACGTCGTCGACCGTAGCACAACCGGACGCAATCATCGCGTTGGTCAACTCGTCACGCAGGATATCCAGCACTCGTTTAACTCCCGCTTCGCCTCCCGCGGCCAGAGCCCACGCCTGCGGCCGGCCGATCAGAACGGCTTTCGCACCAAACGCCAGTGCCTTCATGACATCCCCGCCGCGGCGAACGCCGCCGTCCATCAGAATCTCGATTTTCCCGTCGACCGCCAGAGCCACTTCGTGCAGAACATCAATCGATGCCGGCATGCCGTCCAACCGCCGGCCGCCGTGATTGGACACGATAATTCCGTTCAGCCCCAGATCGACGGCCTGCTGCGCGGCATCCGGTGACAGGACACCCTTCAACAGAATCGGCAGCTTCGTCACGCCCCGCAGCCACTTAAAAAAATCCACATTCAGCGAAATGTCCCACGCGGCGGCGTTGAACGCGTTCAGTTCCTCATGACTGTTTCGATCTGTCAGATGGCTGAATCCGACATCACGCAGATGTTTCAGCAGCATGTCCTTCGGTACCGTAAACCGATTTCTGAGATCGGCGTCCTTGCGTTCGCCCAGATCAACGGTGACCACGATGGCCTTAAAGCTGGCAGCTTCAGCGCGGGCGACAAGCTTGGCGGCGACGTCGCGTTTCCGCGGGACGTAGACCTGAAACCACTTGGGTCCGGCGGACGACCTGCCAATCTCTTCCACACTGTTCAGCGCGCTTGAGCTGGCAGCGCAGATCGTGCCGACTCGCGTGGCTGCTCGCGCGGAAGCCAGCACACCCTCAGGATGCAGCATTCTGAGTGCGGCCACCGGGGCAAGCAGAACGGGCATCGAAATCTTCTGGCCCAACACTGTGGTCGACAGATCGGTCTGGTTCACTCCGTGCAGCAGCGGAGGCAGAACCCGAATGCGGCGAAACGCTTCCACGTTGTCGCGCAACGTGACTTCGTCTTCGGAACCGGTCGTGACGTAGTCAAAGCTTGCCCTCGGAAGTCTGGCGGCTGCCTGACCGACAAAGTCGCTGACAGTCACGGGCAGCCCGGACGACGCTGCAGAACTGACCGGCGTATTGGCTTCTGCCTTGTCAGCACGATTTTCGTTGCCCGCGGCTTCATCCTTCGCGGCAATCTGCGTCGTTGAAAACAGTCCGGCACCAAACGCCAGCAACTGCGAAAAGAATCGTCGATCCATGTCCGGCCTCCAGTGAAAGAAACGTATCAATGCTTTGCGTCTGCGTGTCAATCCGTGGCAGAATTGTGCCATAATCGGTCGGCGCTCTGAAAG
>JBDONA010000998.1:0-5050 GCA_039831575.1 Fuerstiella sp. | reverse complement strand
ACAAGTGTGTCATTCTGCAGGTCGTGCTCGCGGATCGCATCCAGAATCTGGCCCACCGACCAGTCGACTTCCATCATCACGTCGCCGAACAGGCCTCGTTCGCTCTTACCTTTAAACTTTTCGGAAACGTACAGTGGCACGTGAACCATACTGTGAGGCAGGTAGACCAGAAACGGTTCGTCTTTGTGATCATCAATAAACTGAACCGCCTTTTCGGTGTACTGAGTGGTCAGTTGTTCCTGGTCTTTGCCCGTGACCTGTGGATTGATTGTTGTGTTGCCGTCAATCAGCGGCAGGTGCGGCCATTTTTTCAGGCGTTCCTTCATCGACAAATGCAGAACGCCCGGGTGATACGGCCACATGTCGTTACTGTACGGCAGACCAAAGTAGTCGTCGAAGCCGTGTTGCATGGGCAGAAATTGTTTGTGGTGCCCGAGATGCCATTTGCCGTAGCATGCTGTCGCGTAGTTCTTTTGTTTACAGATTTCTGCAATGGTGACTTCGTCTTTGTTGATGCCGATGGTTGCCGATGGTCCGAGTGCTCCGCCAATGCCGACGCGGACGTTGTAGCATCCCGTCAGCAAACCAGCCCGCGACGCAGAACATACGGCCTGAGTGACGTAGAAGTCCGTAAAGATGCGACCTTCTTTGGCCATGCGGTCAAGGTGCGGAGTCTCGTATCCCTGTGCGCCAAATGGACCAATATCGGCGTAGCCCATGTCATCGATAAAGATGATGACCACATTCGGCGGTCGGTCGGCTGCAGCCATCGAAGCTGAACAAAACAGAGCGGTGAACAGCAGAACCAGAGAATGGACGGTTCGTGAAAACATGATTTGTCTGGCCAATCGTGGATTTTGTTGTGGAGGGAGTTTCAGAAGATACGGTCCGAGCGTGTGCCCGGCAAGTGACCCGCCGCTTCGATTATGGTTTCGGATTGGTGGTTTGCCAGAGGCGTGTGTCCGGATCAGCCGCCGTTCAAAGACCAGTTCGTTCATTCAAGTGAGCACCGCCCTGTGCTGCCGCGTGGGCAGACAGGAACCCGGCCCGTTGGGCGCGCGGTGAAACGAGTTTGCATGCGGCAGGTTGAACCGACAGCTCGTTTACGTGCGTGGGCATTGCCCCGTGCTCCCACCTGCTGTCCGTATGGTGTCGAACGACTCAGAACCATTGCCGCTTGTCGACGAGTGTCGTTGGCTCCAGTCCCGTTGCGAATCGTCGAATATTCTCCAGCAGCGTCGCCTGGTGCCTCTCTGAGACACGTGGGGACGCGGCGGCAATATGGGGCGTGATAATGACATTCTCCATCTGCCATAACGGATGATCGGTCGGTAGCGGCTCGGTCTCAAATACGTCCAGTGCTGCGCCGCAGATCAGTCGGCGTTCCAGAGCATCGGTCAGATCCTCCAGATCAACGATAATTCCGCGACCGATGTTGATCAGGTACGCCGAATTCTTCATCTGTTCAAACTGAGCCGTGCGAAACATTTTCTCCGTTTGCGGAGTATGGGGCGCGGCGATGACCACAAAGTCGGACTGGGCCAGCAGGTTGGGCAGATGATCGACGTCGCGGACGTCGTCGACAATGCCAGGCACCCTGCGACACACAGGATCAATGCCCATGATGGTCATTCCAAATGCGGCCGCACGCACGCAGACTTCGCGACCGATATGTCCGACTCCGACGACACCAAGCGTTGTGTCGGCCAGATGTATGTGAGACGCATCAACCGGGGATACGCTGGCAGGCCCGGCATCATTCGAAAACTCCTTCAGACTTTCATTGCCGACCGGCGCCCACCGCGCCCGCTGTTGGCGGCGCAGGTAGGTAGGCAGGTTGCGTGCGAAACACAGGATGAATCCCATCACGTGGTCGGCGATAACGTCTGAAAACAGTCCACGCATGTTGCTCAGCTGACAGGGATGCTCAATCAGGGCCGGAAACAGATAGTGTTCCAGGCTGGCGGTCGGAGACTGCACCCAGTGAAGCTGGGTGGCCGCTGCCAGTAGTTCTGGAGTCATTTTCCCGAAAAAACCATCGGCATCAGTGATGGCTTCGATGGCCTCTGTCTGTGTTTCGGCATTGACGACGTGCAATGACTGCGCTGCCTGCTGGACTGCATGCAGTCTCTGATTGTCGATGGATGGGTGAATGACAAGTTTCAATGATGTCTCCATAGACCGTTGGCCCAGCGAACGGGCGGCTATGGCGTAGTGAGCAGCAGATGCTGCTGCGACTTTGGTACACGATCGTATCGCAACTCGCCACCGATCAGCCGCATGAGGACTCGCGGTGTACCGCGGGGCGGGGGATCGAAAAGGTAGTCGGATTTCGACACCGGAAACGTTGGGACTTCGGCAAGCATGGTCTCAAACTTCTTCTGCAATCGCTTCACGACGTCCGGATGCTCATCGGCCACGTCATGCTGCTCACCACGGTCGGCCCGGAGATCGAACAGCATCATTGTGTTGGGCGCGTCCCCGGAAGTCACACCTGGGTGTTGAGTTGGCTTTGCCTGCTCGAACGGAGCAAGAAAGGTGACTCCGTCGGGACCGCGTGGGTCAACATAGTTCTCAAGCTGCTGCGGGGAAAGATTGCTGAATCTTAGCGGGCCCGGACTTCGGACGTGCAGCTTCCAGTGCCCGGAGCGAATCGTTGCAAGGTTGGCTCCCTGCATTCCAAAGATGGCATCGTGGGGACTCTTCGCAGCGGCATCCTGCCACAACGGCAGAATGTTTCGTCCGTCCATGACTCGATCCGCTGGCACAACGGTATCGGTCAAGTGGCACAACGTCGGCAGCACGTCGACCGTCGCCGCCAGCTCATCGGACACCAGTCCGGCGGCAATTGTGCCAGGCATCCGCGCGATCATGGGGACTCGCAGGCCTCCTTCCCACGTCTTGCCCTTCATGCCCCGCAATCCGCCGGTGGAGCCGCCGTACCATGGACCGTTGTCTGACGTGAAAATGACCAGAGTGTTTCGGTCGATGCCCAAAACGCTGAGTTCGTCCAGAATTCGCCCCACGTTCGCATCCAGTTCGGCAATGACGTCGGCGTAGAGATCGTCACGAGTCTCGGGCGTGTAGAAATCATCCGAGACAGCCAGCGGTTTGTGTGGCATCGCGTGTGGCAGGTACAGAAAGAACGGTCGGCCTTTGTTTTCCCGTACAAATTCCAGGGCCTTCTGCGTGTACCGTGCGGTGAGCGACGCCTGTACCACCGGGTATTCCACAACTGATTCGTTGTGTATCAGTTGCACGGGGAACATGTCATTGGAATAAAGAATTCCGAAGTACTCGTCGAAGCCCTGCGTGCGCGGCAGCCACTGCTGCTTGTGGCCGAGATGCCATTTGCCATAGGCGGCTGTGGCGTACCCTTTCGCCTTCAGCAGTTCGGCGATCGTCACCTCGGACTGAGGCAAGCCGAAGTTCGACTCCCCCGCATCGGGAGCAGGATTGCGGACGACCGTGTGTCGGAACGGATACCGGCCCGTCAGAATGGTTGCTCGGGAAGGAGCACAGTAGGGAGTTGGAACATAAAAGCTTGTCAGCTTTGCACCTTCAGCCGCCATCTGATCAAGTCGCGGTGTTTTGAATGGACAGTCTTCGTTGAAGCAACCCACGTCACCGTAGCCGAGATCATCCGCAAAAATCACGATTACATTCGGATTAGCCGCGTTGCCGGAATGACACGTCACTGCCGTCAATGCTGCAGCAAGAATATGGATTCGCATCGGGGACTCCACAGGCCGGGGAGGGGGATAGCAATTTCCTGAGTCTGGCAACATATCACAGGAAGATCCACCTGCAACCGATGCTCGGTTCGGGCATACGCGAAAGCCTGACATCAAATCGTTGGGTTGCAGGCTACTTTTTGCGCCGGCGTGAACGAGAACGGGATTTGCCTTTGGGCGATTTGCCACCACCCGAGGCGCCTCGTCTGGATTTGCGCCCGCTGCTGGCCTTTCTTTTGGCCGCTCGTTGGAGTTCCTCGCGTTCCTCGCGTTTCTGTTTGCCCAGCCGGTAAGCAAACGGCAACCATAACGCTGCGAAACCAACACCGCCCAGACATCCAAGTCCGGTCCCCAGCAACGCCGCGCGCTGGGTCCGTTTTTCATTGTTGTGGGTATTCGATTGAATCCAGAACACGCCACCGACCCCGATGGCCATCACCAGCACGAACCAGCCAATGGAGATCAGGATTCGTTTCTTTACTGTCATGTGTCTTGTTCCGTACAACTCGCAAGGCTGACTGGAATGGTCAAAGAGGAATCCACTGAAAGCGCTCTTCTCACCTGGTCCGTGGCAGTC
Source organism: Fuerstiella sp. (assembly GCA_039831575.1). GTDB lineage: Bacteria > Planctomycetota > Planctomycetia > Planctomycetales > Planctomycetaceae > Fuerstiella. The sequence continues at coordinate 739 of JBDONA010000998.1, read as the reverse complement.
GACAGGCAGGGAAGAAGGTGTTCACCGAAAACTAAATCGCGTCGATCCAGTTCCGGAATTCGTCTCAGACGGATGCCGTAGCAACTTCCGCCGAAGTGGCATCGGCCAGTGCGATTGGCAGACCGTCCGTCGCTGCTTCTACATTGGCGAACAGGTTCTCGGCAACATCGTTCTTCGAAATTCCCGCCATCACGGATTGCAACACCTGAGATTTCTGTGTGGTGACCGAACTGGTGGTCGCCTGTGTGTGGAGAGCGTTGATGTTCGTCCGAATCTGTGCGGCCGTGAGAGAACTGCCGCCTTTGGACTGTTCGATCTGGGTGTCCGTGCCGGACAGATTGACCAGGTGAATCAGGAACGAATCGTTGGCATCAAAATCGCCGTCGCCGTCGACATCTGCCAGTGATCCCAGCTGGCTGATGTTTGTTCGTAACTGGTCCACCGTCAGTGAACTGCTGCCTTTGGACTGATTAAGCTGTGCGTCAGTGCCGGCCAGCTTCACAAGATGAATCAGGAAAGAATCATTCGCATCGAAGTCCGTATCTCCATCGATGTTTCCACTGATGGATGACGTCTCAAAGGCACCCATGTCGACCGTCAGGTCATCGTCGCGGGTGCAGTAACGGATAGTGTTTTTTAAGTGGCGAGTGTATTCCAGTATTGATTCCATTGCTCGCTGTACATGAGGGCGCAGAGACCCGCCATTCGGTTGACTCGACGGACGCGCCAGCGGGCTCCG
>JBDONA010001108.1:0-5054 GCA_039831575.1 Fuerstiella sp. | reverse complement strand
GGCAGGCTGACACATGAGCAGACACTGAAGTACGACGACTCGGACCTCAAGGGACTCAACGGCGCAAACGGCATTGCCGAATCTCCGGACGGCAGGTTTAGGCACGTGACTGGCGAGCGAGCCGGATCGGTGACAGTGCTGCACCGGGTTTCCCAGGAGTAAGCCCAATCAACGGGGGGCTGACGTCAAATACACGAAGAGAAATTCCGATAGGGTTCACAGGATGGAAACGTCAAACACCAGAATCAAAACCTATTGATCCCGTACATCCTGTCAGCAAAAGCAAACCGGTCGAATGATGGCTCAGCCCATGGGGCAGCAATATCTGGCGGTCCTTCCCAGGTGCGAAACCGAATGGAAGTATCAGCTTGTTGACGCGACGTTGCAATTCGAGTTGGTGAAGACGGGCAGCAGCCCCAAAGTGACGCTGCATCAGGCGGGACGTGAGATGCCATGTCTCAGGCTGGCCGACTAGTGTTCGTCGTTCCGCGAATCTGCGGCTGAAGTCCTTGTTCTCAGATGCAGGTCCGTCCGCGACGTACCAGGTGTTCCGTGATCGGTCTTCTGCGGGGGGACCGGGCGAACGATCCGCGCATGGCACCTTCTGTCCCGGTTCTTTGCATTCTCCGAACCGGAGACGTCAGTCGCCTGATTTCAGCGGACGTTCGATGCCGGCAGGCGGCCAGCCGGTTTTGGGGGCAGGCTGCCTGCACTACGGTGAATAGCAACGCTGTGCCAAACGGTCGTTCCGGTGTTTACAAGTCCTGGCCAACTTCTATCGTCGTCGCTGCCATGTTGAGGGACTGTTTTGTAAAAGGACTGGCGTCACGATTTACGTCATAGAGAATGCGGGTTCAGGACAATTACAATGCAGCGATTCTGGTTAGCGTGTGTTTTCACAATGATCCCGGCAACCGGGACTGTTGCTCAGATAATTCCGGATTACGATCTGGGCGGTGCCAGCAAGCCGAAACCGGACATGTCGTTTCGGAAGGAGAGCCAATACAAGCGAGTGCATCAGTCTTCGCTGCGGTTCATCCTGCGAGGCGAACTCGACAGGACGGAGGAGTTTCTCGACCAGTATCTGGCCAAACACCCTGACGACGCTGAGACGCTGTACATGCTGGGCATACTGCACGGCCAGCGAGGCAACATCGAAGCCGCGGAAGGATTTCTGAAACGGGCCATCACGGCGGGACTGCCGGACGGTCGCCTGATTGCGGGGCCGCGAGAGATGATGAAGCCGCTGCTGAGCACGGGACTACTGCAGGACGTCATGGCCAAGTATTCAACTCTGCCAGTTCACGGGCCGCTGGTGGGCAGCGTGACGGATTCGTCAGCAGCGTTCTGGGTGCGAACTCAGTCCGAAGCTGACGTGCAGGTCCTTCTGAGCGAATCGGCCAATCTAAGCGACGGCAGCAAGACAAGGCCCGCGAAGACTCAGGCCGACGAAGACTTTACGACCGTCACGCGAGTGGCAGGATTGAAAGCAAACACCAAGTACTACTACGCTGTCAAACTAGGAGACGGCCCGTTCCAGTTTAACGCCGATCAACGGTTCCGCACGCTCACACCGACGGGACAGGCTTCAAAGTTTGTGATCGCATTCGGCGGAGGGGCCGGATACGTTCCTGAAAACGAACGGATGTGGAACACGATCGGCAGCTTTGATCCTCACGCGATCCTGCTGCTGGGGGACAATGTGTACATCGACGACCCTGAATCCGTGGTGATGCAGCAATACACGTATCAGCGACGTCAGTCTCGACCGGAATGGCGAAAGCTGACTGCACGTTCGCCCGTCTTTACGATCTGGGACGACCACGACTTCAGCACCAATGACAGCTGGGGCGGAGCGGACATCGCTGTCCCGTTCTGGAAGAAGGACTGGGCGTTCCCGATCTTTCGACAGAACTGGGCCAATCCCGGCTACGGCGGTGGCGATGCCCAGCCGGGCTGCTGGTACTCGTTCAATATTGGCGACGTTGACTTCATCATGCTCGACTGCCGCTACTACCGCACCAGCCCCAAACAGAATCCACGTTCCATGCTGGGTGCCGTACAGAAGAAGTGGCTGAAGGAACAGCTGGCGGCAGCGAACGGCACGTTCAAGATCATTTGTTCATCCGTGCCGTGGGACTTTCGCACCAAGGGTGACAGCCTGGATACGTGGAACGGCTACAAAGAGGAACACGAAGAGATCCTGAGTTTCATCGAGCAGCAGAAAATCGAAGGTGTTGTGCTGATGTCGGCTGACCGACACCGTTCTGATGCGTGGAAAATTGAACGTGAAAACGGGTACGGATTCTACGAGTTCAATTCCTCGCGTCTGACCAACCAGCACATCCATCCGACGATGGAGAAAGCCGGAGCCATCTTCAGCTACAACAAGCCTCAGTCGTTTGGGCTGGTGACGTTCGACACAACTCTGGACGATCCACAGGTGACGTACGAAGTTGTCAACATCGACGGCGAGAAGCCCCACTCGCTGACGGTACAACGCAGTGAATTGTCATTCCGGTAGCCGCCTTCGGCGGTTCTTTCGAGCTACCGCTCGAAATTGGTTCGACAGCGTGACACTGTGAATTGTCATCCCGGTAGCCACTACCGGTGTTGACGAGAGCCGCGGCTCGGAACGGAATCGACCGCGGGTTGATCCGTTGCCGGGCCAGCACTTGTTATCGACCGGCGATTCGTTTCAGGACAGTCGTCGTTTCTTCGCCGATCAGAGGCTCACTGACGGATTCGCTGGCCACACGAACTCGCATGCTGTGAGTTCCAGGGCGAATACACCGAGTCTTCACGGCAAAGACCGCCGTCTTGCCTGGATCCAGTGTGGGCATTGACCGAAACACCATCACGCCGTTGTCGGCGATGTATTCGGACGGCCCGGTCACATCCAGTCGTTCCAGTCCTGAGGGCAGTTCACAGGAAAGTCCCACATTCGTTGCCGGACTGGCCCCTGTGTTTTCAATTCGCACCTCAAATACTGTTTCGTCACCGGGATACACCTGACGATTGCTGGCAACCACCTTCAGGGTCAATTGGGCGTGGCCGTGAACTTCTGTGGTATGTTCCGCCATCGTCATCTTGCCGTACTCCGAGACGACTCCCACCTGATGAGTGGACGTGCCGGAGGCAGAAGCCCGCAGCGAAACACGGAAGTGACTCACCTGATTCGGCCCCAGGCTGCCCACGAACCAGTCAATCATCCCGTCGGCTTCTCGAAACTTACCACCTCGGTTTGCGCTGATGAACTCGCAGCCTTCCGGAACTTTGTATTTGGCACGCACGTTGTTGGTCTGCATTCTGCCTTCATTGACCACGACAACTTCATATTCGCAGATCTGGCCCGTCATCCGTTCCGATGGTCCTCGCAGACCGATATTGAGTCGGGGTTCAGCGACGGATACTGTCTCTGACGTCTGATCAGCGAGTCCGCCTTCCGCACGAACCCGAACAGCCAGAGGATGCTCTCCGCCCATGGAACCCGTCAAACTCAGGCGGGCCTGTCGGAATTCTCCCGGATTCAGTGTCCCGATCTCGATTGTCAGCAGTTTTCCCTCGCGGTGCTCCATCCCGTCCGGAATGGCCGCCTGGATGACTACATTCCTTGCCGTGCCGGAACCCGGGTTCGCGACATGAATGGTGTAGTTGGCCTGCTGTCCGACTTCGACAGCCGCCGGCCCGTCAATTCGCACTGCAACCCGAGGTTCTTTCACAGAGAATGTGGATGAGCTGGCTCCAGTCAGTCGCACAAACGCATTCAGCTGGATATCGCCCTGTTGTCGGGGAAGCAGGACCAGTTCGATCAGACGTTTTTCACCAGGCTGAAGTTCCCCGATCGTCCACTTGGCCGTGTCGCCGTCCGTTGCAGGGGCCGGTTGTGAACTGACGACTTCCAGTCCTGCGGGAAGCACGGCTTCTGCGACAACGCTTCGTATTATTGATCGGCCCGTGTTTTCCACAACCAGATCGCAGCGACATTCCTGCCCCACGTTAAAGTCAGCATGGTGTATCCACTGAAGTGTAACACTGGGCGTCTGCGGACCGCGAGGAGTCGTTGGCAGATTCGTGTCGGTAACTGCTGGCTGTACAGTTTGCGGGTTCACGGATTCGGCGAACGCTTCCGCTTCCGCGTCTGCGGCAGGAGCGGCCTGGTCATATGAAGTCGCGCCACTGGCACCATCACCCGGCAAAAGGAATTCAGAGAATGGGTTTGCGGTGGCGTCCTGCTGAACTGGTTCGTCGAACTCAACACTGACCTGTTGAATCTGTGACTGGCTCTGCGGATTAGCAATGAACGCGGCGGAGTTTTCGTTTTCATTGAAACGAGACGAAGCCCTGTTCTGGTATGTTGCTTTCGGCTGTACCACAAACGTCGAGGACCACTCATCCGCGGACCGTTGTGGAACCATTACCTCTGCGGAAGTCTTTGCTGGTCGACTGGTTCTTACGGGTGTCCGCAGTCGCTCCTGTTTGACCGTTGTGCCCGCGGTGGGCGGGACGTTGACCTGAGGCGGCTGCTGGACCTTCTGTGCAGTTGCGCTTGGTGAGAAGTACTCGACGGCTACCTGAGCCGCGGATTCTGTTGCGTCACGTTTGACTTTGGGCGCGACGGTCGCCGAGTGTGGAGTCGGTGACGTCGACTTTCTCAATTGGTCCCAGCGTGCAAACGGATTTGCATCTTCAACAGCGAAGACTGCGGGCAACAGCAGAAGGCCAACTACGAACAGGGTAATGCGTCTGATAAGCATCACAGGGTCTCCGGAGCCATTAATTCTAAGGGCTCAGTTCCACGGACAAACAGGCGACGAAGAAGCGCCCTGTCGATCGTATCGGTCTGGCAACTGTTAACGCTTAACCCGAATTTGCCGAAAGATCCGGTCAGGCAAGAGAGGCTGAGTTGGCCACATCGTGGGTGCACCAGAGGTGGCATAAACTGCCGGACAAGCCGACACAAGGAACTCAGAAAGCTGCTTCCCCTCAGCCGTCCCAACGCCCCGGCAGATATGCCCTTCGGGCGCAGAAATGGAGGCGAAAGCGGAAAATCC
>JBDONA010000861.1:0-5054 GCA_039831575.1 Fuerstiella sp. | reverse complement strand
ATCCCTTCAAAGGACCAAAATAAGCCCCCACGGCTGTATGTGAAAACCTCACCACCTCAAGATGTTACCGTACGACAGTGGCGGCAATCCCGCGCTTTCACCAACGAACAGTACCAGGCACTCGACATGTCCAGTTGCAGCTTGCCGCCTTTCACCGAGTCGCATCTATGAAACACATCTTCTTTCTCCTGTTCTTCGCCGTCACGGGAAACTCCTGTCTGGGTGCCGTCTCCGAGGCAGTCGAACGGGCCATCGACCGCTATCCGCTGAATGGCGTGATTCGATCGGCAATCGGAGTGACACGACAGGGAACAACGATTCCCTGTTTCATCGCAGAGGACGATCTGGATCCCGGGACGAAAACGTTTCGCATCCTCATCGTCGGCGGACTTGATGGAACGGCGGCTTCGGTCGATGAGGCAGTGCGTGTTCTTTCAAAATTCCAGTCCGAAACCGAATTGCAGAAGCGATACTCGGTTTCCTGCGTTCCTTGTGCCCGGCCGGATGCCATCGCCCAGAGCAACCCGCCGGAGTTGAGTTTTCCTCCGGAAGGAAACGCATACAATCAGGCCGAAAACGATGAGGCGCATTATCTCTGGCGCTGGATCGGCATGCACGCTCCGGACCTGGTCATCGATCTACGGTCCGGGAGCGGTGCTGCATGGACCTATCCGGACGAACCGGCGGAGATACTCGAAACAATCCGCATGAGGCTTCCAGAAATCAGCAAACAGACTGTTGGCGAGGGGTCTCTGGTTGCCGCCCTGAGTCAGGGCGCGCCGTCCGAAGTGGGTTCGATCCCCGCACTTCAATCGGGCGGCAAGTCACCCTTGTTCGTGATGACCACGGCGTTCGATGGTCATTTCAATCCTCCTCCCCGATCTGAAGCCCGGCAGGAATTCAACCGCCGAATCGCACGTTCGCCTATCGAGGTGGCGCAGGAACTGGCCGAGGTGTACGGAGGTAAACTCGATGGGATCATGTACATCCCGTCGCTCGCCGTCATCGGGCGAATGCGGCTGGGTGAACTGACCGGAGACAAGAACCATCTCAGTGATGCCGAAAAACTGGCCGCGCCGTTTCGGTCCGGTGACAAAGAAAGCATGCCCGCAAAAGGCAACGGCAGCACACTGTCCGGGCATCTGATTTTTTCGCAGCTCGCCCGCCGATCTGGCGACGACAGCTGGGCGGCGCTGGCGAAGAAGGCAGCGGATTACGGATTCGATGCAAACGGACAGCCGAAGGAGTCGATGCCGTTTCACAAGGAAATGAGCGACTCAGTTTTCATGGGGTGCGCGATTCTCGCCGAAGTCGGCGCGTTAACCGGCGACAAGAAATATTTCGAGCAGTGTCTTCGCCACTTGAAATTCATGCAGACTCTCTGTCTTCGCGACGACGGAGTTTACCGGCACTCTCCACTCGACGAGGCGGCCTGGGGACGCGGCAACGGATTTCCCGCGCTGGGGATGGCGTTTTCGCTCAGTGCGCTGCCGAAAGACTCGGAGGCGTTTGCATTTTTCCTGAAATCTTATCGCGCTCACCTCGAAGCTCTTCAGGAGCATCAGGATCCGACGGGCGCTTGGCACCAGGTGATCGATTGTGAGGAAAGCTATCGCGAATTCACTTCGACGTGCATGATCACGTTCGCGATTGTTCGGGGAATCCGACGCGGATGGCTGGAGGAAAAGGAATGGGCGCCGGTTGTCGAAAAATCATGGCGTGCTATCAAATCACGGATCGGGCCGAAGGGCCGGCTGGTCGACGTCTGTACCGGGACCGGGAAACAGAAAAACCTCCGTGGCTACTATGATCGCACGGCCATCCTCGGGCCGGACGGTCGGGGGGGCGCGATGGCGTTGATGGTGTCGACGGAGATCGCGTTCTGGGAGAAAGAACGTGAATCCCGTTGAAGTTCTCAGGGCTGCCGGGTCAGCCGCAGCGGCCCACCGGTCAGCTTTCCGCTTCGCATCACCGATTTGCCGTTGACGATGACTTGCCGCAATCCTCGAGAAAATACCGCTCATGAAAACATACATCACATTACTACTTCACCTACGCCAAACTTCGTTTTCGGAGGAAGTTGGTGGACGTGGTTTCGGGCTACCCGCGAAAAGATCCGGTCCTCTATCGAGTAGATAGGTTAGATACCCTATTTGAGAGGATCCACACATGCACGGCATCTATATTCGCGTGAGCACTTTCGGACAGAACACTGCAGGTCAGAAACGAGAGATTCAGAACTGGCTGCACGGAAACTGTGGATCGGACGTCAAAGTTCGCTGGTTCATAGATAAGGCAACCGGCAACAACTTGAACCGTCCTGAATTCGAACGGATGCAGAAAGACATCTTTGCCGGGAAGATCGACACAGTAGTCGTTTGGAAACTGGATCGCCTCAGCCGAAACCTCCGTGATGGAATTAACACACTGAGTGACTGGTGTGAACGTGGACTCCGAGTTGTTTCCGTCACCCAGCAGATCGACTTCAGCGGAGCGGTTGGGAGAATGCTGGTCGCCGTCTTGCTCGGAATAGCGGAGATGGAGCAGGAAGTCCGAAAGGAACGACAGGCCGCAGGGATCGCTGCTGGCAAAGAGCGAGGCATCTACGCAGGCCGGAAACTGGGGACTACGAAAGCCAAACCCGAGCGAGCCAAAGCTCTGAGAGAAAAAGGCTTCAAAGTCAAAGAAATCGCCAGTGCCCTGAATGTGGGAGAGGCAACTGTTTTTCGGTACCTCCGACAAGCTGCCGGCTAATCAGGCGACGACGCTACTCCGTAGATTTATCAGAAGGCCGCCTGCTCATCGACGCCAATTCTGGCGCCCTGATCAGAGCAAGAATACAGGCACCCACGGAGAGTGCTTCCGTTGCTAAACGCAGAAAGGGGGAGGACGAGCGCGAGAGTCTGACTCCGATCAACGGAACAGGAGCTTCATAGCTTCCTGCTGACTGGACGGGAACAAGTGTCGGTACCGGCGTCGCATCGCCTCACACGTATGACCAACCCACTCATCAATCATTCGCTGGTCGATGCCTTTGCTGGCACAGTTGGAGATGAATGAGTGGCGGAACATGTGCCAGCCGGGGAAAACGTCCCATTTGCTTTCCGTCAGTGTTTGCCTGAAGTGATGGGACACTTCGTCTCCAGTTAGCGCGATCGGTCCGTTTGCTCGTGCTTTCGCTTTGCTGGACCGCCTGATGATCTGTGTGCAATGACAGAACGTATGCGGCCCCGGATTGTTCCGGAGCCATGGTCGCATGCTCTGTTCCAAAACGGGAGACAGTGGCACGCGTCGCGTCGACAGTTTTCCCCGAACACGTTTCTTTTCTCGAATGGTAATGACCCGCTGGCTAAAATCGATGTCGCTCTTCTGCGATCGAAGCATCTCCGACCGACGGGCTCCGGTGTACGCAGCAAAACAGAACATGGGATGAATAAAGGCGTGTGCCGCGAATTCCTTGACATGCTTCAGGGCTGCTTCGATCTCAGGCAACGTTAGAAAGATGCAGTCCCAGAGATCGGCCTTTTCATGGTCGGTTGTGGCGGCTGTGATTTGTCTTTCGATCTCCTCCCACGTTTGAAAGACAGCCATCTCCCTGGCCTTTGGGAGTCGAATGCCCTTCCGCGGAAACTCTCCGGTCAATCGACCAGTCTCACACGCCCAACCCCACACCGTTCTAAACGTTACCAATTCCTTGTTGATCGTGTTTTGTCCTACGTTTCGACCGCGGGATCCTTTCTCTTTGGCTCGTTTACGAACGTACGCCTGAAGATCGTCAAGACTTAAGCGTTGGGCGTCGAATCTCTTCCCAATCAATCTCTGAAGGTGTCGGCGGTGCAGTTGCATTCCGCCTAATGTCGATGCTTCGAGGCTCTGATCTGGAATTGAGTCAAAAAACTGACGGAACACCTCCGCGAGCGACAGCGACGCCTTTGGCTTGACCTTCTGGGTCAGCTTGCCGTCGGACAGCAGAAAGGCAGCCACGTCGGCACCATCCGGGATTTGCAGCCGCCCGTTTTCAACAAAGCGGATGTTCTCTTCCAGTCTGGCTTGTCGAGTCTCAGCCTCCTGCCTATCGTCCGTTTTGAGCGACCGGTTGAATCGTCGATTTCCTAACCGGAATGAGATTCGCCACGCACCCTTTGTCTTTCCTTTTTTGAATTCGATCCAGGCCATCTCGTATTCTTTGGGGGCAATTTGGGGGCAACATGGGAAGCTCAAACACCATTCGGATGCTATGCGTCGAAGATCGAGTTGACATGAAAAACAATCGTTTCACCAAAGAATACATTCAAGCCCAACGCAAATGACACATCGCCGAGGGGACGGATTCTGCACGCGGATCGGTTTTAGGATCCTGTGCCGGTAACAGCGTGGGGGCGACTACCACCCCCTCTCGGAATTGTGAATGCCCGGCGGATTCCATGTTGAACCCCTCGGGCATTTGGCTTTCATTCACCCCAGGAATCAGATGTTTCGGGCAATCAGCAATAATCTGGCGTTCTTTCGCCAGTTTCGACAGCGGTTCGAAACGACCGGCGCGATTGCGCCCAGCAGCCGGTTTCTGGCCAAATCGATGACTCGATTTCTGGCTGCTCGTGGCTCCGACCCCGTCCGAGTGCTGGAAATCGGGCCCGGTACTGGACCGGTGACACAGCGGGTTATTCCTCTGCTGAAAGACGGCGACCGGTTCGATATTGTGGAGCTGAACGAATCGTTTGTGGACATTCTGAACGCCCGGTTCCAGCAGGACAAGGCATGGCAAAAGGCGGCTCCCTTTTCCAAAGTTCACCAGTTGCCGATTCAGGATTTTCAGCCGGACCAGGAGTACGATTTTGTCATCTCGGGATTGCCTCTTAACAATTTTCCGGCGGACGTGGTGCAATCCATCGCTGACACGTATTTCAAATTGCTGAAACCAGACGGAGTTCTCAGCTACTTCGAATACATGTATGTGCGGCCCATCCGCAAAGTCGTCACTCGCGGGGAAGAGAAGGTGCGAATCACACGCATCGACGACATCATGGCTGCCCACTGCGCGAAACACCGAGTCG
>JBDONA010000534.1:0-5062 GCA_039831575.1 Fuerstiella sp. | reverse complement strand
TGCCTTCGGCAATCGGGGATTCGCTGGCACGGAAGAAGAAGCGGGATCCGGAGCAACGCCTGTTGGAACATCGAAAACCGCCTCTACAGTGGAACACAGCAATGAATCAACGGCAACGACATCCGTTGAAACAGAAACCACAGCTGTCGACGAGACACAGAAGGGTACTGCCGCAGCCGTGCCGAGCAGCGGCAGTCAGTTGACCGACGCGGCGTCCTCTTCCGACACCGGCAACAATCAGTCTCAACAGCAGGTTGCATCATCAGATGCCGCCATTCCGGAAAAATCGCAGTTGGCGACGGAAACGATGAACGGGCAAGACGCGACTGTTCCAGGTAATCCGTTATCGAAGTTTACAATTTCAGCGTCTGGAGACGCAGCAGTCGTGGCCGTGGACGCACTCGTGCACCAGGCCGGTGGTTCGACCGAAAAGACTCTGCGTTTTTCTTTGTCTTGGAGTACTACGGATGATCTGGACATCGGAGTCGAAACTCCCACGGGGAAGTACGTTTGGTATCAAAACGAAACCGCAGATGGAGGTGAACTCGATGTTGATGCCAACGTGACGGGTGACACCAGGACCCCGGTTGAGAACGTCGTCTGGGTTTATCCTCCAAGACGAGGCACCTACACCGTTCGTGTAAATCTCTATAAACGTCATCACGGAAATCCTGGTCCCGTAAAGTTCACGCTGGTGTCTTATGTCAACGGACAGCCTAAGGTCTACAACAAACAGATAACGTCTCGTGGAGATACAGTCATAGTGTGCCGTGTTAATTACCGTGAACCAAAATAGAACGAGAAACTCCTAGTTTGTTCCGTGAAGCAACAGTTTGGCGAACAATTACATGTCACGGAGAAAACGTAAGAACAACAGTGGATTCTCGCTGTTCGTGTTTCAGGACATCATCACGTGCGTCATGGGAATCATGTTGCTGGTGACGATGATGATGTGCCTGCAGATAACTGCCGTCATTGCGTCCGCAAAGCAGACACCCGCTGAAGAAACCATTCGACAGATGCAGCAACAGGCCGCGGCATTGTCCGCTGAGATTGCTTCGCTGCAGAGCACCGTTGATGAAAACGCGTCATTGCTGAATTCCGGTGCGATAAACGACCCGGACTTACTGCGAGACCGATCGGTGACTTTGGACAATGACAATCAGTTGGCAAAGATTGACGTAAAAGCGTTGTGGGAACAACAAACGTCCGGGCAGAAGACGCTGGATACCCTCAAGAAAACTGCGCAGCGTCGCAGCGACCAGACAAGACAAACAGAGTTATTGAAACAGGATAACGAAAACCTTGATGAGAAAGTCAAACAGTTAACGCGAGGTGACCGTGTGGTCTACAACGCTCATACGAGCGAATCAGAAACCTGTTGGCTGGTTGAGATGGTAACCACCACGGAGTTTCTGGCGGCCGAGCTGGGACAACGGCGTCAACCTCGAGGATTTTCGTCTCGCAGTGAACTTACTTCATGGATCCTGCAGCGTCATCACAGCGGAACGGTCTTCATGTTGATCGTGAAGCCCGCTGCGGCCGATGTCCTTGAGCAGCTGACGACAGACCTGCGAGCTCAGAACGTGTCGTTTGGGTTTGACCTATTGCCACAGAACAAGACGGCGATTGACCCGGTGTCGGGAGCGTCGATCTGATGGGACGACGTGCAACATCCAATTCCACGGAAAGCCTTGAACTGTTGCTGGACACCATCTGCAACACCTTCGGCGCGGTGATCTTTATTTCCATCCTGGTCGCCGTGCTGGTGAGCCAGTCGTCACGAAGCAGGCCTGTGCCTGAATCAAAGACTGATCCGGCGATCGATGCCGCAATTGTGCAGTCTGATATTCAGCAGGCTCGTGAACGGCTGCGCGTACTTTCCGGTCAGATTCGCCAGCAGGAACTGGTGACTAAGCGATTTGCCAGTCAGGAATCCATGGCTCTCGCCGGAAAGATAAAGCAACATACTGAAGATCGGGTGAGGCTCACGGAAGAGAAAGCAGAAGCCGTCAAAGAGATTACCGACGCACAGGCGGAGTCCGCGGCACTGCAGCATCAAATTCAGCTCGAACAGGCCGCCCATGATGCCGCTTCCTCGGAGAATGTCCGTTTGCAGACAGAGCTCGCCGAACAGTCAGAGATGTCTGGTCGGACGGCGCGAATCCCCCGAGTGCGAAAGACAGACAAGGCAAGCGTGGTCTACGCAATAGACAACGGAAGACTGTTCCGAGTAACTACGGTGCAGCAAACGATCGACAACGTGGACTGCGAACGAACGACAGAGTCAGGTATTGAGGTGATCCGCCCACGGGCAGGGGCTGGTGTCAGAATTGCGTCAAACGGTCCAAAGGGCCAGCTTGAGAGTCGCTTTTCTGGAGTCTCGAGCGGAACACAATTCATTCAGCTGTTTGTGTCTCGGGATTCGTTCTCTCAGTTCCTTCCCGTCAAGGATCTGCTCGTTAGGTTGGGGCTGGAATATGAGGTACTGATCACTGACAACGACAATGTTGAGTTGTTCCTTGGCAATACAAGGCGAGAATCATTAGTTCAATAGGGCCACAACTGGCATGCCGTGGTTGAAATGATCCAGAAGAAATGCGAGTCTCAACGCCGAAATCAGCTTATGACTGCCGCCCCATAGCCCGAGCTTCTTCAGTCGTGCGTTGTCTTCATCAGCTTCTTCAGCAGAGCCTCGATCTGTGCGTTCTGGAACTCAATGATCTGTTGCTGCCGTTGATTGACCATGCCACAGAGTGAAGTGAGCAGAATGTGCCATGGCTGCAGCAGGAACGACATGTTAGCCGCCGGAAATCGGTCAGTTTCCGGTGCCGACAAGTGAAATCAAGCGGCTGAGATGCGAGAATCTAGCGGGCCTTAAATCGTGTGATTCAAAGCGTTTTGAGTTCGGCGTAGTTTTTTGACCATACGGCTTCAGTAAACATGAACACGCACGCAGTCCCGCAACGCTCGTATTCGTAGTCAACGCGACGTGCGCGGCGTCTGGTTGCCGGAATCGGTTGGCGAACTTCCTTGTGAAGTTGGACGGGCTGTTCATCCATGCACAACACCGGATAATCGCTGTCGTAAGGTTGCTCATACGTGTCCAGAACGTCTTCCATCGCCGCAATGAATTCCGGGTCGGCTTCCGGAGGAATGACCCAGTATTGGATCTTCCGCTTTGTTATTCCGTTTTTTTCAGCGTCTGTCGAATGGTCTCGTGGCTGATTGAGTCGACCAACTTCAGTTCCACAACCCGATCCGCCAGCAGCCGAAGAGACCAGTTGGCAAATCCTTTCGGAGGCTTACTCAGCCTCATGGCGATCACCTTCGCCTCCTGTCTTCCATTGAGACATTTTTGTCGGGGAGGTGATTCACGCGGCTTGCCGTTCAGGGTAATCTCAAACCCCTCCGTCACTAACCGTTTCCGCAGATTCTCCACGGTTTGTACGCGACAGGAATACGCTTCGGCGATTCGAGCATCCGTCCAGTTCGGTCCGCGAATATCTGCCTTCAACAGAATCTGGGCACGCCTGACTTTCTGCGAAGAGCCTGTCAGCCGTTTGCTCACACCAAGCAACGTCTCACGTTCCTTCTTACACAACCGCACGATATACTTCTTTTCCATCGGAATCTCCTCCTTGAGTTAAGAGAAGATTCGCTTATCAAGCCAATCCATGGAACGCCAATTCTGAATCCTGACGAAGCACTAGTTGGACAGCGCCACTTTTCCCGTTCTGTTAATGAAAATGCAGGAACCGGCCGACTACTCAATTACTGATTTCTTCCAGCGTCTTTTTCGCGGCTTCAGCCAATATCTCATTATCACCGTCGCGAAATCGTTCGAGATCCCCGACCATCGCGTCCTTGTCCTTCTGGTTTTCGAGTTTTGCGACAATGAGGATCGACCAGTATTGCACGCGTTCGTGCGAATCCTTTATGCCCGCCTGCAGGTCTTCCGGATATGGAACACCACTGGCGAACCGCCATTTCTTGAGAATGTCCTCAGCCAGACGCTTGGATTTTTCGTTTTTCAACGCGCCGAACCAGTCAGGCAATGCAGCCCAGTCGATCGTGAGCACCTGGTCGAGCGGCATCCATCGCGCATCTTTCCAGAGTGCTTCCACGCGTCTCGCCTTTCCGGCCTTCTCCAGCTCAATCCACTTCGCGGTCGTCCGATCGAACCACTGCTGTTGTTCGCGCCCCGTAACACTTGCCGTGCTGACGGTGGATTTTTGAATCAGGAGCATTACGATGACTCCGCCCACAATGAAGACCGAGAGCTTGATCCCGATCATAATAAGCTGCCGATATTTCTCGAAGAAGCTGATTTCGCTCCACGTTTCACGGCTCGCCATCTTTTCTTCATAGTGCGGATTGGGGGCTTCGCACGACGGACATTCTTCACTGTTTTTTCCGTACGGTTCATCACATTCTTCGCATGTGACCACGGAACCATAGCCAAGTGCCGCGCCGGAGCTGCGCAACATTGACAGATCCAGATCACCACCGTCGGCGAAGGATAACTCGTCCTCCACTGCAGCGACCTCAGCGATTTCTTCCACAACGACGACTTCGTTGCAGGCTTTGCAGCGGAATTTTTTCCCCAGCGAGGAATTGGGAACCGTTCGCAGGTTTCCACAGGCAGCACACTCAGTTTTAATACCCCAACTCATTCGTATTTCCCATCCGTTCTTCTGCAGGTCATAAGACCGTGTACTGCGACGCGAAAGCCCCCAAAGAAGTGCGCTGCCGCGGTCAGTTTTGTCTCACGGAACGGCGAGAATTCAGTTCTGGAATCCAGAGCGAAGCAAAAACCAGAGAATACGGGAGAAAAAAGAGACATGCGGACCTTTCCAGACGCGGCTGATCTGACATTGGGCCTTATTTGTCCAAGTTTTCAAAGATCATAAGATGTTGTACTTAAATAGCCTGGCGTGATTATGGGTGTATTAGAGAACATAGGGACTCACATTCACGGTTAACCGCCAATGAAAGGAGTCCTTATGCGTCGCTGGCAATTGATGGTTGTCAGTGGGCGCTTAAAACCGGCCACTGAAGG
>JBDONA010000375.1:0-22216 GCA_039831575.1 Fuerstiella sp. | reverse complement strand
GCGACAACAGCAGTGCGGCCGATGGTCATGGGAATGACTATGGCAAGCCGTTTCGGAAGACCGACGGCCGAGGGATCAAGCAGACCGACAATCGCCAGCAACGTGCAGAAGAAGGCTGGCGCATGAGCCAGATTGAAAATATTTCCCCACAGTCGGCCCTCAACCGGAAACGGAAAGATGAGTCCGATTCCGATGACCGCCAGAGCAAGCACGGCTAAGCGCAAACGACTTGCCAGCAAAGATCCGGCTGTTGCAGCAGACAGTCGCGGAGAATCAGGTTGCGACATCGGCGGAACTCGTTCGGCAACGGTTGGCTATGCACTCATTGGATTTCAGTAGGTCAAACTGTGGCCGACACCGCACTGCCAGGTTTTTGTCCCCGTGGACGTCGGACACGGCTCCCGCCGGGGACTGTGCGGGAGCCTGTTCCGACCTGAACTTCGAGGGCCTCGTCAGGCTCTGCCTGACCTACTCGTGCGGCGAGGACTATTCCGAATCAACGTCCGGGATCCCCTTCAGCATTCGGAACAGGTCGCTATCGGTGGTCAGAATCAATCGAGTATTGCTGTCCAAAGCCTTTTCGTAAACCTCCAGCGTGCGCTGGAAAACATAGAAGTCGCCCGTGGCCTGGATGGCCGTCGCATACGATTCAATAATCTCAGCTTCCACTTCTCCACGAAGACGCTTGCTCTGTTCCTCACCTTCGCCAAGGATCTTTTCGACTTCGGCGTTGGTCGCGTTGATGATTTCCTGCTTCCGCCGCAAACCTTCGTTTTCATAGCGAGCCGCGATGGCCTCCATGAATGCCTGAAGTCTCGCAAAGGCGGCCAGCCTCACAGATGGGGCGAAACCGATATTACTCACGCCGACATCAACAAGTTCGATCCCGCGGTCGATTGAACCTTCAGCCTGCTCGCCGTCCCCGACGGACAACTGAGCGACAATTCGCTGACGAATCTCCTCCAGAATCTTTTCCCGACCAAACCGGATTTGTGTCTGCTCAACCACCGCAGTCAGATCGTCAGCGGCGTCAGCAGGGTCAGCAGGGTCGGCAGGGTCCATAATCTCTTCTGGAATATCGCTCAGCCCGAACGAATTTGTCAGTTCACGATCCGTGCTGCGAACGACTTCAGACAGTTCATAGGTCGTAATCACATCGCGTACACCGGCACGTACGCGTTGCAGTACCTGCTGTTCGGCGTTTTCCACGGTGCGCATCGACTTCACGAATTTTTCTGCGTCCGTGATTCTCCAGATGGCCCAGACGGAAACTTCAACCTTCTTGCCATCCATTGTGGGCAGAGCCTCCAGAACATCTCTGGATCCACTGGCCCAGAACTGACGTGTACGAGGCAGGCGACGGACCTCCTGAATCAGCGGGATCTTAAAGTAGAGACCAGGCTCGTCAATGCTTTTGACCAGCTTCCCGAACTCCAGCACAACCGCCAATTCGCGTTGGTTGACGGTGAACATGGAACTGTAGACTGTCAACAGAAGCAGTCCACCCAGGACGACGGCGGCCGGGCCGCGGACAGAGTTTTTAGCAGGCATTAGCGGCCCCCTTCACTAAGATTCAGCAATGGCAGCAGCTGCCGCAGATCGGAATCGATGATGGTTTTGTTTTCGACCTTCGACAGCACTTTTTCCAGCGATTCAAGGTACAGCCGCTGGCGTGTTTCTGCGGGAGCTTTCGCGAATTGTTCGTATTGTGCCATCAGGGCATCGATTTCACCCTTCACCTCCGATCTTCGCCGGGCTGCATATCCCTCTGCTTCGCGAATCGCCTTGTCACGTTCGGCTTGTGCTTTCGGCAGCAGCGTATTCTTTTCCTTGTTAGCCTCGTTCTCCAGTTTGTCACGCGTCTGATCAGCTTCGTTGATCGCTGCATAGGAAGCCTTTACCTGTTCAGGCGGTGTCACTCGCTGCAGCTGCAGATTGGTAATGCGGATTCCGCATTCGTACTTGTCCAGCATCTCTTGCGTGGCAGCTGCAGCCTTCTTACTGATTTCTTCCCGCTCGCTGGTCAGGACTTCGCCGATCGAATAGTCACCCACCAGCCGATTCATCACCGTCCGTCCCACGACAGTGATGATGGCCTGCAGATACTCGTCCTGTGTCACACGCTCTGAATGAAACGTAAACAGATACTGCTGCGGATCTGCCACCTGCCACTGTACCGTCCATTCCACAACGGCGGCATTCAGGTCACCGGTCAGCATCAGAACGTCTTCTTCATTGGCCCGTGCTGCGGCCACTTCTCCGGTGATGCCAAAGGGCAGGCGAAGGCTTCTTTCACGAACGTCAACGGTCAGCACTTCATCGACAAACGGTATGCAGAAGTGGAGTCCGGGACTGGCCGTTGAGTTGTACCGCCCAAACCGCAACACAACCGCCTCCTCGTTGGGCTGGACGGTGTACATGGTGCGTGAGCCCAGCAGGATTACGGCCAGAAAAATCCCGCCGATGACGACAACGCGAGTTGCTCGGGCAACGTCCTCGCGTTTAAAGTCGAATTGGATGTCATTGGACATGATGGTTCATTTTCTGTCTGCGTTTCTATAGTTCAGCACTAAATTGATCTGAGGACCGATCGCGTTTGCGACGCGAACGTCCGGTGACGGATCCCTGATTTCCACTGTTGCGAAGGCGAACGAGCCAACCGCGTGGGCAGATTAAGGAATCTGAGGGATTCTTGCACATTGTGCGGCCGACCGGAACTCACTGCGACGGGGTCGTCGCACAAGTCCGTAAATCACTGACGGCGCCACACGTTGCACGTGGATGCGGAGGGCGTTCCACGCCATTGATGGCCATCACAATCGGTTCTATCGCGTCAAGCTGTGTGTTCGTCCAGGTGATATGCATCTTCGCCGAATTCATCAGCTTTCGGTTCTGGAACAATCGTTCAACTGCCGATCAGACCTCCCAGAGTCCCGGAGCAGACAGTTCTGTAGACGGGAACGCTGATGGAATTTGAGATTTCCCATGAGGAAGCGGAGTTTGATCATGGACTATGACGTCGCGGTTATTGGAAACGATGAAGCAGCTTTTGAGATGCTGTGTCTGTCAGCGGCTTCAAAACGACGAACGGTCGCGATTCTGCCGGAATCACGGCACTCGGCGTGGCTGGTCGGACAGGCTCTGCGGCGGCTGATTTCGAATCTTCTGGTCGACCGAACGGTTCAGCGTCGATCCATGTTTGAACAGGCCGGGACTCCCAGGCTGCTGCAGGCGCTGATCACACGAGCGATTGTTGACGAAGTTACTGAGCACGTTCAAATGCTCGAGAACATCGGTGTCGACGTAATGCTGGGCGAGGCCCGGTTCATCGGAAGTCGGGACCTGATGGTGTCATTGGGGGTCACCTGTAGTCGTGAAACCGTGACGGCAAGACATCTTGTCATCGGAACGGGTGTGCGTCGAACGGCGATGCATCGGCCACTTGGCCTGATGCCGTTCCACCGTCCGGAATCGCTATTCACCGGACGACATCTGCCCCAAACCGCATGTATCGTCGGCGGTGGCGACGTCGGCGCCGGGCTGGCAGCGCTCATCAGTCTGTTTGGGGTGCAGACGCGACATGTTGCTCGTCATGATAACGAATCTGTGATGCACGAACTGGCGTCCGCCGCCGGAGTACACGTTGGTTACCATCCGGCAGATGTCGGGTTGCCTCAGTTTGGAGCCCCCTTCACCAAACTGCACGCCGATGTTGTGGACTGTCGTCGATCCGTTGGATTCACCGATCACTTAAGCCTGAGTGCGATCAATATTGAGCCCGATGAAAACGGCCAGTTGTGGTGTGCCAGCAATTTTGAAACGTGGTGCAGTGGAGTATTTGGAATTGGCGACGTCGTTGGATTTTCCCCGGATACCAAGCGGCATCCATCGGTCCAGGCCGAACGAATCATGAGTTGCATGACCCGTGCGGTTCCACGTCCCCACCTGATGAAATCGTTCGCTCGAGCGGCTGCGGTGAGTTAGAGCGGTTTATCCATTCACGTGAACCGTTCTGAGCCATGGGCATGCCTTGTTTTCAAGCTGGAACGCCTCCGTCGCCGGCACGAGTCAGCGTCGTACGCGGTACGTCCGCTCGAGAAATAAGTGGCGTACGCTTCCAGCTTGCGATCCCGCACAATCCTTACGTCGCTACGGATTGCACATGAGCGTACGTCAGAACAGTTTGCCCTGAGAATCGTCATCCGGTGACTGACCGGATTCAGGCGACGCATCACTCGGAGGCGTCTTTCCAACGTGCTCCCATGCGGCTGCTGTAATGACGCGTCCGCGGGGTGTTCTTTGAATCAAGCCCTCACGCAGCAGGTACGGTTCGATTTCGTCTTCCAGCGTGTCAGCCGGAATGTTCATTGTGTGAGCAATCGCCTGCACGCCGGCCGGGCCGCCGGCAAAGACCGAAATGATCGTTTCGATGTACTGACGATCGAGTTCCTCAAGTCCGCGATCGTCGACGCCTTTCATTTTCAGTGCCTGGTTGGCCACGTCCAGCGTGATGATTCCGTTGACACGAGCGTCAGCATAGTCTCGAGTCCACCGAAGCCAGTTGTTTGCCTTGCGAGGCGTACCGCGTGACCGTCGTGCAATCTGCCGAGCGGCTTCTTCCGAAGTTTCCGTGCGCAGCTTGGCAGCATTGCGTCGAACGATCATGGTGAGTTCATCCAGTGTGTAAAAACTCAGATGCTCGCGGCTGACGAATCGGTCTCGTAACGGAGCGGTCAGCATGCCGCTTCTGGTGGTGGCTCCGATCAAGGTGAAAGGCTGCAATTGCATGTTGATGGTGCGGGCGTTCAGTCCATCACCGAGCGTGATATCGACGCGAAAATCTTCCATTGCCGGATAGATGAATTCTTCGACGGCCGGCGGCATACGGTGAATTTCATCGATAAACAGAACTGATCCCGCACTGGCATTCGTTAAATACGGCAGCAAATCCTTGGGCGCGCTCAGCGATGGACCGGCGGTGATTTGAAAGTCCGTGCCCAGTTCCTTGGGTATCACCATGGCCAGAGTGGTCTTACCGAGTCCCGGTGGTCCATCCAGCAGCAGATGTCCGAGCGGCTCGTTTCTTTTCCGAGCGGCTTCCAGCAGGATACGAATGCGTTCAACAACAGCACTTTGGCCAACAACATCCTCCAGACGCGACGGCCGTAGTTCGTCGTCAAATTCCGGCTGGTCCAGACTGTCAGGAATCGCCGACCCCGGGACTCTTTGTGCCGCCTTGTCATCCGGATCCTCAGCAGAAAAGTCGTCCTGCCGGATTGTGGTTTCTCTGGCCATTCCTTGAACCTTGTAACCTCCGGAGACGATCGCGGCTGAGGGAGTTAACTCTTGTATGTGACCTGGGACAGAAGAGAGGAAGCAGCATCACAGTCATGCGGTCCATGACCTCGTCTGGGAGTCAGCAGTCTATCAGTCGGCCATCACTTCCTGCATGATATCGTCCGGGAGACTGAAGTTCGCGGTGACGTTCTGAATGTCATCGTTTTCCTCAAGCACGTCAAGCAGTTTGATGACCTTACGACCACCCTTGACGTCCAGTTCAATCGTGTTCTGTGGAACCTGAGTAATCTCAGCGCTCTGTGTTTCGATGGATGCCGCTGCCAGGGCGTCGGTGATCGTCTGAAAAGAATCCGGCGGGCCACTCACCTGAAAGCCTCCGTCCATGGACTCAACATCGTCGGCTCCGGCTTCCAGAACAACTTCGAAAAGCGTGTCCTCGTCAGTCTCCGATGCGTTCACCATGAACAGAGATCTGCGATCGAACATCCATGCCACGCAACCCGTGGCCCCCAGGTTGCCACCGTGGACTTCGAAGATCTTACGTACTTCGCTGGCCGTGCGGTTCCGGTTCTCCGTGAGGATTTCGCACAGAACGGCGACGCCATCCGGCCCGTAACCTTCGTACAGAAGTTCTTCGTACTTGGCTCCCGACGATTCGCCACAACCCTTTTTGACCGCACGCTCGATATTGTCCATCGGCATGCTGTTTTTGCGAGCCTTATCGACCGCATACCGCAACGTGAGGTTCGCGGTAGGATCACCACCGCCATGTTGGGCCGCCACAATGATGGCACGACTGAGCTTTGCGAAGAGCTTGCCGCGGACTTTGTCGATGCGTGCTTTTTTGCGGGCGATGTTCGCCCAATGAGAATGACCTGCCATACTGTGGGGTTGTTAAACTTCGGGTGCCTGATACTCGTTGTTCGCCCTGTTCCCGACGCCATGCCGCTAACAGTTGGAAAGTGTGGATTCTGTTTGGTTTTCGAATTGGCAACCTGTGACTTCAGATTTCAACAACACAGCCTGGTACAGAATGCATTCGTGTGCTGTCATGAACTCTGGTTCAGCGACTGGTAGAAACGCGTTCCTGCCCGCGGGTATCGTTTTGAGTTGACTGAGGCGGTTATTCCTTCGATTCTTCGGTCGACACGGGTTGGCTTTTGAGTTTGTCCTTGAGACGCTTCAGGATGGCTTCGTCGGGAGTCGCGGACTCGTTCTCAACATCCTGCGCCTCCGTCCACGACTTCCGGGCGTCTTCGTACTTGTCGAGAGCATTTTCCACATCTCCAAGATGCTCAATGATTGTGGAGTCACGGTAGTCAGGGTTGGCGTTCGCCTTCTTCAAGGCTTCCAGCGCCTCCTCATTCCTGCCGAGTCGAAACAGCACCCAGCCGAGGCTATCCAGGTATGCCGGGTTCTCCGGTTCCGCCTCGACGGCAATCCGCACCATTTTTTCGGCTTTTTCAAGTTTCTTGTCTTGCTCAGCGTACAGGTAACCCAGGTCGTTATTGACGCCAGGGTCCTCGGGCGACTGCGCGTAGACGTCTTCCAGAATTCGCTCACCATTGGCCATGTCACCGCTTTGCACGTAAGCATTCGACAATGCCATACGCCCACGACGCACAAACTCAGCGGTGATTTCCGGAATCGCAAGCAGCTCTTCGTACAGGCTGATGGCTTCACTCCACTTCCCCTGTTGCGTGTAAAGTGCACCAAGCAGCAGACGAGCTCGTGCTTCGAGCTTCGGTTCTGACTCGGCAAGCAGGACTGCCGACTTGAGCGTTCGTTCCGACGCGTCAAAATCGTCTGCCTGAAGTTGAATCCATCCCAATTGGAACGTAAGTTCCGCATTCTGTGGCACAAGCTTCAGGGCAGTTTCCACCGCGACGGTCGCGGCTTCGTAATTCTCGTTGAACGCTTCGGCATAGGACAGACGATAAAGAGCCATCACGCGATCGCCGCGCGTCAGGGTTCGCACGGAAAGCAACTGCCGGAATGTTTGCGCGGCCTCGACGAACTTGTCCTGAGAGTATTGGCTGAGTCCCAGACGATTTAACGCATCGAGTCCAACGGCGTTATCGGCGCCAAGACTAAGCGTTGCCTGCAGAAGCGTTTCTTCCTGCTCCCGCAATTCCAATCGTTCGGCGATCAGGCTGTAGAAGTAGGTGGCCCTGGCGTCCTGCTCACTGCTTTCATCACCTAAAGAAGCCACACCGGCTGCAACGACTTCTTTCGCAAAGTCAGGGTCGTTGGTGACCTGTGCCACCAGAGGAACCAATTCCTGAACGCGTATTCTGGCCTTCAGAGCCTTGTCGATGCTGTTCAGAAACCTTGCGGCGTCGCGATTAAGAATATCAACCTGAACCAGACCCAGATACGCGTCCGCATCTGCCGATTCCGCGATGACACTTTCAAACACTTCCGTAGCGGCAGCACCGTCGCCCTTTTCGATCAGTAACTGTCCCAGGAATAAATTGACCGAGTTAGCGTCGTTCGTGTTTTCCGCCAGTTCTGCAAGTCGGCCGGCAATCTCGTCCGCACGAGATGTTGCAGTGAACAGGTCGGAGACAAGTCGCAGTGACTCGGTGCGTCGGCGATTCGTTTCGAAATACCGGTTCAGATTTTTTTCGGCCGGCTCCAGGTCATCTTTGCGATACTGCGCCAGGGCAAGCCAATAGTGATGGTCACCCGGCATATCGTTTTTGACTCGGGCCAACGCCTGGAAGGCGGTAATTGCATCGTCGTTCCTGCCGACATCCAGCATTACTTTCCCGATGGTTTCGTAGCCGGTCGTCTGGTCATTCATCAATGCCTGGTGCTCACGGAAATCGAGACCGAAGTCTTCCGGTCGCTCCAAAGCGGTCAGCAGAATGCGATAACTCCTGGCGGCCTTCGCCGTATCACGGATGGCGACGTAAAGTGCTCCACGCAGCCGATGGATGTTAATGTAATCCGTGGAGTCATGTTTGAGCTTTGGCGACGCTGCAGCTTCCTCAATCAGCTTAACCGCTTCCGGAATGCGACGTTGACGAAGACTGTCTTCGGCCATCTGGCGACGCATGTCATAATCATCCGGATCAAGCTCGATGGCCTTCTTGGCCATCTCTATCGCCTGCAGCCGCTTGCCGAGACGCATCAGCAGTATCGCCTGGGCCCGAACCGGTTCAGGCGCCGACGGATCAGCGGTTGCAGATTTTTCATATGCCTTCAGCGCCGCCTGGAAGTTGCCCGCCTTCTGCGCAGCGACCCCTTCCATGTAGGCGGCCATGGATTCCGTCTTCGTGCCGTCAGGCGACTTCAGCGGATCTTTAAGCTCTTCAGTGACGTCGTCACCGGGCTGTCGAAGACCGGGCAGCAGATCCTGCGTCGATTGCTGTCCCACCGGTTTCGGCGTGGACTCGGGCGGCTGCGGAGCAGCACGGACACTCGTTGCGAAATGACAGGTTGCGGCAAGTGTCAGGGCGAGAACAGCGAGGTTTCGAAGACGAGTCATGGACATCCTGAAGCCCGTTAATGGGGAGAATAATCGATGGTATCAAGCGCTGCGGATGCAGCCGCCACCACATCGCATTATCGCGAAGAGACTGCCCCCTGAGAAGATGAGACTCGTGAATTCGCCGTTCCGATGCGTCTGGCGTCACCGGAATGTCATTTCTTTTTCTTTGTGACTTTCTTCTTTGTCGTCTTCCCGGATGCTTTTTTCGCTGCTGGCTTCCTGGCTGCTGGCTTCCTGGCTGCTGGCTTCCTGGCTGCTGGCTTCCTGGCTGCTGGCTTCTTCGCTGCTGGCTTCTTCGCTGCTGGCTTCTTCCTGGGTGCAGCTTTCTTCGGGCTCGCCGATTTGGCTGCATTTTTCTTGGCCGGTGCAGTTTTCTTTGCGGCAGCTGGTTTCTTCGATGAGGCTTTCTTTGCGGCGGGCGTGGCTTTTGCTGCCGCCGGCTTGGCACCCTTCTTTTGTGCTTTGACGGGCGCTTTCTTGACGACCTTCTTTCTCTTGCGCGGGGCCTTAAGGGTTGCCAATCGTTCGGCCACTTTCAGTACGTCAAATTCCTCTTCGTCAAACGTATCCGTGATACGATCTTCGAACTTCGGATCCGTGGCAAAGCAGCGAAGCAGATGGATGAACACAGCAGTGTCGGCTTTCTTAACACCTGCTTTCAAGAATTCAGAGGCTGCTTCCGTGGAACTGTCCGGCGGTACGATGCCGAAATGGATGGCTGCCTGGTGAGTGCATTCGTCAAGGCAAACAACGTGGCTGCCGAGAACCTGGTGCAGCGTAAAATTGGCGACAAACGGTGAGATGTAGTCAATCTTCTTCAGCCGTTTTTGCGCTGATTCCAGCGTGAGTTTTGCCAGTTTCTCAAAATTATAGGTGTACGTACTTTCGAACACGAATCGCAGAATGGACTTGATCCGCAATCCTTTCCACGCCGCCAGGTTCAGAGTGCCGAGAGTGCGTTCCAGTTCCGGGACCGAACTGACTCTGATTTCATTCAGGTCGAAGTACGACTTCAGCAGCTTTTCATAGCCAGCTTCCGCGTTCTCCCAGGAATCACCTTCCAGGCAAACGGCGAACAGCATCGTTTCCAGAACCGGCAGTTTGATTTTAGGGACTGAGCGTCCGTAGTCTTTCTGAAGCAGCGACGAAAGCTTCTTGCACGCCTGTTGTTTATCGCTTGCTCGTGTGGCTGGCGCCGATGGCATTTTCTATTCCTGTGACGAACGGTAACTTGATCAGATGCCGGACGAAGGCGTCTGTTCCGGCGATTCAACGTCACCCTTGTCTTCTGTGACGTTCTCCGCGGGAGACTTCAACTTTTCATCCTCAGCGAGGACTTCACGGAGAATGCGAGATGTCTCAATTGATTTGTGAATACCCTGATCGACCTCGAAACGCAGTTCCGGAGTGTATCGGGTTTTGACACGTTCTGCGACTTTCGACTGCAGGAATCCTCTGGCAGAATTCAAACCGTGCAACGTCAGCGCTGCTTCCTTTTCTGTACCTCTCACGGAGATGCAAACAGTGGCGTAGCGCAGATCCGGACTGACCTGAGCTCCCAGCACCGTCACGTTGCCGATTCTGGGATCGCGAAGATCCTGCAGGATGGCGGTGCTGACGACTTCACGGATAACGGAAGCCACGCGGGCTGTTCTGCGTGATGACATTGAAGATCCTCTGTTCGCCATGACTGCCGTGAAGCATATGGTCCCACGAAACGAGGGACACACGGCACCGATGCGATAGTTTCAAAGCGGTCGTTCCGACCTGGTTGCCGCATTGCTGCGTCAGGAAAGAGTCCGCTGAATTTCGTCGATACGGAATGCCTCAAGCAGGTCACCGTCCTTAACGTCGTTGAATCCGTCCAGTCGAATACCGCACTCCATCCCTTCACGTACTTCTTTGGCGTCATCCTTCTCCCGCTTCAGTGACCCAATGCGGTAGTCATTCAAAACCGTGTTGTCTCGAATCACGTGGACGCGGTTGTCGCGAGCAATGGTCCCGTTGATGACCCGACAACCAGCAATCGTGCCGAACCGGCTGATGCTGAACGTACGCAGCACAATCGCCCGACCGGTCGCAACTTCGACCTTTTCCGGCCGCAACATGCCTTCCAGCGACTGACGGATCTGCTCGGTGACCTCGTAGATAATATTGTATCGACGGATCTCCACATTCTCTTTTTCCGCCAGCTGCTCGGCTCGGTCTTCCGCGATCACGTGAAACGCCACAATGATGGCCTCTGCAGCACTTGCCAGATACACGTCGCTTTCGTTGACCCCACCGACACCTTCGTGAATGATCAACACCTTGACTTCCGGGTGTTCAAACTTGCCCAGTTCACCACGGATGGCTTCCAGCGAACCTGGCGTATCGGCTTTGACAATCAACGGCAACTCCTGAACGCCTTCTCCCTCGCGGGCGGAGTTCAGAATGTCTTCCAGTGTTCTTGGCTGACCGCGAAGAGAGAGCACTTCTTCGCGCCCTTCGTGCAATCTGGTTTCGGCAACCTCTCGAGCCTCTTCGACGTTCTTCATCACAAAGAAGTGAACACCGGCTGTCGGCACTTCGTTCAGTCCCGCGACTTTAACAGGTGTCGATGGAGGGGCTTCCTTAACCTCATTGCCTTTGTCGTCATACATGGCGCGAATACGACCATAACTTGTCCCGCAAAGGACATCGTCGCCCACCTTCAATGTGCCTTTTTGGACGATCATCCAGGCGATCACACCACGACCCTCGTCACGAAATGATTCCAGGCACACACCCACGGCCTCGCGATCCGGATTAGCTTTGAATTCCAGCAGTTCGGCCGTCAACTGCAGCGTCTCGACAAGATTGTCAAGCCCCAGACCAGTCTCGCCCGATGTCCGAATGACTTCGTATTCACCGCCCCATTCAGACGGCAGAAGTTCGTGTTGAGCAAGTTGCTGCAGCACCTTCTGGTCGTCCACGTCCGGCAGGTCCATCTTGTTCAGAGCAATAACGATCGGCACGCCCGCATTCTTTGCATGACTGATGCATTCTTCCGTTTGCGGCATCACTCCGTCGTCAGCAGCAACGACCAGGACGATAATATCGGTAACGTTGGCACCGCGCGCTCGCATTCCACCAAAGGCAGCGTGCCCCGGCGTGTCGACAAACGTCAGATGCTGGCCTTCGTTTTCGATCTGATAAGCAGCAATATGCTGCGTAATTCCGCCCGCTTCGCCAGCGGCAACATTCGCTTTTCTGAGATGGTCAACCAGCGTTGTCTTGCCGTGGTCGACATGACCAAGGACCGTAATGATCGGTGGACGCCACTCCAGGCTGTCTTCGTCATCATCGTGATCAAGAGACGCCAGCAGTTCCGCCTCGATATCCCGACCACGTTTGATTTCCAGATCGACGCCAAGCTCCATGGCGACTTCCAGAGCGTCTTCTTCGTTGAGTTCATTATTGATGGTCACCATGCGACCATCCTGGAAGAAGTAACTCATGATGGACTTGGCAGGTCGACCAATGGCTTCCGAAAGATTTCGGACAGTGATTGGAAATTCGATCTGAGCAGACGTCTTGAGGTCGATCGGTGACGAGCGCTTCTTGCGGCGCATCTTTTTGGCCTGCCGAGCCTCGTCCCGCGACTTCTGGAAGTCTTTCAGCAGTGACCCACGCCGGGCGCCGCCGGGCCTCCTCTTCTTCCCCTGAAGACTTTCGTCGTGATCGGCCTTTGCCTCCTTCAACTGTTGCAGTTGAACAGAAAGCGGGCTGGCACGGTCAACGATGTCAGCCAGGGCGACATCGGGCTTCATCGCCTTTTCGGTGCTCTTCTTAGCCTTGGCCTTGATTACGGGCGGCTGATAGACCGGCGGTGCGGCGACAAGTGGTCGCCCCAGTGGCTTGTCGCGGTCCTTTTCTTTTGTCCGTTCCGGTTGCTGCTCGCGGTCCTTGATGGAGCCGATCGGCTTCATCTCACGCTGAGCAGGACGACTCATTCGCTGCATCGGTGAAGCCTGTTTCTGAGGAGTCGCCGGTGCGGCAACCTCAGGAGTGGGCGTGTCCGAACTGCTGGTCGTTTCTGCAACGGGGGCAGCAGGCGTTGCGTCGTCCGATTCAGTCGGCGCTTCAGTTGGTGCGTCTTCAACAGCCGCTTCCGTGTCGACTTCGGCGACCGCCACGGCCACGTCCTCAGTTGGCACAGCGTCAGAGTCCACTTCTGCTGCTTCAACAGGGGACTCCTCTTCCACCACTTCGACGGCCGTATCCGTCTCCGAAACCGTCTCCGAAACCGCCTTGGCCATGGCTGGCATGACGCGAATATCGCGAACCTTACCGGCATTTGAGTCCCGCGTCGGGGCCAATGCTTCCGGCTTGACCTCAGGCTCGACGCCCTTCTGGTCACGATTCTTTACGTAGGCAACGACTTGATCACGTTCCTCCGGCGTCAGAGTCGCGAGCGCATTACGAAGCTGAATCCCTGCTTCGTCGCAGAGACCAATCAAAACCTTGCTGTCGAGGCCAAGTTCCCTGGCCAGAGCAAAGATACGAATCTTCAAGACAACTACCCCTTCGACGCTTCGCCAGTCCCTTCCGATGAAGAGCCTCGCGGTCGATCAGGACCGGTCGTGTCTGTTTGACACTCCGGTACATTTCAACGTGCTTCGCAGTAAACAGAAATGAACAGAATATTTGGCTTCATGGTACGTCTCGCTCAATGATTTCCCGTGAACCGCCGCGTGCAGCCTGGAGACGACCACTTTGCGGAGATGGGAAATCATCGCGTGCTTCGTTTCCTCAGCAACTGAAACGAGTTCCCTGGGAGCTTCATGAATTCTTAATTAATGAAAGCAATCTCCATCGCGTATTGTTTCTCAGATACAATGCTCTGCGGAAGCATCCGGCAGCTCCGCATAAGGATATTATTCACTTACCGAAGTTGTTGGTTTGTCGTCAGCTTTCTCAGTGTCGCTCGATTCCAGAGCCGCCGCTTTGTCGTCCTCAGATTCGCTGTCGCCAGCAGGAGTCTCCTCAACAGCATCGGCATTTTCAGTTTCTGCGGTGACAACAGACTCTTCGCTATCACTAGTTTCGGAATTTGCGTCAGCCACGACTTCCGCCTTGTCTGCCTCCGGTTCCGCCTTGGAAGATTCGGCGGCAACTGCTCCGACTGCGGCGTCTCCATCGCCCTCAGGAGACGTTGAAGATTCAGGTTTCGCTGCGGAGTCTTCAGTCGTTGCAGTGTCTGACGGCGGGGCCGTTGGCGGTGGGGCTACTGGCGGTGGATTGAGCTTTCTGGCGATCGCAGCTTCGCGTTCCTCCTGTTCGATTCGCAGACTTTCGACGTCTGCAAAGTCAATAATTGTATCGACATCTTCCTGCGTCAGCCCGCTCATTTCCAACAGATCATCGGGCTCAATCACAGACAAATCGTCGAACGTGAAGAACCCCTGTGACACAAGATTTTCAACCAGCTCAGACGGCATTTTCGGTACGACGCTGAACGCTTCGATTGAAATATCCAGCTGTTCGTCCAACGACTCCTGCGTCATGACGTTGATGTCCCAGCCGCACAACTTTGATGCCAGCCGCACATTCTGTCCACGTCGTCCAATCGCCAGGGAAAGCTGATCTTCACGAACCAGAATAATCACCTTGCCCAACATGGGGCATAAGATCACGTCTTCAACTTCCGCCGGTTGCAGGGCGTTGGGAACCAGCAACTGCAGACTGTCGTTCCAGCGCACAATATCAATTCGTTCACCATTGAGTTCCTCAACAATGCCGCGAATTCTTGCGCCTCTGACGCCAACACACGCCCCCACACAATCGATCGTTGTGTCGTACGAAGAGACGGCCACCTTGGATCGGTGCCCGGCCTCACGAGCGATGGACCGAGTCTCAATAATCCGGTCGTTAACTTCAGGAATTTCAACTTCGAACAGCCGTCGCACAAAGTCAGCGTGTGTCCTGGAAAGAATCACGCGAACTCGCGACCCGGCCTTCTTCACGTCCAGCACAATCGCTCGTACCCGATCCCCGACGCGATAGCTTTCTTTATTGATCTGTTCACTGCGAGGCAGAATGGCTTCCACTTTGCCAAGATTAACAATGACAGTGCCGCGATCAACGCGTGTGACAGCTCCGGTGACCAGCTGGCTCTTCAAATCAAGATACTGGTCGTAATGGGCGTCTCGTTCCGCTTCACGGATCCGTTGAATCATCACCTGCTTGGCGGTCTGGGCCGAGATGCGCCCCAACAGATCGCCGATCAGATCGGGTTCCAACAGAGCTCCGTCGCACGTGAGCGATGGTTCTCCCGTGTCGCGGTCGATCCGGACGTCAAGTACTTCCTCTTCGGAAAAATGTTTGCGGGCCGCCGATAGGATGGCCTGCTCAATTCCTTCGAAGACGATTTCCTTGTCGATCGATTTATCACGGTGGATTGCATCAACAATCCGTTTGATTTCGTCACCGTTCATAACACGGAACCGTTAAGTCTTTACTATAACAAAAAAAGTGGGATAGGATCCCACTTTTCAGTACCAGCTCTCGTGAGAACCAGCAGGCAGACCTGTCTCCCGAACGCACGCTCCCGAAGGAGGCAGTGTCGCGCCCGAAAGAGGAATGGGGTGTCTCACATAATATGCATTATCTCTTCCTCGGTGCCAAAATGCCGACCAGCAGCACATGACGACTCGGAACAGTGAGTGGACAGCGAATCACCAGAACAAACTCTGTGATTCACTCTCAATGAAACCGAACGCGGGACGATATCGCCACGACGGCAGGCTGTCAAGCACCAAACGCCTTGTCCCGAGAATCAGGAAATTCACAGCCTGGTGCCTAAGCCTGAATCGACTCCCGGGCAAGTAACCGGGCACACTTGTAGGCGTGCTTGACCGTAAAGACGCGAGATTCGATCTGCTCCGCGGTGAAGTACCGACCGGGTTCACTGGGCGGCAACCCCGCCAGCGTGAGCGTCAGAGGGAGCAGGTCAAGGAACTCTTTATATCGTCTTTGTGAGTCAGACGGTTCTGCCATTGCCGGCTTCCTGAAATAGTGCGTTCAATCAAATTCGTTGCAACTTCGCTGACCGACAGCGGATTACGCTGCCTGGGGCCAGGAAAAACGCGTGCCAGCCTGAAAAACGGCATGCCCACGAGCCAGAACGGTTCACGAGAATAAGTACGATCCGCTAACCGCCGGGCCGTCGCTTCATATACTGCTTAATGATGGCATCGGCACCACTGGTGGCCTCTTCCTCAGTGGCTTCACCGTCCGCTGATTTTGGTTTTGGGGGAGCGTCCTTCGCTCCCGTCTCCGCCGGGTCAGGAAGCGTTACTCCACCGGGCATCGTTGGCACCGCGGCCGCTGTCTCATCTGCGGGTGCTCCCACCTGTTGCGGCATCTGCTCAGGGTACGGATACGGTGCCGGCGGCACCTGCCCGGGAACCCCCTGCGGGTACATCTGCGGCATTTGGCCGGGCATAGGCTGGTACGGATAAGCCCCGTACATCGGATACCCCGCCTGAGGCGTTGGTGGATATGGTTGTCCCGGCATCTGGCCCGGCGGAGACATGACCGTGGTATCCCCACCGCCAAAGACGGGCGCCTGGGGCATCGGCGGTGCCGCTGGACCTGCAGCCACTGGATCTGCAGCCACTGGTGCCTGATTTTCCGCGTTCGGGGCTGGCTCTGCACCGGGATCCATTGGTATGGCCTGCAACAACGTCGTGTCGGACCCTATCGGCATCGACAGCGGTGTCATTTCTGTCACCGTTTCTGTCCCTGAATCCATT
The DNA here is from genome assembly GCA_039831575.1 of Fuerstiella sp. Taxonomy (GTDB): domain Bacteria; phylum Planctomycetota; class Planctomycetia; order Planctomycetales; family Planctomycetaceae; genus Fuerstiella. Next base: position 5,644 of record JBDONA010000375.1, on the reverse strand, counting down.
AAGGTGTCTTCGGTCTTCGCAGAAATCTCTCCAGTAGCATCACTTGGCGCCGTTTCGTTAATCCGGACAGAGAATTCCAGACTCCCCACGAGGACGCGATCATCAGGTTGCAGAACGACTTCCTTCAGGATCCTCTCGTCATTCACCAATGTTCCGTTGGTGCTGCCCAGATCTCTGACACGGACGGAGAACTCATCCACCGTAAACACACAATGATGTCGACTGACTAACTCGCTGTTGGGACGTAGTTGGCAATCCTGTTCCCGCCCAATCAGAAACTTCAGGCGGTTGAGCGGGATCACTTGTCCTGCGTGTTTTCCGCCAATTACGTGAAGTTCGGCATTGATCATATCTTCGTCACTCCTCAACGGTGACACACCGTTCATGGGGCACGAACGTACCCTCCGGAACGATTCACCTGTTTCACAAAATGCGGGCAGTGCTAAAGTGCACTTCCACTAAGAAAGGGGGGCCCATCACATACGGAGAATGTTCCACAGAAGTGTGAAGTGCCCAGAACTGGGGAAGACGAGATATGAGACTGAAAAAGAGAAGGTAACTGGTATTTCACCGGAGTGATAGCCACATGTAAAGACCGTCAATTATACGATCTGGGGGATTCTACATAATTTGTATAATTCAATGAATCCGCAAATCCCACACTTGTATTTCGGTGGCCACCTGTTTACCTTTAATCCAGTGCGATTTCGGGGAAATCCGGCCTCAGACGAAAATCGGCGGCCACTGCCATTGCGAGTTTTTCGGGTAAACAACGTTCAAATTCGTCGATGTTGAAGTTGGCTTTCAAGTCTGCCACCCCAGGGATTTCCGGCGTGAGGCCGGACGCGCGCATAAGCACGCTACCGTGCTGAAGTATCTTTCCTCGACGGCGACGTTGAGCACTGCCGGTGATCTTATGTTCCGCAAGAATCACGTCTCGCGGATCAGACCGAAGAAAGCAGAGAAATGGATCCGTGCCTGGGCCGATATCTTCCGGCACTGCAGCAGCTTCCTGCCTCATACAGCATTCGACTCCGTACCGAGCCAGCAACGCGATGATGGCCTTGTGGATGGTGGCGTATAAAGACGTGGCCGTACGCGCCAGCGGGTGTGTTTGAGGGATGACACAGGAGTAGGTGATCTCACGATCGTGCAGAATTGCTCCACCACCGGTCAGCCGGCGGACGCGTGGACACTTCACCAGACGCGGGTCAAACCCCTGTGCTTCGTCCTGAAAATAGCCAAGAGTGATCGTTGGTTCGCACCAGGAATAGATCCGCACGAATGAGCGATCCGGGACGTCAGCCACGTGCTGCAGCAGCCATTCATCAATGGCCATATTCTGTTGACCGTTCCGCGGGGCTCGGTCAACAATGACGTCACAAAGAGGCAGTGCACAAACCATCGGATAAATTCGGACCTGTTAATCCTGCAAGGCCCGGCGACCGATCGTCGAACCGCTGCAACGAATCGGTTGGCGGCCAGGTGATGCTCAGTTTCCGGCTGGCTTCGAAGCCAGCTCCTGAGCATTTTCAGATTCGAAGGTGGCAATCTTTTCCAGGCGACGAACATGACGGCCCGCTTCAAATTCTGTCTTCAGCCAGATCTGAATGACCTGATCGGCCAGTTGATCGCTGAGTTGGTCAGCCGAGAGGCAGACCACGTTTGCATCGTTGTGCAGACGACTTAGCTCAGCCGTAACACTGTCGTTACAGTTTGCCGCGCGCACGCCGACAAACTTGTTAGCAGCGATGCACATACCAATGCCGGTACCGCAAATAAGAATCCCGCGGTCGACATCATCGGTGGCAACGGACGTCGCGACACGTGACGCATAATCCGGGTAATCGACGCTTTCACCGGTATCCGGCCCGAAGTCCTGAACGGCGTGCCCCAGACTTTCAATCAACTGGATCAGTCGATTCTTCATCTGGAATCCTCTGTGATCGCTGGCAATTCCTATTCTCATTGTACTTCAGCATCTTTCCGGATTAGCTCATCGAGTATTGATTTCAGACAATCGGAAATCTCGCTCGCACAGTGCTGGTAATCTTCAATTCCTCCGCCAATCGGATCCGAGATCCCGCAGCCTTCTTCACGCAACAGTCTCATGCGCGAGGCCAGGTCTGGCCTCTCATTCTGCAACATCTGCAGGTGCCCAGACGTCATCGTCAGCACCAAATCCGACATTGCCAGCATTTCTTCCGTGACCTGTCGGCTGAGATGTTGCGAAAGGTCGATTCCTTTTTGTTTCAATACCTGAATGGCTTCCTGGGAAGCCGGTGCGCTGTCTGCAGCAGCAACCCCGGCCGACAGCACGTCCATATTGTGCTTGCGCAGTTCATCTTCAGAGCAGCCCCAATACTGGCACGCCAAATGTCGAAACATGGCTTCTGCCATCGGGCTTCGGCATGTGTTTCCTGTGCACACGAAGAGAATTCGCAAGAAAACTAGATCTCCCTAACGTTGCTGAACGTCAGCATCCTTCTGATGAACTTACCTGCACGCCAATGGTTTCTGTCACACCAAGCAATGTCTAGAACGTCGTTGTGGAGGCGTCACATGGCCCCGTCGGTGTGGCCAGGGTGGCGATTCTTCCCGACTTCAAGCCAAACTGAGGACCGGCCTCAACAACGTCAGTTGCAACTTTTCATGCCGTATGATGGCCTCACTGGAGGAAAATCTCAAGTGGCTGTTATGCCTCAAACGCGAATTTGTGTTGCACTCGTTACAGGACCACGCTTCAACAATTCGTCGTATATGCTTTGAAAGTAAGTGTTTGTGTCGTATTCCATCCATCCGGCCGGCCGGCCGGCGACGGCGGCTGCGCAAAGTTGTGGCGGTAGGTATTCCGCGAATCGTTGATACGAGCCAATTGTGATCAAGCGCCGGTTAAAGTGAGACAACGACGAATCTTCGGCTGGACGGTTGCAAACTTTTTCGAAATGCTCATTGTGACGCACCATTTTACGAATTATCCCACTGACAGGACTGAATCAGCCACGTGAAAACTACAGTTTCAAAATGGAAGCGAGCTGCAAAGAGCCGTGTGCGACACATCGCCGAATTCGGCGGCATCCGTCGCAAACCGCTGAATCAGTATCAGGATTCGGTGAGACGCCTATACGACGGTCCTCAGGGGGCCATGCTGCACCTCAGCAGCTTTTTTTCGTTGCATGAGCCATTGATGGGACAACTTTTCAAGTCCCGCCGATTTGACGCATCGCGCTTCGATCGCATCCTGGACGTTGGCTCAGGGGCCGGACAGATCATTCGCCATCTTCTTGAGACGGCTCGCCCGGACGCCGAGATCGTTGGGTTTGATCTGTCCTATGAAATGCTCAAACGCGCGCGGGAACGCCTGAGGTCGGACCGACCGGCGTTCGTTGCAGCCGACATGCTGGAGATGCCTTTCCGGGACAACACGTTCGACTGCATCACCTGCGGCTATGTTCTGGAACACATTCCGGACCCGTTTCCAGGTCTGTCGGAGTTTGCCAGAGTCCTGAAGCCGGGCGGCACAGCATTGTTGCTGGTCACTGAGAACTCGCTGTCCGGACTGGTCACAAGTCATACGTGGAAGTGTCGCACCTTCTCAAGACGCGAGCTTCGCGAGGAGTGTCAAAACGTCGGACTGCAATGGCACCGCGAATTGTGGTTCACTCGTTTTCACGAAATGCTGAAGCTGGGAGGCATTCTGGTTGAGGTGGTGAAGCAAGGTCAAATCGACGGTGAGAGCAGCTAAGAATCTAGCGGCAGCGGTTTCTGCCGGCCACCGCCGTGAGAGCTCGGAGACTGGCGGCGACAGCGACATTCGCGATGCCGCTACGCAGACGACGGACCACACTTGCTGAAACAGCAACAGGCTTCGACTCATAGCGAAGGTGAAGTGACGTGGCCCGGTCCGGACCGATCGTTCGACCAGGTCACTGACGGCTCTTCGTTGATCATCGATTGCTCACGAGAACTTTTCGTCACGTCGTGCCTTGCTTATGGCTACTGCAAATTGCAACGTTTGTCTCAGACTGGCTACGCCGGGACCGTCAGTGAGCGACCATTGTCAGCAGCGGTCAATTGCAGGATAAACGGGACTGCGGTCTTCGCCCATTCGACAGCAGAGGGGTAAAGTTCTGCGCCGGAACCGAAGCAGCTTCGCAGCATCTGTGTGTTGATGACTCCTGGATTCAGCGGCACTGCCGCCATGCCGGCAGGAAGTTCTTCTGCCAGAGCCTGGGTTAGCCCTTCGATGGCCCACTTCGATGCGCAGTACGGTGCGACGTGTGACGAGACCGATCTTCCCCAGCCGCTGCTGAAGTTCACGATCACCCCCGATCGCTGATGAATCATCGCCGGTACAAAATGGCGGATGATGTTTGCAGTGCCGTTGATGTTGACGGACGTCAGTCGATCGAACTGTTCGGCCGGTATCTCCCACAGCGAAGCATTTGTGTTGATAACCGCCGCGTTGTTGACCAGAAAATCCGGGGCCGCATTCTGATTCAGAACCTCTCGCGACCACTTGGCAACTGCAGCATCCGATGCGACGTCGACAACATCAAGACGATGCAACTCGCCCAGTTCGCTGTGCAGTTCCGCAAGTTCCTCCCTGGACCGACTACATCCGATGACTCTGCATCCAGCCTGCGCGAAGCCAACTGACATTGCTCGCCCGAGTCCGCGTGAAACTCCCGTGATTACGACTGTTGGCATGTCCTGCTTCCTTTCGATTCACTCGATTGCGCCTACCGGTGCAGGCACGGAATGATGATGGTGCCACCTCATGCAACAGACTGGTGTCGGCGGCGAGGCGTATTCGCATTCTGTCACGGGTTGAACATGATTCCCAGGTATGGGCAAGAGATAACAGCTGTTGCTGATGAGGTTTACGGACGGGCGAGCAAAGGGCCGAATTCCCGGCAAAACCGCTGATCCGGATTCTGACGTGTCGCGTTTTGTCGTGACTGAAACAGCAAGTGTAAGAAACACGTCATTGGAATAACGGTGGAGATCAGAATCATGAAAGTGCCTCCAGGTTGGGATATGCCGCGTGAGATTCGAGCACGACTCGGTGACCGCTTCGGTCGTCAACGAGAAATTGAAGCGGACGGACATCTGTTCCTTGTCCTGCATAAAGTACCAGCCGCAGGTACCAGCCAGCGTGAAGGTGTGTTCTTCTGGCGAAGTTTCACCGGCGAATGGCGGTCCACAGATCGCGGTCAGCCGCGACCGGCACTGCAACAAATCGTCGATGCCTACGAAACCGCCGTCAATCAGCTGGCTGAGAAACATGAATTCGCCAATACTGCTGTGGAGAGATTCGCTGTCCTGGAGCGAAGCGGTCCCTTGAATCGAGCGTTAAGAAATCTCGCGGATACGTTGCAAAGAGCTCGCGACTCGGTTGATGACATTGACGCCAAACGCGAGATTCAATTTTTTGCCGACCATGCAGGTGATGTCGCACGCACTTGTGAGTTGCTGCAGGCCGACGCGCGTAACTCACTTGATTTCCACATCGCCAGGCAGGGAGAAATCCAGGCAGTTCATTCGCGAGAAACAGAACGAGCAGGTCATCGGCTGAACGTCATGGCGGCGATCTTTCTTCCGCTGACGGCCGTTTCCAGCGTGTTCGGCATGGACCTGCACA
>JBDONA010000598.1:0-5071 GCA_039831575.1 Fuerstiella sp. | reverse complement strand
GCTCTGACGTGTTCAAGGAAAGTATGTCGAACCCAGGGTACTCGGCTGAAGTTCCGTGTTGATCAACAAGCGATCGGAGGGCGGCATCAAAACGCGGACACGATTGGCGAGCCCTGACAATCGCCTCGGGTGTCGAGACATCAAACACGAGCGCGGTGCCCCACGTGTCCCGATTCTGCGAGTCAAAGAGGGCATACTTGGGATTCTTCGGCGAGAGCCGCAGAGATTCGTACCGCATCGCGAGAGACATGCCCGTTGAGTCGAGTAATGTTAGATCGGTTCGTGTACCTCGCCCGTTCCCACTGCCTGGTGGTGTTGTTCCAGGATGGTCGGAGTCAGTCGACGCGGAACTCGCGTCTCGCTCGAACACGCCGGTAACCACACGCGGCGGCTCACCGTCGAATGCGAGATCAGCGGGATTCCAAAGTGGTCTCTGTTCGACGTCATCGTCAGAAGCTTTGTTACTTGGTGATCCGACTACGTCTGCATTAGGATCATCCTGTGTGACGGTTTTCGTGATCTCCGGTAGACTGACGTCACCCGACGACGGTGGTGTTTCTGTATCTTTGTCCCGAGTCAGGAGGTCGCGTTTGTGTAGCAGCGCATCGTCATTGTGAGGAGCCGTTGCCCTGACAAGCAACCTTCTACGCTCGTCGTCCGAGGTTGCTCGAATCATTGCCAAGAGTGGCTCGAAGGCGCTGACGCTGAGTGCCTCGCATAAACCTGCGGCCAATGCTTCAGCCACAGTGCTATCGGGAGGCCACACCTTCTCATCCCAGCGAACGAACAATCTCTGCACAGGTGACGTCTGCCAGTAGTAATCGCACTCTTTGTTGACGATCGCACCATCTCCGCCATCTTCGAGGGAATAAGTAACCTCCAGATTATCCACGGGTTCTAATCCGGCGAGTATGACGCGCATATTTCGCGCATCTTGTTCAATCAATCTCGGAGCGGCACGGTCAGCCTCCAAGCGACAAAGAACGAAGGGGGCAAGTGTGTGAAATTCATCCCTGATCTCAGCGATTTCTTCGGTTGTTAGGCTTGGCTCCGTGAAACAAGGAGATCCGTGCAGGATTTCTTCTAAGATCCTGCATCCAAAGTATTCACGAAGTGGCGCGAGCGCTGCCGGATGGCCTTCGAGCACGAACGTCCAAAGACCTTGGGTGAGCCCGATGCGGGCGATCGTGTCGCGTCGGCCAGCATGAACGACCTCGCGAGCGGGCATGAAGCACCGTTCTCCACTGAGATCCTGCGCAAGCAATGGAGAATCTCGCAAGAGACTCCTTGACTGCCGCCACTCAGCAGCAGCCTTTGATGACCGCTCAACACGAGTTGCCGGGAGAAGCTCGAACACATGTCGGTATGTCGGATTTATCACTTCCCGCAGCAACCTCCTGTCGGAAGCGTGATCCGGGGAGCCAAATAGTTCCTTCAGGCGATTCGCCACGGCGATGCAGTCATGCGGCAAGAAGGTTGAGGGATTTAGATCAGATCGGATTCCCAAATCCGATTGGAAACGTGAGCCTGAGCCTAAGGCACTTCCAACTTCTGAAGGTACAGTTGGTAAGAGAATCTCTGCCGAATCGCTTCGTGGCTTGAAACGACGGAGAACCTCTTGGGACGGTAACCAACACGCGCTCGGTTTTCTTGGTCCGTGACCGGTAGGGCACCACTCCTGATGACGCAGACGCCAGAGCCATGGTGACTCGCCGACAGTTGCCAACTCGTGATCGTATGCGCGTACCGGCTTGCCTCGTCTATTCGGAGTCGCTGTCTCCGGCATCGCAACTTGAACACGAGCAAGGGCGGACAGGCGGTCCCAATGCGTTGCGAGGTGCCTGAATAAGGATTCTGACAAAGCGGACGATTCTGGATGCTCGCGTATGACCCGGAGAATATCCGGCAACAAATCCAAGTCGTAGACGCGGTAGAGATATACCTGGTACTTTGGTTCGAGCTTGTTGTCTCGCACTCCAGCTCGAATATCTGCTTCATAATCCTTCCAACCACCTGGCGATAGTCGAGACAACGCTCCCTGACCTTCTGGACGCGATAGGCCAGCGGTAGTTGTCCACGTGCCGCGAGAGTTGACGTCGAGTAGCCCAATGGGACGCAAATGGCTATTGACCCCGATCCATCCCAGGAAATGCCGCCATCTTTCGTCTTCTGGTGCATCTAGCGGGACGTCTTCGTCTTCGTTCTCATCCGCTTCATCATCAATCGGCTGATCCGATTCAACGCTGTCGTCGAGCAATGCGGAGTCAAGGAAACTGTAACGGGCAAGGTGCGGACGAAGGAACTCGGCGTCCACAACGATAGGCGGATTGTCAATCGAAGCCTCGGGCGAGACCGACTCCAACAACGCCTCTACCGAATCCTCGCCGAGCCACGATCGCCCGAAGTATGCCTTGAACGCCGGGACCCACTCGATCTCCCCATTTGGCTGGCGACAGGGGACCGGCAAACGAGAAAGAGGGAATAGATTCCGTTGTGTTCCAACTCGTTCGTGCACGAGCGGTGACTCTGGTTTCGACCGGCGACTGCTGAGTTGGCAGATTGCAGCGAGAACATCCAGTTGCTGAAGCTCGTTGCTTTCTGTTCCGCCTCGCTCGCGAAAAGTCAGTTTCGGAAGTATGGCGGCACGCATCACCGAGTCGAACTTGAACTCCTCAACGCCCCAGAGACCCTGCCATGCTGTTAGCTTATGTTGGAGTGTCTTCGTGCGTTCGGGAGGCGTTAGGTTTCCCCAGCAAATCACGTGTGACATGAACACAACGCCCGGTAGCGGCACATTTCCCCGGACACCGCGCGGCGGGTAAAAACAAGACGTCCCTTCATTCACCGCTTCGTGCCGAAGGAATCTCTCCGAAGTGAGGTTCCCAACCGGAAAGAGGCGTTTCGATCGCACCATCTGCGCAAAGGTCTCTCGTTCAGCACTCGACAAGTTGTGCCAAAGCTCTACGACGAGATCAACAACCATGTCTGCAACCATGTCTGCATGGATCCCTCCCTCTTGCGGGACGGTGGGGACTCGATCGGCAACCGTCTCCAGAAGGCAGGGCAGTTCATCGCAAGATATTGCTGCAGCGCCCAAATCCAAGAGGATTCGGGCGAACTCCGGCGCGCATAGTTCGGGCTGAGGTAAGTACCGTCGCATCGACGTGAGGTTGGACGGTGTCGGCCCCAACAATGTTCGCGCTCTCGGCCCGGCAAACGGTGCACCATCCGGGGACGGTGGAATCGCAACGTCATTCAGTGCAACACGCAGATCACCATCATCAACTGGGATGAAGGCTGCATCCGCAAGGACTTCCCTCACGCCTTCCAACAGACATAGGCCGGCGTCGGAGTCGATGGACAGAGGTTCGCCGTCGCGAGTCACAACCGCTCGGCGGTCCAGCAACCTAAGAACCGACTTAGTAGACTGGTTGATTTGCTGAGATGTTGGAAGAACCTTGTCCCGAATCAGCCTGCTCGCCCTTCGCAAGAGGAAGCGATTGTAATCGTCAGCGCCATTGCCAACTCGAATAGACTGCCGGGATAGGTCGCAAGAAAATGCGCCATTGACCAATAACGGAAAAGGACATTTTTCTTCTGTCGGCAAGAAGACATGGAGCCGAGGATCGCTCGTCACCGGAATCATGTTGCCGTAGTCGTCCAAAGCGACTGCAACGGCTGCCTCTGTCAGCTCAACACCTTCCCAAGATGATTGATCCAAGCCGGCGCGGTGGTGGCCGATAGGGATCTCACGGTCAACAAACACCAGAAAAGACAATGCGGCCCCGTTTTCTTCACAGAGCCGTACTCTCGCCACGCCTTGGTTGGGCAAATACTCTGTGGGAAGCCACTGTGCGTTCGTGTCGCTGACCTCCCTTGAGATTCGCCATCCGCGAGACACTCCGTGTTCGATGCGAATGCTCAAATCGTCAACATGGCGTAGAAACAGAACGCTACGACAGGTGATGTCTTCAAGGAGTCGGGCGATTCCGTCACGGATCCCAGGCGAATCGTGGCGTAGAGGAAACCAAAACACTGTTGTGAACCCATCGGCTAGTGCTTGTTGCACTGACTCCGGAATAGACGCAGGCGGGAATGGCAATCGCATGATCGGAATACGATCATCACGAAGGTATCCATCCAGCCCGGTTGTCTCCCGTAAGAGCCTTTGGCTGAGTTCCTTGTTGAACCTAAACGAAATCCCGGTCGAATGTGTCTCCGGTCTGGACGTGATCTCAAGAATGCTCTTGAACCCAATGCCTTTCTGGCCAATCGTCGCCCGCCTTCGATTCTCTACGCGCTTCGTGGTTTGCGATGATACGCTGAGCCCACAGAGTGCTCGAACATCGGCCTCTGAAATGGGCCGTCCAGTGTTCGCCACCAGGAGTGCCTCATCGGTAAGTCGAAAAGTGACCCGCCGCAACTGCCCGGTGATTCCAGCCATCGCGTCGTCTGCGTTTTGGAGCATCTCGTAGACGAGCCGACCTCGATAATTCTGAGCAATCTGATCTTCGAGCCCACAATGTTCGAGAATGTCAGCAGGAGTGGCACGGTAAGAACGTAGTCGCCCGCCTCTGATCCTGGAGAGTATCTCGTGGCTGGTATCCTCTGCTAACTCGCTCATTGCATGCCTCACTCCTCAGTACCCAAAATTGGACGGACGCTAGGAGCAAGCTCTCGAAGTAATGGCAACACTTCTCTCCATCTGGTGCATCTCACAATGCGATCGTTGTAGACCACGTTTTCGACGCCGATGACCTTTGCAGTATCGGGCACCCACCCGTCCTCAACGTGCATACCCTACCGCGCTAAGCCCGTCCAACAAATGCGTGTGCAGGTATTCACTCAGCTTGGTTGTCATCGTTGGTTTCTCTTGTTTTGAGCCTGATTCTGGCACGATGCGAGCATACCAAACCCTGCAGCAGCTTGCAGGCAGGCCTCGCGAGGCGAATGGCTAAATAACGGCCGAAAATGCGTCACTATCAAGTAAGGGACTGCGGTTAGCTGCTGCGGTCCCTTTTTCGGCCCCCAAACCCTCCGCTTTCAGTGATGAATCGAGGGTTTTGTGCCT
>JBDONA010000883.1:0-5071 GCA_039831575.1 Fuerstiella sp. | reverse complement strand
CTCCGTTGCCGGAAGTGGCAGACACGGACCAGATCTTCGAACAGTTGCACACGGGAGCCTACCGTGCCCTGGACTTTGGCACGGAAGACCGAATCTATGATGCGCTGAACCAGTCGGTCGACGGCCCGTTGCTGGAATCGCTTTATCTGCAGCTGCGTGAGAGTCTGCAGATCCGAGAACAGGGCGGCGCGGTGGCCCGTGTTCGCGCTGTTGAATATGACAATGGTCAGCAGGCCGTTCAGTCACCCAATGCAGACTGGCCCGGCTTTCGCTATCGCAGTCGCTGGACGGTCAGCGGCACGGTGGAACACTGGGGCCATGTTCACGAGCGGCAAAACCAGTTCGCCGCTCTGTTTTCCGTGGAGCCGCGCGATGGGGTGTGGAAGATCACCGACATGCAGATCGAAGATCAGCAGAGCATCGCAACCAGGACGCGGCTGAGAAACTTTTGACAGTAGACTACTGTTTCTCGTGAACCGTTCTGACCCGTGGGCATAACCGTTTCTCAGGCTCAAACGCGTCTTTCGCGGCCAGGAATCTGAACCACGGACAGATCATTGGTGTCTATACGTCTTTACCCTTCAGTCTTTGCGGGAGAGTAAACTCGTGGGCTAAGCGGCTTGCAGAAGCTTCGATCGTAGGCTCCGGACCTGTGTCGATGCCAATGCCGACCGAGCCAGTCGAAATGAGGAACGCCGTTCAAAGGGGCCTCAATACAAGCTCGACGCGCAAGCGAGTGGGTCTCAAACGTTTGAGAAACATGCGTGCTTGTATCAGATTCGGTTGGACGTCACTGCGTAAGTTCAAGCACCGCGAACACAGGACAGTGATCTGATGCCATGGGTTCCGCGACGACTTTGGTTTCGACAATGCGAAACCGGTCCGTCGGCCGATAGAAGATATAATCGATGCGATTGCGTGGCTGACTGGACGGCGCTGACGGAGCGGCCTTGTCGTCAATGGCATTTGTCCAGCGCTGCTGCAGAACCGTGACGGGTTCTGCGTCCGGCACTGCATTCATATCGCCGGCCAGAATTGTGGGAATGTTGTCTGCGTCGTCAGCAAACAATCTGTTGATGGCATGTGCCTCGGCAACTCGGTCTTCTTCCACATTGTGCTGAAAATGAGTACTGATGAAACGCACCTGTTGCTCGTTCGGGCCACGCACCGTCACGGCGATGGCCCCGCGAGGATAGGTGGTACGTTCCGACGTGCTTTCCGTATACGGCAGTGGTTGAATTACGACGTCCAGAATTGGCAGCCTCGTCAGCACGGCATTTCCGAACAGACCGCCCTCGTAATGCTGAGTTGGTCCGTAGCGGACGGCCATATTTGTGAGTTGTCCGAGTTGCTGTGCCTCGTGGATTCGCCCTGATCGTTTGACGCCAACGTCCACTTCCTGCAAAGCCACAAGGTCCGGTTTCAATCGGTTGATCACTTCCGCCAGTCGCGGGATGTCGTACGCTCCGTCGTTGCCCTGGCCATAGTGAATGTTGTAGCACAGAATTCGGAGTGACGTCGGCGCTTCGTTGTCCGCAGCCGCGGCCGGAGTCCACATGGCAATAGCGCCGGTCGCCAGCAGAATGCAACTCAAGACCAACACAGTTAAGACCTGGAACATGCGACGATGTTGCAGGGCACTCAGATAATGAAACATTTATTGCGTACCTTTGGAAACCACACTTACGGCCACATCGCACCAAAAATGACTCCGGTGATGATGCTGTAGACGATGCCATCCAGGACATCCATCCGAATTGCCCGTCGAGGCGCACCGAACCAGATGTTGTTCGGTATGAAGGCAAAGCAGTGAGCCAGAATGGCAGCAGTTCCCGTGACCTGAAAAACTTTACTGAATCCCGCTCCTGGTTCCAGCGCCAGTGTTCCCAGATAAGCAATGAACACGGCCGTTACGAAGTAGAAAAAAAACGTCAGCCCGAGATTGCGCCCCATGTTGGTAGCGGTACCCCATAAGTTGATCGTGCCCCACGGGCCGTTGGCGACAAGTGCCTTGTTTCCTTCGTCTTCCATTTCTTCCTTTGTACGCACACAGGGAAACACGTAGCGACCGGTCGGCAGATTCAGTTCTCCCAGCTTCCTGATGTTTTCGGCCTGGTCGGGCAGGGCGGCCCAGTCCGGAATGTGGTGACCGATGATCACCCATGACACAAAACTGGCAAAGAAAATAGCGACGGCGGATACCAGAATTGGCAGCCACAAAGCGATGAGCTCACTCATGGTCTTAGTCCTGTGATCGAGGCCCTTTGTGTGTTGATTCAGATTCGGTGACTGGTGTCACGTCATAATTCTGTCGTCCGTAACGCATGATGACCAGTCCACCGAGAATCAATCCACCGCCAAACAGCTGAGTTGTCGTCGCGGATTCTCCTCGAGCCAGCCATGCCGCCAGAATCGCGATCAACGGAATCAGATTCTGAATGTTGGCAGCATGTGCCGCACCGGCATGACGCACGCCGAAATTCCACAACGGCAAAGCCAGTCCGCTGGATAGAACACCGGCATAAACAATGATCAGCCAGACGTCGAGGGACTGCAGCGCGGACGCGCTTTCTTCGTAACGCCCCATGGCAAATAGCAGATGCAGGGGCAGGGCGATCACGGCCGCCGTCGCCGACAGCCGCAACGGGGAAATCGATTTCAACATCGACCGACTGCCCACAGTGGCGGCAGACCAGACTAACGCCGCGCCCAGAATGCAGAGATTGCCAGCCAGGTATTCGGAACCGGCCGTGACGTCGCCCTTCTGCAACGCCACAATCACAGTGCCTGACAGCGCGACCAGCAAACCGCACCATGCCAGCCGCAGCAGTTTTTCGCCAATAAACAATCGGGCCAGCAACGCCGTCCACATGGGTACGGTGCAAATGATCAGCGCCGTGTTGCCGGACGTTGTTCTGGCGATGCCCAGCAAAAATAACACCTGATAGCATCCGGAAACAACGATTCCATAAATCAAAATCCGGGTTCGCGAGACGCCCGGTTTTGACCGGTGACCCCGCCGATGTTCTCTCAGAGCGAAGGCGCCCAGCACGCAGGCTGAGATCGTCAGTCGGATGGCATTGAAGACGAACGGATCCAGCTGATCCAATCCGGTCTTCATGATCGGAATATTGATCCCCCAGATCAGAGCGACCCCCACAAGCGCAACGTCCGGCCCGTAGCTGACGCGACTGGATGCTGATGTGGCCGTGGGTGTGGAAGTTGCCAAAGTGATTTCCGAGTTGAGCGTCGTGGAAGGTTTCTGCAGGTGACCCCTGTCTGACGGGGACACCCGGATCAGTGGCACGGCCCGACTGTTTTTTGAGATTCCGTGCGGATTCTTAAATACGCGTCATCGCCGAATCCGTCGGATTTCGGCCGCCGTTTTTCAGATCTGCTGACGCGCGGACTCATCGGAAGAAAACACCTTCGTGGCCGTCATCACGGATTGCCGCAGATTAGAGCAGATTACCCGTTCTCGTGAATCGTCCCGGCTCGCGGGCATGTCGGTTTCTCGGGCTGCAAGACGTCCTGCGCGGCCACGAATCAGCGATATAGCCTGCAACGAATGATACATTTTCGAAAGCCGAGTGACTCCTCATCCTGCGCTTCATCGTGCAGAATGATGGAAGTCGAGAAAGCAGTTCTTATGTCTGTGGGAATTCAACGGAGCTTGATGTGGTGATTCGATCGTTGTTGTTGCTTGTCGTCGCTTCAGCGGCAGTGGTGGCCGACGACTGGCCTCAGTGGATGGGATCCAGGCGCGACAACGTCTGGCGCGAATCCGGGATCGTCAGGGAGTTTCCGGACGGCGGGCCGCCAGTTCTCTGGCGGACACCGATCGCCGGCGGTTTTGCCGGGCCAGCGGTCGCGGCCGGCAAGGTCTTTGTCACAGACTACGTCACTCGTGATAACGTCAAGGTTGCCAACTTTGATCGGAAGGAGTTCACCGGCACAGAACGTGTATTGTGTCTTGACGAGACATCCGGCCACGTGCTGTGGCAGTATGAATACGCCGTCAGGTACACAATTTCGTACCCTTCCGGACCACGGTGTACGCCCAACATCGACGGTGACCGAGTTTATACACTGGGTGCGGAAGGACACCTGTTCTGCTTTGACATTCTGACAGGCGACGTCGTGTGGCAGAGGGACCTGAAGAAGGAATACGGCGCGAAGACTCCGTTGTGGGGATACGCGGCTCATCCTTTGATTGACGGCGACAAGCTGTTGACGCTTGCCGGAGGAAACGGCAGCCATGCTGTTGCTTTGAACAAATTCACGGGCACAGAAATCTGGCGGACTGGAACTTCGCCGCAACAGGGTTATTCGCCTCCGACAATTATCCAGCACGCGGGCGTGCGCCAGTTGCTGCTGCTGCGTCCGGATGCGGTCTCGTCGGTGGACCCGGGAACGGGCAGGGAATACTGGTCGGTCTCATACAAGGCATCCAGCGGTTCGATGATCATGTCGCCCGTGGTTGCCGGCGAATACCTGTACGTGGCCGGGTTCAACAAACAAAGCGTGATGATCAGAATGGCGTCCGACAAACCTGCTGCCAACGCAGTCTGGCGCGGCAAAAAAAATATCATCTGCCCCGTGAATGTTCAGCCGTTTCTGGTGGACGACGTGCTGTACGGATTCGATCAAAAGGGTGTGATGCGCGCCATCAGAATGCCTGATGGAGAACGTCTGTGGGAAACCACCGACGTATTCGGCCAACGCCCCGCTGATTCCGCCACAGCATTCCTTGTGCAGCACGAAGATCGCTTTTGGTTATTCAACGAACTTGGCGAGCTGATTATTGCGAAACTTTCTCCGCAGGGATTCGAAGAAATCGACCGAGCGAAAGTCATTGAAACCAGCAACGTCGCGTACGGGCGTGACGTCGTCTGGAGCATGCCTGCCTTCGCCAGCAGACACGCCTACGTCCGCAACGACAACGAAATTATCTGCGTGGATCTGGCCGAAACAAAGTAGAACGATCGGCAGAACCGGTGGCCTCCGGAAGGGGCCGCAATACAAGCTCGCAGCACCCGCGAGTGGGTCTCGTGCGCTTGTGAGACACACA
>JBDONA010000084.1:0-5085 GCA_039831575.1 Fuerstiella sp. | reverse complement strand
ACCAAAGCAGACTATCAGCGAGGGCGTTACGAGAGGGCCGCAAACGACGTCCTTGAAACCGCGCCAGACAGCGATCAGGCGGACGATGACGCAAATTGGTTCGGGCGAACTGCGCGTTCGTTATCGATGACGTACTTGATGACTCAGTGGAGTGGCGAAAATGCCGATCTGGAGCCGTCCGACACGCGTTCTCCGTCAGAGGCTGCCGAAGCGACCGATCTGCAGGGAGCCATCAGGCAACTTGTCGACGGCCTGCCCGGGCAGGAACAGAAGCTGATTCGTGGCATCTACTTCGATGGACTTTCTATCAAGGCGGCTGGAGAAAAAATTGGAATCAGCAAAGCATGGGCGAGCCGACTTCACGCGCGTACGCTCGAGTCCCTTGCATTTCGTTTGGTAGACGAGCATGATTAGCCATGTGATGAAAAATGCGACGTCACAGTTGGGGGGGCTGATTGTTGATGTGTTTCGGCAAGGTGTTGCTGTGGATGTGTCACCAACTTTCAATTTCGCACGGCGACACAGATCGTAGAATTGATTTACACCTGAACACCTGAACAGATGAACATTTGGACACATAGAGACTGGTCTGACGCATGAATCTGGAGCTCGACATTCCCACGATGCTGAACCCTTTTGAGGGTGAACTTCCCGGTGGAAAAGATCTGCGCGACGACGACGACCCCAACAACCTGTACCGAAGAATTCGCGATTCACGAAATGACGCTCGTGAAGACGAACGCCGGGCAGATCTCGATGGCGATAGCTCGCCAGACGCAATACGGCAATGGCGCGATGTCTGGAACGACGGTCAGGAGTATCTTCAAGGTTGTGGCAAGGATCTCGAGATTGTTGCCTACATGATCGAGGCATCGGTTCGTCTCGGGGGAATAGGGGGACTCGTCGTGGCCCTGAATCTGACAACAGAACTCGTCAGAGATTTTTGGGGACAGTTGCTGCCAACTCCGGACGAGGACGGCATCGAAACCACGCTCTTGCCGATTTCCAGACTCAATGGCGACGTCATTAGTTACCCACTTCTTCGCGTGCCAATGACCGAAGACACGTCTGTGGGCGAATTCGTCATTTGGCAGTATACACAGGCCAGGCAACTTGAAAGCCTTGACGCGGAGGAACGCGAAACGCGGGTCTCACGCGGAGCTGTCACCGTAGAATTGTTCAGCCGAGCAGTTGCAGAATCGTCAGATGACTTCTACCGAGGTCTTGCGGCGGAGATTGAAAGTGCGAAATCTGCTGTCGACGAACTAAACGACCTGTTTGAAGAGAAAGTGGACGAGGAATTGGCCCCGAATCTGTCTAAGTTCACCAATGCGCTGAAAGAGGCTGAAACGACGCTACGAATTGTCGCCGGGGATCGCTTGGCTCAACAGGAAGAAGAGGAAGATTTAACAGCGAGTGAAGGGGCCGAGACGGGGAAGAGTGGAGGCGGCGGTGTTCGTGGCGACATCTCGTCACGCGAAGACGCACTTAACCTTCTTGAAAAGGTGGCCGCTTGGTTTGAGCGGCAGGAGCCACAGAGTATTCTGCCTTCTGAGATTCGCAAAGCGAAGCGGCGCGCAACGATGACGCCTGAACAGTTGTACATTGATTTAATTACAGACGAAAGTGCACGCGACAGCCTGTTCAAGGATGTTGGAATCGACCAGCGCTCGTCTGACGACTCCCACGACGGATAGAAACGAAGTGTGAACTGCAGGTTGCGACCTGTGTATCTGGTGACTCGAAAGAAAGGTCAAACATATGGCGAAGTCTTCACAGCAACACAAGTTGGATCGAGTGCGAAAGCCTCGTGTCCACATTACCTACGACGTCGAGATAGGCGATGCCGTCGTCACGAAAGAATTACCCTTCGTCATGGGAGTCATGGGGGATTTTTCGGGCAACCCGACAAAGAAACCGGAATCGTTGACCAAACGGAAGTTCGTCAATATTGACCGTGACAACTTCGATGAAGTTATGGCAAAGATAAATCCCGAACTCAATATTCGGGTCAAGAACACACTGCAGGGCGGTGACAGTGAAATGGGCGTTCAGCTCAATTTCAAATCTATGGATGACTTCGATCCAGGACAGGTTGTTGATCAGGTTCCGGCGCTTAAGACTCTTTTGGAGTCGCGAAATAAACTCCGTGACCTGTTGACAACGATGGACCAGTCAGAAGACCTTGAGGCTTTGATGGAGCAGGTTCTGAGTGATACGGCCAAGGTTCAGGAAGCAGCTGGCCAGATGGGCGTGGATTCTCCCGCCGAAGGTAGCGACAACAACGAAGGGGGCGAATGATGAGTGCGGGCGAACAGGAAACACAGGCAGCGGAAGGTCAGGTCGAATCCGGCAGTATTCTGGACAGCATGCTTGATGCGATGCCGAAGCTGGTCGAACACGACGAGGGTGCCGACATGGTGAAAAACCTGATCGGTGTGGCCATGGAAGGAACGTTAACGTGGGACAAGAGCTGTACCAAAACGCTCCGAAACGCGATCGACGCACTGGACCAGAATCTCTCCGGGCAGCTTGCTGAGATCATGCACAACGAGCAGTTTCAGAAGCTGGAAGGTTCGTGGCGAGGTCTGAACCATTTGGTCATGAACAGTGAAACCAGCAAGAAACTTAAGTTGCGAATGCTCAATATTACGAAACGAGAAGTTTTCAAGGATCTGGATAAGGCTGTTGAGTTCGACCAGAGTGAGCTTTTCAAGAAGCTTTATGAGGACGAATTCGGAATGCCCGGTGGGGAGCCTTTCGGCGCTCTGGTTGGCGATTACGAATTCACCAATCATCCGGAAGACATCGATTTGCTTGAGAAGATGTCAGGCGTTTGCGCGTCAGCACACTGTCCGTTTATTTCCGCGGCAGATCCGGCACTGTTCGGGATGGAATCGTACCAGGATCTTTCGAAACCCCGTGACGTCGAAAAGATCTTCATGGGGAAGAAGTACACGAAATGGAATTCGTTCCGGGATTCGGATGATTCACGGTACGTCACACTCGTGTTGCCACGTGTGCTGGCTCGTCTTCCTTACGGTGTCAGTACGAAGCCGATTGAAGAGTTCACCTACGAAGAATTCGAACTGGATGAAAGTGGCGAAGCCAAGCCGGCGTCTCACGACGACTACTGTTGGATGAACGCTGCTTACGTCATGGGGGCGAATATGACGAAAGCTTCGGCCGAGACCAATTGGTGCACGGCCATCCGCGGTGTCGAAAACGGCGGCACTGTGGAAGGACTTCCTGTTCACAACTTCATGAGCGACGATGGCGACATTGACAACAAATGTCCGACTGAAATCGGCATTACTGACCGTCGCGAAGCGGAACTGAGCAAGGAAGGGTTCCTGCCACTTTGTCACTTTAAGAACACCGACTACTCCGTGTTCTTTGGAGCTCAAACGTGTCAGCGTCCGAAGACTTACGACGACGACGACGCAACAGCGAACGCTGCAATTTCGGCTCGCTTGCCCTATATCATGGCGGCTTCTCGAATCGCTCATTTTCTGAAATGTATTGCGCGTGACAAAATCGGGTCCTTCATGGAGCGTCAGGACATGGAGGATTTCCTGAGACGCTGGATCGCCAACTACATTCTGGACGATCCCAAGGCGAGTGCTGAGATGAAAGCCAGGTACCCGTTGGCGGAAGCCAAAATCACCGTCGAAGAGATCCCCGGGGCGCCTGGCTCATACAACGCCGTTGCTCTGTTGAGGCCGTGGCTGCAACTGGAAGAACTAACGACCTCCCTCCGGATGGTCGCCAAACTGCCTCAGAAGGCCTGATGAATCTGCGTCGAGCCCTGCCAAATCGTTTTGGCAGGGCTGTGTGGACCGTGCCGTACGGCACCATTTTGGCCTTCGGTGGCGGAACGGCGGACGGCATTTGGGTGAACACCGGGACAAACGGCAAAGGGTGTTTCGGTGCAAAGTGAACAAGCTCAATCAGAATCGGCGGTGGCCTCGACTGTGTCCGCTGAGGGTCCGGCAGCGGCAGTTCCCCCAAGTCTGCTGGATCGGATGGCTGAAACAAATGTGGTTTCGATCGGAGAGCACCAAACGGAAACGAATCCGTTGCGATCGTTTCTGGCCGAGGATTCGTTAAGCGAACTTCTGAGACTGTGGCTCGGTTTCATCCCACGGGAAAAGTCCCAGATGGAGTCAGCCCGCCTGGTACTCGCACGGGACGTTGCCAGAGTCGACCAACTGCTGGCAAGTCAGGTCAATGAAATCCTGCACGCTCCGGAATTCCAGGCTTTGGAGGCCGCATGGCGTGGACTGCATCATATCTGGTCCGTCCGTAGTCAACTGTCCAGTGAGCGAGGGTTCGATGATCAGCAGGCAAAAGTGGAAATCCGCGTACTGGATGTGTCCAAACGAGAACTAATGCGGGATTTCGATAAGGCCCCGGAATTTGATCAGAATGCGTTGTTCTGGAAGGTCTACGAAGAAGAGTTCGGCATGCCTGGAGGAACGCCCTATGGCGTGTTGCTCGCAAACTACGAATTCACGAACCACCCGAATGATCTCGACCTGCTGTCGCAACTCAGTGGTGTGGCCGCTGCAGCGTTTGCTCCGGTTATTACGTCTGCCAGTCCCGAGCTCATCGGCTTGGAAACGTTTGCCGACCTCGAAAAACCCGTGAATCTGGAGAACATTTTTCAACAGGCCCGTCATCGAAAGTGGCACAGTCTGCGCGAACAGTCAGACACGCAGTTTCTTGGTCTGACGCTACCTCGAATACTGATGCGAGAGCCGTATCGGGACGACGGAGGCCACCGGCATGGATTTCGTTTTGTGGAAGACGTCCAGGGAGCAGACCGCGAAGCGTACTTGTGGGGCAGTTCAGCGTGGGCGATGGGGGCCGTCATTCTGCGAGCGTTTGACAGTTGCGGATGGTTTGCAGAGATTCGCGGTGTCGAACGGGGAGTAGAAGGTGGTGGTCTTGTAACCGGCCTTCCAACACACGGCTTCCGCACGGATGAAAATGGCGTGGCCATGCGGAGCAGTGTCGAAGTCGCTATCTCTGATGCTCAGGAAACCGCCCTGAGTGATCTCGGGTTTGTGCCACATTCGCACT
>JBDONA010000415.1:0-22385 GCA_039831575.1 Fuerstiella sp. | reverse complement strand
CGTCAGCAAGGGCGACAGAAAATCGTATTCTCAGAGGAAGTGCTGCAACAGTTGGCCGATGCGATTTCCGCACGAGAAGTGACGATGAGTGCTCGACGTGAAGCACTTGAGCAGTGTTTAAACCGATCACCGACACGCTCCCGGCAACTGCTTGATCTGCGTTACATTCACGAACTGCCCACAGAGAATATCTCAAAGACAGTTGCATTGACGGCCGATTCGGTGCGTGTGTCTCTCACCCGAATTCGCAATGCGCTCGGCGACTGTATTCAAAAACGCCCGTCATTGGAGGACTTATCATGAAGGATGACACGCTGGATCGATACCTGGATGGTGAATTACCGGAGGCGGAACGGTCCCAGTTGAATCAGTGGCTGGGAGAGGATCCAGCCCATGTTGAGCGACTGGCGGAGCGGGCTTCTCTGCATGCGGAATTGCGACGTCGGCTGCAACGCACGGCTATTGAAGACGACGTGCTGCCCGCGTCCAGGCCACAAAACGAGTACCACGTGGAAGCAGACATTCTGCTCAATCGACGAACACCTGGCCGCTTGCCAGGTGTCCTCCGATACGGCGTCGTTTCGTTGATAGCGGTCGTCGTGACGTTGATCATTGAGCGCGAGGCGACTCCTCGGCCGGAAACGCCCTCTACATCAGAAGGCGTCCCATTGGTTTACGAATCGGTCGAGTCCAGCGAGACGTTTGAGTATGTTGCGACCCTGCGCCGATCGATGGATTGCCAGTGGCAGCAAACCACAAAGCCGTATCTGGAAGGCCAGCGTCTGGCATCCGGGACGTTAGTTCTTGACCAGGGTGTTGCCGAGATCGCGTTTGACACGGGCGCCACGCTCACGCTGGAAGGGCCCGCTGAGCTCAGAATTATTGGGCGTTCCGCGGCGCAATTGCTGTCGGGAAAACCTGTCTTTAAGGGAGACGCGACCAGCATCTTTGATCTGTCGACTCCTGCCGTGCGATTGATTGATATTGGCACTGAGTACGCTGTTTCGGTGGCACCCGATTCAGAAGAAATTCATGTGTTTGAGGGAGAGGTTTTGCGCAGCGATCAGTTTGGGGCGACCGACCGCCTGCTGGCAGGTGAGGCCCGACGATATTCGACAAATGGGCAGGAATCAGGTTCGCTGATCTCTCTCGCAACGGAAGAATTTGTTCGCCAAATCCCTGACAGTTTGCCTTCTGCTGATGATACGAATGATCTGCTGACGTACGAAAACTTCAGCTATGACGATCCGTTGGCGATCTCGTCCGGTCGGGCCGATGGTGGGATTGGATGGTCAGGCAACTGGGAATTTGGAGGCCGATCTGAGGTGGAAAAGCCGAGTGCTTTTCCCCTGATCAATACAATTCATGGTCTGGCCGATCACGGTGAAAAATTCGGGCTTCCGGGCATGCTGGAGTTTCCGTCAATCGAACGGGGATTGACACGAGCAGGACTTCATCGGTCTCTGGCAACGCCGCTGCGTCTTGATCAGGACGGTGTCTACTACTTCAGTCTTCTTTTTGAGTTTGACTCCGGCACGCCGCTGGAAGCGATCCCGAAGGCGCCCTACGCGTTCATGTTCATTCTGCGACCGGATTTCCCGCGCGAAGTGCGACAGTTGAAACAGCGAGGGCTACGGGAGGAATTGGCTGTCGGTGTCTACTCGAACTCGCACGCGATTTCCATTCTATTTCAGCAGACCGGTATCCGCACGGCGGTCCCAATGCCGACCGGCCAGCCGTATCTGCTGGTTGGTAAAATCGTCTGCAGCCGCGATCTGCCCGGTCAGGTCCTGGTTCGTGTGCTCGACCGGGACGAACCGCTAACAGCGCATGAGCCGTATGACTGGACGCTCATCGGTTGTGAATCTCTCGCCTCTCGAGAACTCGTAATCGCCACAATTCACTTCGGCGCTCAACAGTACGAACAGCGCATCGACGAGCTGCGCATCGGCCGCACCTGGGCTTCTGTGACAGCACCTTTGACTGACTCTCGTTAACACACTTCCCGATATTATCTCCCTTCTGATTCGTGGAATCTGTACATGTATTTTCGATCCTGGCTGTTCTCGTTGCGCGCTCACATCCCACGCAGAGGTACTCAAAAGCGGAGAAGACGAACTGAGAGATTTGGCGCTCCTGCCGCGGAACTGGACGTGCTTGAAACGCGATGTCTGTTGTCGTCGATTTCGCTGGTCAATGACGTTGACGGCTATACGGGGACTGTTGATACATGGATCGACGGAGGCCGCTCGAGCAGGAACTACGGATCATCCAATACGTTGGAGATCGATGGCAATTCCGGCGTTGAGCAGGCACTTCTGAGATTCGATGGCATTTTCGGTAACGACGTCGGGCAGATTGCGGCCGGCTCAGCGATCGAGTCGGCGTCGCTCGAGATCTACGTATCCGACAGAGGACACGCTCCGAACGTGCACCGGTTGTTGACCGATTGGTCAGAAGCAGACACATGGAACTCACTCAATGACGGATTGCAGATTGGCAGCGATGTCGTCGCCACACCTGAGGCAACGTTCTCGGGGGCGAAGGGTTTTGTCTCGATCGATGTCACTTCCAGTCTGCAGCATTGGGCGAACGATCCGACGTCGAATATGGGGTGGGCGTTCCTGCCGACAGGCACGAACGGAGTCGGCTTCAGTTCTTCTGAAAATTCGTCAGTGACGGATCGTCCCAGGCTGAGCGTGACCCACACACCCTATAGCCTTCCGCCCGCGAACACTGCCCCTGTGGCTCAGAACGATTCGGATTCCACTTCGGTCAACACGGCAGTGATCGTTCGTGTGTTGGACAATGATTCTGACGCCGACGATGATGCGTTGACTCCGTCAATCGTTTCGCATCCTGCACATGGCACGGCCAGGGTCAATGCCAACGGGACGATCACTTACACTCCAGAAGCCAACTTCAACGGCAGCGAAAGTTTCACCTACAGCGTCTCCGACGGTACGGCACCAGCGCCACAGCAACCGTAAGTATTACGGTGACTGCGGTGAATGATGCTCCAACTGCCGTAGCGGATGCCTACACAACTGGTTTCGAAACGGTGCTCAACGTTTCGACCGGTGTCGGAGTTCTTGCCAATGACTCGGACGTTGATGGCGGCACGCTGGCTGCATCTGTTGTTACCGGACCCTCCGACGGCACGCTGGTACTGAACGCGAATGGCTCGTTCGATTACACGCCCGACGCCGACTTTGATGGAAACGACAGTTTCACGTATTCAGCCAGCGACGGCACGATTTCGACGCAGGCAACTGTGACGATCGTCGTGGCGCCAGCGGAACCGGTCGAACTTCCTGCGTTTCCCGGCACCGAAGGATTTGGTACTGATACGATCGGAGGACGCGGCGGCGTGGTGATCAAAGTCACCAACACGAACGATTCCGGACCAGGCAGCTTGCGACACGCATTAGAAAACGTTTCCGGGCCGCGCATCGTCGTGTTTGACACCGGCGGGCTGATTACTCTGTCCGACAGCATTAAGATTAGAGATCCTTTTGTCACGATCGCCGGACAGACCGCTCCGGGTGACGGCATTGCTATTCGCAGCGCCCCCCTGATTGTAGCAACCCACGACGTCATCATCCGCTACGTGCGATTTCGGGTTGGCGATTTCGGGTTGGCGATCTCGCCGACGGCTCACCCTCGACTTCGCGCGACGGCATCAACATATCCACGTCGTACGCCACCACCGATGTCTACAACGTGGTCGTGGATCACTCGTCCGTTTCATGGGGTGTCGACGAGAATATCTCTACCTGGACTTCCAGCAGCAAGAGTCTGAAAATACACGACATTACGATCCAGCGAAGCATTACCGCCGAGGCCCTGGAGAACAGCATCCACATCGACGAGGGCGACAGTAGCCCGGGACCTCACAGCATGGGGGCATTGCTCGGCCGAGACGGCACAAACGTATCGTTCCATCACAACCTGCTGGCTCACAATCAGGATCGAAACCCAAGAATCTCCGGAATCGTCGGTGCCGAAGTCGTCAACAATGTCATCTACAACTGGGGTGGCGGACCGGTCAAGATCAGCGATCACGAGAACGTGGTCCATGTGCTCAACAACTACTTCAAGCCGGGAGTCGATTCGGCCGATCGGGACATCCAGTTCACGAACGGTGGCATCGACCCGGGAACACGTATCCATGTGTCGGGCAATTATGTCGACCCCATCCTCGGTGAGACGCGGAACGTCGACAGCAACGAGGCAAGAGACACGGACAGTGAAAACGACGTGATCGTGCGCTATGCCCCCGGCTGGTCCGACGCCACGCCTCCTGGCTACCGCGCATTGGTCGAACAGTTCGACTCACCGCTTAGCACGGTCCATTCGGCGCAGGACGCATACACGAACGTGCTGGACGACGTGGGAGCAACCCTGCCGTTCCACGATAGCGTTGATGCGCGAATCCTCAGCGAAGTGGTAAGTCGAACTGGTAGTATCATCGACTCGCAGGACGAACGCGGTGGCTGGCCCGTATACAACGCAGGAACACCGCTCACTGACTCGGATGGAGACGGAATGCCCGACAGCTGGGAGGCAAGCCAGGGTCTGAACTCCGCTGTGGATGACAGCGCGTTGGATGTCGACGGGGACGGCTATACCAACATTGAGAACTATATCAATGGCCTCTTCGACGCCCGCCCCTCAGAAAACGTCGCTCCAGTGGCAAACGCCGATTCGGCTTCCACAGAAATCAACACAGCCGTGACCATCACTCACACACATACAGTTGGAGTTACCCGCTGACTGGCGAGAACAATGGTGCAGCAACGTTCGTCAACGACGGCTCATACAACTCGTTTGTCAGTGACAGCGGGCTGAACCAGTTGGTCTCCGGGCTTGGCGGCAGAAGCCTTCGCAGCGGGGACTTCGCTCAGTTTCCGTTCGTCGCGGCCGGCTTCAGTACTGACGGTTCCGTTCAGGGAGCCAACAGAAGCTCCAGCACGTCCTCCGAATTCGGTTTTGCTCAAGTGGACGTGACCGCCAACGTGCTGACGATCAGCTACATCGCTGCAGACGACGGTGCCGTGATTGACTCGTTCACGATTGGCAAGCCGGATGACACCTCCGGACCCGACGCTTCGGTATCCGTACCACTCGACAATGGTGTCGATGACCTGGACTCCGCAACGAACTCTGTACAGGTGAATCAGACGCAGACAGAATTTCGCGTGGCTCTGACTGACGCCCTTGGCACAGTCGACGACGCCACGGTCACAAGTGGAGCCGTCATACTGACGCTCGGTGGAACCCCGCTTCAGGATGGAACGGATTATGATTTCAGCCACGACGCTGGCAGTGACGTGATCACGCTGGCTTCGATCGGCGGCAGGTTCGGGAACGGACAATACGCGATCTCGCTCAGCAGCGGAGCAGCACAGATCGCCGATGTCGTCGGCAACGCCATGAGTGCCACCACGCTCAACATCGAAATCGACACGACAATTTCACTGCCGGTTACGTCCACCTTCCAGAACGGCGTTGACGGGTATTCCGGCACGGTTGATACGTCCCTGCGATCCAGCAGTCGCTCGTCGGACAATAGTGCAAATACGAGTCTCGAAATCGATAGTTCGTCGGCAAAACATTCGTTGTTGCGATTTGATGACATCTTTGGAGACGGCGCGGCGCAGATTCCTACTAACGCAACCATTCAGTCGGCGACGTTGCAATTCGAAGTCTTCGATAAAGGCGATCCACCGAGCCTGCATCGCATGTTGACAGCATGGACTGGCACTGCGACGTGGGACTCATTCGGCTCTGGCGTCCAGACCGATGGAAGCGAAGCGGCGACTCAGGCGGACACGACATTCAGTGGCCTCACCGGCACGACATCGCTCGACGTGACGGCCGCCACTGCAGGCCTGGTTGGCGGCGCTGGCGACCAATTTCGGGTGGGCCTTCCTGCCCAGTGGGTCGGGCGGAGTCGACCTGCGTTCTTCAGAGTATGGCACCGTCTCTGATCGTCCCAGCCTGAGCGTGACCTACATTCCCGGTCCGACTGAGCCTGTCGCTCCCGTGGCGAACGCGGATGCGGTTTCCACGGACACCAACACAGCCGTGACGGTCAACGTGTTGAACAATGATACAGATGCCAATCGTGACACGCTTTCCGTCGATCAGATCATCAACGAGCCGTCAAATGGCCAGGTCACCGTCAACGGGAACGGCACCGTGACTTACACGCCCGACACGGACTTCCTCGGCAATGACAGTTTCACGTACACAGCGACTGATGGAGTACTGTCGAGCAACGCCGCGACCGTATCGATCACCGTTGCACCGCCGAACAATGTACCCGTTGCCAACTCCGATTCGGCCACGACCAGCGAAGACACCGACACCACAATCGATGTTCTGAATAATGACACAGATGCCGACGGACAGGAGCTGACTCCGTCGATCGTCACGCAACCAGCGAACGGTTTGGCGACAGTCAACGATGACGGAACGATCACATTCAGCCCCGCCAAGGACTTCAACGGTAGCGACAGCTTTGCTTATCGTGTCTCAGATGGCCTTGATTACAGCGCTGCTGCGACGGTAAGTCTGACCGTCACCGCAGTGAACGATGCTCCCACAGCGGTTGCCGATTTCTACAGCGTGATCTTTGATACCCTGCTGAACGTCGCGGCAGCCGATGGAGTCCTGGCGAATGATTCAGACGTTGAAGGGGCCACGATCACGGCATCGTTGGTCAGTGGTACAGCTGACGGCACGATCGTGTTCAATGCAGATGGCTCGTTCACTTACACGCCAAACGCCGCGTTCATCGGCACCGACAGCTTTACCTATTCGGTCAGCGACGGAACAACTTCTCTGCAGGTCACCGCGACGATCATTGTGACTCCGCCCGAACCGTCTCTTCCACAATTCCACAATGACTCCATGCGGGAAGAGTATCTCGCAGCTCTGGCACTCGTCGATTACGCCGCGGTTACGCATTCTGCGGTCGCATCAGGCGCATGGTCTGATGCGTCGACCTGGTACGGCGGAGTCGTTCCGAGCGAAAACGCGAACGTCTGGATCCGAACGGGCCTGACAGTCACCGTTGATTCGGTCGAAACGACCGTAATTCGCACGATTCGAGTCGACGGAACACTGGTCTTCAGCTCCACTCAGAATTCTCAACTGCGGGCCGACACCGTGGTGGTCACATCGAACGGTATGTTCGAAATGGGCACAGTGGCCGTGCCGATCGAGCCTGATGTTACTGCCCGGCTGAGAATTGCCGACCGCGGCACGATCGATCGCGTGTGGGATCCGCGAGCACTCAGCCGCGGCCTGATTGTACAGGGCGCCATCAGGATCCACGGTACGCAGACAGCCAGCTTTGTGGAGATGGCTCGCGCTCCTCGCGCCGGTGATACGTCCATCGAGCTGAGTACAATACCGGCCGGTTGGAACGTGGGCGACCTGATCGTCGTCGCTGACACGCAGACAGCCGTCCGACGGGAAGAGGTAGGGACGATTCTGGACATTGTCAACGACGCAACGACCGGCAACGTGCTGCTGGTCATTGATCAACTGATCTACGACCACGTGCCACCCAGGGCAGACCTTGCTGTTCACGTGGCGAACACAACACGAAACGCGGTTATTGAGTCAGAAAATCTGGCACTCACGCACCGCCGTCACTCCATGTTCATGCACACCCGCGATGTCGATGTTCGCTATGGCGGATTCTACGGATTGGGGCGGACGAACAAGATCGAACGCATCGACGATTCCGTGATTGACGAAAACGGACAGCTGGTCGCCGGAACGGGCACGAATCAGCGTGCTCGATATTCCGTTCACTTCCACCACAACGGGACGATCAACGACGGCAACCCATCACTCGTGCACGGCAGCGCTGTCGTCGGAGATCCGGGCTGGGCATTCGTCAACCATGGTAGCTTTGTCGATTTCACATCGAATGTCGCGTACGACGTCGGCGGAGCAGCCTTCGTCACCGAATCCAGCGACGAGATCGGCAGATTCATCGACAACATCGCCATCTTCTCACGGGGGTCGGGCGAAAGTGAACCGATCTTTCGCGAGAATATCCAGGACTTCGGTCACCAGGGCGACGGGTTCTGGTTCCAGGGACCAGGGGTCACGGTGGAAGGCAATGTGGCCAGCGGCCAGGGCAAACACGGAATCATCTTCTACACGAAAGGATTTGAAGACCCGGTCAACGGCGAAGTCAGATTTCGTACGTCCAATCTCTCCGATCCGTCAATTGCCAATGGAGAAGACTTCATTGATGTTCGCGACGTCCCCATCGAGAACTTCCGCAACAATATCGCTTACGGGAACGACACAGGCGGCCACCTTCGTTATCAGCTCTGGAAGGCTGAACATGAAGCACGCGCCAAAGCCAGCGATCTGCTGTTCTGGAATAACCAGGTCGGATTCACGATTCCGTACACCCATCAGACCGACCTGGTCAACATCACCATCATCAACGACTTTGCTTCTCCTGAGCATCGCGGCATGAATCAGAATCGTTGGGCGTCGGACATTCTGTACAAGAATCTTCACGTGGAAGGGTACCGTTACGGGTTGCTGTTGCCGGAACGAGGAAACAATGTCGTGGATGGCGGTTACTTCAAGAACCTCATCAACATTCAGATTGGTAAGGTGGACGACGGCTCTCGGTCCATTCT
This sequence comes from Fuerstiella sp., assembly GCA_039831575.1. Taxonomy (GTDB): domain Bacteria; phylum Planctomycetota; class Planctomycetia; order Planctomycetales; family Planctomycetaceae; genus Fuerstiella. Next base: position 13,704 of record JBDONA010000415.1, on the reverse strand, counting down.
GATTACCGGGCCAATCGTGTTTGATCTGTTCCCGCCCGAGATCTACACAAGTCGCGATCGCTACGACGTGCAGATGCTCTCCGGCGACCTGTCACCCAGCCGCGCTTTCCTGAATGATTCTGTCACTCTCAACTTTGGTCCCTTTGTGAACCGGCGACTGTACTTTGAAGCGCAGGCGGCCGACTACATTCCGTTCGCGTCCGCACGCTCTGGACTGCCTGACGAATACGTCGGCAAGACAAACGCCGAATTGTGGTCTGAGTTCGGAATTGCCATGGGAGGCAGCGTCGCACCGCTGGATGCCATTCAGGCCAACGGAATTGATGGACTGCTGGGCCCGGCGACGCCGTGAGGCACGGACTCTGATTCGTCGGGATGGTGTGTTTCGGCCAGTCCGTCGCTTTGCGCCAACCAATAACATCAAGACACGTGACGTGCGGATCAGGTCACGTCTCGCTCAACAGTCGGTCGTAAACTTCGCGAACACGTTCTGTCATGAATTCGTGGCGGAACTGCGAGGCAAAACGTTCTCGGCCGCTGGCTCCAAGCCGTTCTCGCAGCTCAGCGTCACTGACAAGTCTGACGATCGCCGCCGATAACGGTTCGATCGACCTGGCGGGAACCAGATAGCCGGTTTCGCCATCGATACAAACTTCAGGAGCACCGTCGATATCGTAGCTGACGACCGGTTTTCCGCAGATGAGCGCCTGAGGAAGGACGCGGGCAAGACCTTCCCAGACGCTGGTGTGAGCAACCACGTCCATCACATGGATGTAGTTGGTTACCTGATCGGGCGGCACCAGTCCGGCAAAGATGAAGTGCTTGCTGAGCCCCAATTCGGCGATTCGGTTTTCGAACTGGCTTCTCAGTATTCCGTCGCCTACAAAGAGGAATCGCACGTTTGGAACCCGAGCGACAATCGCGGGAGCCGCTTCGATGAGGTATTCGTGGCCCTTCAGATTGAACAGCCTGGCGATCTTGCCGACAACAATGTGCGAATCGTTGATGCCAAGTTGCTGACGGATTTCAGCGGGCGACCGCGACGGCTGCAGAAACGCATCGACGTCCATCCCGCTGAAGATCGTTGTGTATTTGTCAGGCGTGCCAATGCCCGCAGCAAGGTATTGCTGCGACATGGCATCGCACACGGTTATAAAATGCTGACACCACCGGTCCGCTGTTTTCTCTGCCAGTCGGTACGCTTTCTGAAGAATTGCGGGTTGGCCAAAATGAAACGCGGCTCCGTGAATGCTGTGCACACACGGGATGCCCAGGTCCCAGGCAGCGCGTCGACCCAGAATGCCGGCTTTGGAACTGTGAGTATGAACGATGTCCGGCTGGTAATCTTTCAACATCCGCTTCAGTGCGAAGTAGCACTTAGCGTCTCGCACGGGATGCAGGCTGCGGCGCAGCTGGGGTAACAAACGAAGGTCCAGGCCCCGGTCGATAGCGCGTTGCTCTAAAGTTCCTTCCGGACCAAGGCCCGGGCCGGTGATCAGGCAGACTTCGTCATTGTGAATGTGGTGCTGGTCGTCGACATTGAACAGAGTATTTTCCTGCGCTCCGCCGATGATCAGTCGCGTGATGATGTGAGCAGTTCGCATGAGGCGCGGCTAGCGGAATAGACTGTCGGGTGTCGAACGGTCGGGAAAGTGTTAATGGGACAGTACGTTTCTAATGGGCAACAGGAACTGCTGAAGAACACCGCCCGTTCAGGCTACAAGAAAATCATCAGGATAGTCGACGTGAACAAGGTACAGCCCCTCCGGCGTTGCCGTACAACCGGCTTGACCTCGATCCTTGGATGCCACGACGGCCTCCATGTTCTCCGGCGATTCCACACCAGTACCGATTCGCAACAACGTTCCCACGATCGCCCGCACCATGTTGTATAGAAATCCATCGGCCATGATTTCGAAACAGATCAGCGGCGATGTCGGATCTTCATGGGGCCTGGCGTCCGTCGGCTGCCAGCAGTGCCCCGTCGCAGCATTTTGATCAAAGCTGTCACTATGGGGCTTCAGTTCAGTATCATCCTTAATCGACGTCGTGTGTTGGACAGACGCAGGTGTCCACAACGACCAGTGTGGAACTCGCTGCAGCGTCGCTTCCATTACTGTACGAACGCTGGTCGCTTTGTTCGGGTAATTTGTTTCGAAACAGCGAAAGTCATGTGTCCCCAGCAGGTGCGGCAGAGCTTTCTGCATGTCGGCAACATTCAGCATTCGTCGTGATCGGTGGACAAGGTTCCGTAGAAACGGTGGCAGAACAGCCCCGTCAAAGATCAGATAGCGGTATCGCTTTCGGACGGCCGAGTACGTGGCGTGAAACTGATCAGAAACTAACTGCGACTGCACAATGGCAATGTCTTCGGGCAGAAATCGCTGCAGCCCCCGACGAAACTGTGGCGCAGGGATCGTGGAGTCCGTGCGAAAGCTGGCTACCTGCCCCAGAGCATGAACGCCGGAATCCGTTCGCCCCGCGCACAGAACGTTGCAGCGAGTTCCCGTCAGCTTTTCAGTCGCACGTTCAACGCACTCCTGAACAGTCAGTCCGTTCGGTTGAATCTGCCAGCCTCGATAGTGAGTCCCCTCGTAGGCAATTGTCAGCATAATGTTGCGGTACATGGCGCGATGTTAACGATTCGGAACGGGCTGGGAAACATGCGTCCTGGAATCCCAGCACGGGAAAAGAATCCCGGTCTCTTTCAGGGACCGGGACGTTATTCACCGACAGCCATTTCCAAATCCAGCCAAACCAGATGATGGTCCGAACATTTGGCGGTGTCGGCGTGGTCGTCTCCGGGAGCTGGCCAGAAGACGGCACCATTCTTGATCGTCAGGTTGTGGCTCGGCAGCACATAATCGATTCGCAGATTGCCGACAACGCGGTCCGAAAAATCGCCGGTGTCGAATTGTGAGGATCCTCTGTGCCGCAGATTCGCGCGGCCCTGAGCAGTTGCAGCAGCGACGGCTCCAGCACTTTCCGGCGTAAAGTCGCCCCTGACTCGAGGATGTTGCAGCAACTGATTGATGGCGGTGTTATGACTGTCACCGTCGACGGGATCGGCGTTCAGATCGCCCAGAATGACGAAGCTCCGGCCTGGCGGCAGACCACCTGCGACACCCTTGTCGTCACGCAACCACGCCTTGTCGCCGGGTGATATGTACTCGGCCCACAGACGAATTTCGTCATGATTGCGGCGCCCGTTGCGATCTTCCGGACCGTCGAAGGCGGGAGGTGTTGGATGTGCTGCCAATAAATGCAGCCGTTGACCGTCGATGACAACCGGGACGTCCCAGTGACTCTTCGACGACAATGGCAGCGCATTCCATGCAGCCGACGAGTACCATCTTTGGCCGGAATCTGGATCGACAGGCACGGCTGCTGCAGGCAGATCCTTCCACAGCAGCCGTCGAAAGGTTCGCACGCCGTTCCGATCAATCGGGAATCGCGACAGAATTACCATGCCGTACTGGCCAGGAAACCAGCCAAAGCCAAGAGCATCCGTCGGACCATCCGTTTTGCCGTCATTATTGAAATCCACTCCGCTGGGCACGCCGGTGTTGACGAGTGCCGTGAACGAATGGGGATACTTCAACGGTGCACCGCTGTCGTGACCCAGGTCCGCTTCCAGATACTGCTGTTGAAACACTCGTAACGCTTCGCCCGATTCGTCGAAGTCGAACTCGTTCAACAGAACGACGTCGGGTCGCACGGTTCTCAGGATGGTGGCAACCTGACGAGCCTGCTGACTTCCCTTGCTTAGATCTTTCCGAAGTTCTCCCGCTTCACGTCGATTCAGACTGACGTTGAATGTGGCGACGCGGAGGCTGCGTTTATCTTCAGGGCGGTCGTCGGCTGTGAGGCGGACGGCGAACAGCACAAACACAGGAAGCACCAGGAAAAAAGTCACACAGCAACGCTGGCAACATCGCCGCACTGAAATGGGCGTTCGGAAAGAGTTTTCCTGCATTGCGAATGCAACTTGTTTATGCGAATAATCTGGAGACGACGGGTGTGTCAATTGGTTATGATCACCAGGCGAATGCGGTGAATTAACGGGCATGGTTCTGTACTCAGACGAATTCGTCGGGCCGGAACGCAGACAAGATTAAATCCGATTTCTACCGACTGAAACCGTTCCGGGTAACAAAGTCGTCAGAATTTCCCGGATACACAATCGATTCCGCGTTTCTGTTTTTCGAAGCAGGGCCAGGACAGCACGCTAAAGACAGGGCACTTTCAATCACAGTCAGACCGACAACAAATCGTGATTCGTTCAGCCTGCTGGCCGTTGCCGTTGCCGTGCTGGGAATGCTGCAGTTTGCTCAAGGCATCTGGATGGCTATGGAGCACTATCCAGGTGGATTCAACCCGGTGTCTCAGTTTCTCAGCCAACTGGGCAGCAATTCGCGAACAGCGCCGTATTTCACCCGTGCCACCGTCGTGCTGGGGGTGTCGCTGTGGCCCTTCTTCTACAGTATTGTCCACAAGTTCGGAGATGAAGCTCCGGGCCACGCGGTGCTTTTCTCCGGCTACGGGATCATTTCCTCTTGGGGTCTATGTGGAATCGGAGTGACCCCATACAACGAATATCCAGTGTTCCACATGACCGCGATCGCGGTTTGGCTGATTCCCATGCTGCTGATGTTGCGGCTGGACATTCCGCAACCGGTGAACGATCAGTCTCACGGTAGATCGAGGTTTTCGGAACCGATCACCTTTCTGACCATTGCGTACGTTGTGGGGATGCTGGCAATGTTCTGTTTTTCCTGGAAGCTGCGACTTGTGGCAACCGTCAGTCAAAAGCTTTTGGTCCTGGCGGTCCTCGTATGGCTGCTGTCTCTGTTTCGGGTGCTCGTAGTGACAGCATATGCTTCGCGTGATTCTATGCGTCGCGATCGCATGAACGTATCACCCTGAGACACACGTTTTTCCTGATTACAGCGACGTCAAAGAGGCGGAACATCGGTCGCCGATTTCGTTCGCCTAAGTGCTGTGAGGACGCGTCTGGACGTGCTGTTTTCCATTGAAGCTGAACATACCGTACATCCGGCCGCCTTTATCTGTTGCGAAACCCCGAAGATATTTGACCTGACATCACGCCGTGCGGTACACTTTCCGATAGAGAAAACGTTACCACCCACCCATTGCGAGCCCTTCCCTCCTTTGCTCGCACCAATCTGTTTGATGCGAGTCCCACCATGCACGCATCTGTGCGATCAGCACGGTATCGCCTGTTGCTGTTTGTTGTTGTGACAACGACAGTGTGTGCGATTCGTGCCGATGAACCACTTCATCGCCGAATTGATCAGACGTTCTACGCAACGGCTGTCGGACCCATTGCGGGCAAGTCTGACGACCTGAACTTTGCGCGGCGAGCTTACCTGGACCTGCACGGTCGAATTCCGTCCATCGACGAAATTCGAGCGTATCTTGCCAGTCCGCCGGAAAACCGCAGAACGCAGCTGATCGATCAGTTGCTCGCGTCCAAAGAATTCACCGGGCATTTGGCAACAGTATTCGACGTTATGTTGATGGAGCGTCGCGGCGGCAAGCACGTGAAGAGTGACGATTTTCGAGCATGGCTGCAGGCCTCCTTTGAACAGGACAAGCCATTTCATCAACTTGCGGCGGAACTGATCGCCGCGGATACTTCGGACGCCAATCGGGCTGCGGCGGCGTTTCTGCTGGAACGCGACGTCGAACCGAATCTGCTGACACGCGAAATCGGTCGCATGTATTTCGGCATGGATCTGCAGTGTGCTCAGTGTCACGACCACCCCAATGTCGACGACTACAAACAGGAAGACTACTACGGGCTGTATTCGTTCGTCAGTCGTTCTTCGCTGTTCCAGCCGGATAAGAAAAAACCGGCCGTCGTCGCGGAAGCCGCCGACGGTCAGTCACCGTTCAAGTCTGTCTTCACCAGTCGGGAAGCCTTCACGTCCCCTCGCATGCCGGGCGAAGTGGAAGTTACGGAACCTGTGTTTGAGGCCGGGGACGAATACAAGACACGTCCCGCGAAAACAGTTGCCGGCGTTCCCAGATACAGTCGACGTGCAAAACTGGCGGAGTTTATCGGCGGCGGCAATAATCATTACTTCCGCCGCAACATCGCCAATCGGTTGTGGGCGATGATGATGGGACGAGGGTTGGTACATCCGGTGGACATGCATCATTCGATGAATCCGCCGTCGCATCCGGAACTGATGACTCTGTTGGCCGACGAATTCGCGGCGATGAATTTTCAAGTGAAACCGTTCCTGCGTGAACTCGCACTCACGGACGTGTACCAGCGATCGCATCAGTTCACCCAATCTGCAACCATCGAAGTTACCGATCTGGCGGCCACGATTGAGCAGCTGCAACAACAGCGAACAAAAGCCAACGACCTGACTATGCAAAAAGAGGGCGAAGCTCAGGAGTCGCTGGATAAACTTGATGCCGCCCTGGCAACAGCCGAACCTCAGCGAGCGGCATTGGCGAAAGTGCGTACCGCGGCCACCGCCGCAGCCAAGAAACGTGACGATGCAGTGGCAGCTCAGCTGACAAAGAAGGCCGCCTTGGAAAAAAAACAGGCGTTCGCTGCGGTCGTGACAGAAGCGATGAATAGCGCCAGTGCCGCAGCGGACCTGCTTGGCTCACCAAAGGATCTTGCGGCAACGGTTGTGATATTAAAAACTCGGGCTGCCAGCAATACCACCGAAATGCAGAAACTGCAGCAGGCGCTCGATGCTGCTGTGAAAGCCTCGACTGCTGCCAACGAGACTCTGGCAAAGGCTCAGTCTGCGGAAAAAACAGAACGCGAAAAGTACGCTCCTCTTCAGCCCCCACTGCGACAGCATCGCGCAGCAATGGTCAAGGCCTTCAAAGAGTCGCAGCTGGCCTACATCCAGGTGACGTATCGAGAACAGGAAGTTGAGTACCTGCAGAATTTGATTAAGCAGGCCGACGTGGCATCCAGATTGCCGGCCACACAAACCGCTGCGGCCGCCGTCAATCAACAGTACAACGTTGCTGTCCGGACGGTCGCAACATCGAAACAGCAAATGGCGGACGCCGCGAAAACAAAGACCGAGGCCGAGTTGAAGCAGGCCACGGCCGGGAAAACGAGAGCAAAACTGGCGCAGGTGATGCAACAGCAGCAACAGGCGAGCGCAGCGTTGGCTGCTGCTCTGAAAAACGCAATGGCCGCGGCGGCTACGTTGCAGGACAATACGATCGCGGCGATGGCCTCAGAACTGGAGAAATCGGCGACCCGAGTGACGGCGGAGATGGGCGAAACCAACAGCCGGCTGAACGCGGCATCCACGGAAATGGAAACGGCCGGGCAGACGGTTGCGGAGATGCAGGCGACGATTGATGCGGCTCAACGGCAGACTGACACGGCGCGACAGCAGGCTGCCGCAGCAAAAAAGAAACAGGCCGAATTGCAGACAACATTCGTGGCGTTGACAACCACGAAGACCGAAACCCAGGCCGCGGTTGTTGAACAGTCAACTCAGCAGTTTCATCTGGCCACTGTCGAATCCCTCACACCCGAACAATTGACATGGAGCGTTCTGCAGGCTTCCGGGCAGACCGAACGACAGGTCGTCTCGGAGTTGGCGAAGCTCAACAAAGACAAACCGCTGACAGATGCGCAGAAGTCAGACGCAGCAGTATTGGCACAAAGGCAGACCGCTGCGGAAGCTGCCGCCGTTGTTTCGCTGAAAAAGATGGTGGCTGGCTTTGTTAAACTATTCGCCGCTCAGGAGGGACAGCCGCAGGACGACTTCTTCGCGACGGTTGATCAGGCTCTGTTCTTTGCCAATGGCAGTCAGATTCGATCGTGGTTGTCTCCGGCCGGAGATAATCTGACGGGGCGGCTTGTCAAACTTGAAACACCGGATCAGATTGCAGACGAACTCTATCTGTCAACGCTTGTTCGCAAGCCGACAGCAGACGAAATACAGGACGTGTCAGCATATCTGGCGGCACGCGGAGACAAGAAGAAGGAGGCCGTTCAGGAGCTGGCCTGGGCTCTGGTGACGTCCGCCGAATTTCGTTTTCAGTATTAGACTCCCCATAGTCCCGGTCTCTTCGAAAGACCGGGACTCTTGAATCGTTTCCGCAAAGGACATGACCATGAAAGCTGGATACGCTTGTCAGTCGCCCGAGCATGCATTCGCTCGGCGACAGTTTCTCGGTTCCGTCGCTGGCGGTTTTGTCGTCGGTGGCCTGGGTGCTCTCGCCAATCCTGCAGTCGCCGCAGCACTTGAACGCAAACAGATGCGGGTGCTGGTGATGTTCATGTCCGGCGGGCTAAGCCAGTTGGAAAGCTGGGATCCGAAACCCAAAACGGACACCGGTGGCCCCTTCCGATCCATCCCCACCGCTGTCCCCGGCATGCACATTTCGGAACTTCTGCCACAAACCGCCGTCCACATGGACAAGCTGTCGCTGATCCGCAGCATCGACACGAAAAACGGCGATCATGGCAAAGGTCGTTACCAGATGACCTTCGGTCGCAACCAGATGCCGGGCGTGGCCTATCCACATCTGGGAGCGGTCTGTGCCAAAGGGCTGGAACGAGCCGACAATCCTCTGCCCGGTCACATTAAGATCGGCGGCGGGTCGCGGGGAACAGACTCCGCTTACCTGGGACCGAAGTACGCCAGCATCGGCATTGACGGAAAGCCGCCAGCGAACTCAATGCGACCGTCCAACCTGACGGAAGACGTCGACATTCTGAGGAACAAGTTCCGTCAGAAGGCCAACGAACGCTTTGCCCAACTGCGTCGTACAGCAGAAACCGACGTGTACACGCAGAGTTTCGAACAGGCTCGCCAATTGATGGAGCGACGAGACGTCTTTGATGTGGATAAGGAACCGGGTTCCGAAAAGGAACGGTACGGCGATTCGCAGCTGGGCAGACATTGTCTGATGGCTCGGCGTTTGCTGGAGAACGGCATTCCCTTCGTGCAGGTGTCACACTCGAATTACGACACTCACAACGAAAACTTCAACTTCCATCTTGAGCAGCTGGGCGAATTCGACCGCGCGTTCTCGGCGCTGGTCGGCGATCTGCATGAACGAGGCATGTTGGAGACAACTCTGGTGGTCGTCATGTCGGAGTTTGGTCGTACCCCCAAGATCAATGCACGTTACGGTCGAGATCATTGGGGCAAGGCATGGTCGGTCTGTGTCGGTGGAGCCAGGATCCAGCCCGGTGCCATCATCGGGGCCACTAACGCCAACGGCACAGAAGTGTCGGAACGTTCCGTGGAACACGGTGACCTTTTTCACACCTATCTGTCAGCTGTGGGCATGGAATCGAGCGGATCTTTCGATATCGGTGGTCGCGAAATGCCCATCGCCGACCCTGCTCGTGGCCCGATCAGCGAGTTAATCTCCTGATGCGGGGCGGCAGCCGATGCGAGCTGACGCTCGGAAACACACTGTTGTCGCTCCAAAAAGATTCTCGCAGGATGGTAAGAAGTCATACCGAAAGGCAAACTGCCACATACCGGGAGCGACCAACGGGAGTGGACCAGCTGATTCCGAGCGGTAGTTCGAATAGACCGTCGAAGACGGATTGTGAAAGACTCCAGCTGCTATGGATCTCGACGCAAAACAGACTCACGTGCTGCATGAATGGAAGCACGGTAAGCCGATGGTGGCCTGTCGCTTCGATCCACTCGGACGGTTTCTGTTCTCTTCTTCCGAAGACTACACGTTGCAGCGCTGGAATGTCGAATCCGGCGAAAAGATCGCGTGGGAGGCACACGACAGCTGGGTTCGTGATTTTGCGTTTTCCCCCGACGGGAAAACCTGTATCTCGGCTGGATGTGATGACCGCATCATATTCTGGAACACGGCCGATGAAAAACCGGTGCCTGTCCGTACGGTCGTCGCCCACAAGGGCTGGGTGCGAGCTCTGGATGTGCAGCACGGCACAGGCCTGATCGCATCTGGCGGGAACGACAATCTTGTGAAGCTCTGGTCTGCAGATGGCGAACCGGTGAAGGAACTCGCGGGCCACACCAACAACGTGTACAGCGTCTTCTTTCACCCGCAGGAAGACATGCTGCTGTCCGGTGACCTGGCGGGTGTGGTGAATCAGTGGGAAGTGTCGACGGGCAAACTCATTCGCAGCTTCGAAGCCAAAGATCTGCATTCGTACAACAAGGGTCAGCGGGTCAACTACGGTGGTGTGCGCGACATTTCGCTGAGCCCGGACGGAAAAATTCTGGCCTGCACCGGCCTGCACAAAGCCAGCAATCCGTTGGGAGCCGTTAACGAACCGCTGGTGTTGCTGTTTGACTGGGCGAAAGGTGAAAAAGTTCGCGCACAACCCGCTGACGGCATCAAGGGCATCGGCTGGCGAACAAAGTTTCTGGCCGACGGCAGCGAAATCTGTGGAACCGGAGGCAGTGGAGGAGGATATCTGGTCTTCTTCAAGCAGGCCGAAGAGAAGCCCTTCCACAAACTCAAGCTAAAAGACACCGTCCGTGACATGGCCCTGCATCCCAACGGCCTGCTGGTCGCCACGACTCACTACGACGGCCACATCCGCATCTGCCAGCTGACTGCCAAAAAGCCCTGAGCGCCCATTGCTTTCACCGCCATTCGGGTTCATCCCGGTGGTTTTCAGGCCTCTGCACTACTCAACGTCTCTACTGCATTCGAGTAGTGCAGAGGCCCGAGAACCACTGAGGCAAGCTCAGTGGCGATTGTTTCAACGGGCCGACCACAGGTTACGTCGCCTGAAGCTGACTCAGTTGGAAACTGAGTGTTGCCCGGAGATAATCTCCGAATCTCTTCGCGCAAAAAATCAATCTACGAAATCAACCGACATGGCCAACGAACCGATCTGTCGCCGGGAATTCCTTGAATCCTCCGCCGCTGCTGTGGCTGCTCTGACAGTTACGAACCTCACACAGGCAGCACCAGTCGCCGTCGCACAGAAAACACTCGCTGCTGAGGATACACTGGTCCACTCACACGAATGGGAATCGCTGAACCCTGGCTATTGGCAAATTAAGGACGGTGCCCTGCGAAGACGGCTGACCAACGTCGGTGATCGAGCTCGCAGCACCGGTTTCCCTTTTCATTCGGCCACCAAAGGCGGAGTGATGCAGACGGAATACGATCCGTCTTTGCCCGACGGCATCATCTATCGTCGGGACTGGAAGCTGGTCGGTGAATACAGCATCGAAGCCGTGTTCACCTATCGTGCACCGCGACCTACAGCTTCCGACGGCGACGATCCAACCTGGAAGATGTATCAGGACGGCTACGGTCGCATGGGGATTGCCATTGGTGCTAAAAACCTGTTGGAAAGCTATGGCAAAATCAACAACGCCGTTCGCATCGTCTGGTGCGACGACAACACATTGCAGATTGTCCCGCCCAGTCGTGGCAGAAGGAATCTGCAAAACTCGGGCAGGAACTTTGCAGCAAAGACTGATGCGAACTTGCAGCGAAAATCGGGTGATCAGGTAACAATGACGGTGCATGTGGTCCCCGCCAGAGGCGGCCAGGCGAACGTGTCGGTGGTGATTGCCGCGAATGGATCTGAAGCGACGATCCGCCAGAACATTCCCCAGCGGTCGGTGAATGGTTACGTCGGCGTGGTAGCTCGAGGTCTTATTGATTTCGAAGTCAACAGCTTTGACGTTAAACCCGGAGCAAATAAGCCGCTCAGCGCGCCGAAACTGGACTGCTACGTCTGTTATCCGTTGGGTGATACACTCAAACTGGTCGACGGAAAATGGCAATGTCGATTCGTCGGGCTGTTTGCTGCCGATGGAACGACGGCGGAACTGCGCATTGCCGATTCGCCGAATCCTGCAGGTGGTTGGCAGCGAGTCCCCAGCGCTGGCCGTGGCAACATCGTCAATCACGAATGGCGCCGCAACACGGCCGTGATTCACGCGACACTTCCGGACAATCCTGCTCAGAAAACTCAGTTCTTCACGGTGTGGAAGGATGGTGTCAACGTCACGCCCGACACTCGAATCGGTACGGACGCCTGCGGACCGGGCACCGGTCTGGTTGGCGATGTTCCATCAAATGGCAGCTATGTTGGTCGGCTGCCGCAGCTGCGAGCACCGTACAGGTTGTGCGGTCTCAGTTGTCACGCCATCACCAGTGGTCTGCAGCAGCAGACAGAAGATGGCTGGAAGATTCTTGGCGGCGGCGATGACTGGCAAGTGCGGGACCAGCCGACCACGGGAGCCTACAAACACCTGGAAGACTACGATTTCCAGGTCATGGTCTGGGAAGACGACGTCTGGTACATGGAACTCGTGCTGTACCCACCGAGCACCGATGACGCCTACAAAATCGTCACTCAAAGTATCTGCGGTCCCACAAGTCGCTGGCAGATGATGCGGCACTGGAACGTCATCAATCCTGGTGATCACGACTACGGCATGGATGACGTCAAAGGCCCGGAGCAGCTGGCCATTCGCAGAGTGAAAGGACTCGGCCAGGACACCACCTACATGCAACGCAATTTTCAGATTGTGCATCACCTGACAACTGGCGACGAAGAAGCGGATCCACTGGCCAACCCGAAAAAATGGCGAGCCTGGAAGATGCCGAATCGGGACTTCACCTTCGTCATTCTCGATTCCCGACTCTGGCGCAGCAGTCAGGACACTGATATGTGGGACGACGCCGGCTGGGGCGCGTTTCAGAATCTCTACGACCGCACCGATCCGACTCGCAGCCTGCTGGGCGAAGAACAATTTGCGTGGCTGCAGGAACTGGTGACGACCGACAGCAGTCGCCTGATTTGTCTGACCGGCATCAACGGCATGCACACCGTCTGGACGGGCACAAACTGGAAGGGCGGAGCGGCTTCGCACATCAAGGGCCCCTTCGATCAGCGCGACCGAGTGACCGCAGACTATGCGGGCTGGGTCAAAGCCGGAGCGGACCGAGTGCTGGAACTACTGGGTTCACGAGACGGTATTGTCACTGTGTACGGCGACGTCCACAACGGTTGTCTGATGAAGAACGTGGACCACGGCGTCATCGAATGCAGCTTCGGTCCGATCGGCCGCAGCGGAGGCCGTGCGGTGATTCCTGAATTCGGCCCGCAGATGAAGGACTTCGATGGTCGTGATCTGGAAGTACATGCTCTCTATCACAAAACTCACGCCGATCCGAATCTCAACGGCCACGCCGCAGGAGCTCCGTTCTACTGGAATTTTCTGCAGATGGAATTTGACCCTCGTCCGGCGGATCCGGTGATCGATCTGCGGCTGCGCAACATGATTGACGCGCCTGACGAGGTCGTGCGCGGTGGCGGTCCACTGGAAACCGTCACCAGCCGGACCGGTCGGCGACCGAGTAGTCAGCTTCCACCGATCAACACGCTCCCGAACGCAGACGTTCGATTCATCTCAGTCAACGGCAACCCTATTCGAGGCACCCGCAGCGACAGCGACGGAGCAGTCCACCTGCCGGGGCTTGTGGACATTAAACGCGGCACAACAGTCATCGTCACTGCATTCGACGGAACACGATCCGCCTCGCTGGTGATCAAGACCGTTTGATGATACGAAGAGACCCGGTCTTTTCAAGAGACCGGGTCTCTGGCCTGCGCGACGGGTGCAGTAACGGATAGTGTTTTTTAAGTGGCGAGTGTATTCCAGTATTGATTCCATTGCTCGCTGTACATGAGGTCGCAGAGACCCGCCATTC
>JBDONA010000841.1:0-5099 GCA_039831575.1 Fuerstiella sp. | reverse complement strand
CGAACTCAGTGACGATTGGGAGACCGGGAATATGAAATATCTCGTCTTCCAAAACTAAAACCTAAGAAATCGATCGACTGACAATTTACAGAACAACTGTTGCTTTATCGTCACAATTGTCGGTAATCAATTGAAGTGCAATTCAGATCGGAGGACAATGAACGTTATGAATAAGCTTCTTCTTTGCACACTCATTCCTCCGTCTTTGTTGCAGTCGGTCTCCGCTGCAGAAATAGACTTCAGCCGCGACATCCGACCGATTCTCTCGGACAAGTGTTTCCTCTGCCACGGACCGGACGCAGAAAATCGCGAAGCCGATCTGCGGCTGGACGTGCGTGATGTCGCGGTCGCCACTAGCGCCATCAAGCCGGGCGAGCCGCTGGCCAGTGAGCTTCTGAAACGCGTTTTGTCCGACGACACGGACGCTGTCATGCCGCCACCATCGACTGAGAAAAAGATTTCCGCCGCAGAGGCGGCGCTGCTGAGCAAATGGATCTCCGAAGGGGCTAAGTACTCGGAGCACTGGGCCTTCGTGCCACCGAAACGCCCTGATGTCCCGCCGGTCAAACGCAACCAACGGCTCCGAAATCCAATCGACCGCTTCGTGGCCGCGAAACTGAAAACTCAGAACATTGAACCCGGTCAACCTGCCGATCGTGTCACTCTGGTTCGCCGGGTATATCTCGATCTGCTGGGCCTGCCGCCGTCACCGGCCGAAGTGGACGCGTTCGTTAGTGATGAACGTGACGATGCATTCGGGAAACTCGTGGAACAACTGATCGATTCTCCTCATTTTGGCGAACGCTGGGGGCGCTGGTGGCTGGACGCTGCCCGTTATGCGGATTCCGATGGCTACGAAAAGGATAAGCAGCGGAGCGTCTGGTTTTATCGGGACTGGGTGATCGACGCGATGAACGGCGACATGCCGTACAACGATTTCATCATTCATCAAATTGCCGGAGACCTGCTGCCAGCCGGCGGACAGTCTGCCCTGGTGGCAACCGGATTTCTCCGCAACTCGATGGTCAACGAAGAAGGCGGCGCCGACCCGGAACAGTTTCGAGTGGAAGGCATGTTCGACCGGATGGATGCCATCGGCAAGGCGATTCTGGGCATCACCACGCAGTGTGCTCAGTGTCATACTCACAAGTATGATCCTCTCAGCCACCGCGAATACTATCAAATGTTTGACGCGCTGAATGATTTCCATGAAGCCACCGCTACGGTGTTCACGCCATCGCAACAGAAACAACGGCAGGCCGTTCTGGAAGCAATTGCCCAGATCGAAGCCGACATAAAACGACGAACACCCGACTGGCAGACACAGCTGGCAGAATGGACGCGTGACGAAGCGGCCGGACTTGTGGAATGGCGGACACTCGTCCCGACGGATCGACCTTATGAAGGACAGAAATTTCGCTTGCTGGACGACGGCTCCATTGTCAGCGAAAGCTATGCACCCACAAAAGCCAACAATACGTTCCGCCTGAACACAACGGCGGAAAAAATCACTGCGTTTCGACTGGATGCGCTGATGCACCCGCAGCTGCCGCGCGGCGGTCCGGGGCGGTCGATCTACGGCACGGGGGCTCTGTCGTCGTTTGAGGTATCGGTTGCTCCGGCCGATGCTCCCGACAAACAACAGAACATCAAGTTTGTGCGCGCCTGGGCAGACGTCAATCCGCAACGCTCAGAATTGCCATCGGTCTACCGCGATAAGAACCCGACCAGCGATACTCGCGTCACGGGCCCCGTCGATTTCGCGATCGATGGTGACAACAAGACAGCATGGACAACGGATAATGGACCTGGCCGTCGCAACCAGGATCGTCATGCGGTGTTCTTTCCGGAGACGCCAGTTTCCATGCCGGGGGAGGTCGTTCTGTCCATCACGCTGCGGCAGCTGCACGGTGGGTGGAATTCGGATGACAACCAGAACTACTTGCTGGGCCGATATCGCTTTTCGGTGACCGACAACGACACTGTCGCCGAATCCAAACTGTCATCATCGATTGAAGCCATTCTTCAAATCGATGCGGCCGCACGAACCGACATTCAAAATAGACAGCTGTTCAGCGCATGGAGAACCACCGTATCGGACTTCAGTGCGGGTAATGCCGCGATCGAAGAACTCTGGCAATCGTTTCCGGACAGCGATTCACAGCTGGTGGTACAACCACGATCCAAGCCGCGAACGACCCACATTTTCAAGCGCGGTGATTTCCTGAATCTCGGTGAACAGGTGACCGCCGCGGCGCCTGCGTTTCTAAACCCTTTTCCGCAGTCCGGGGAACCAGATCGACTGCGGTTCGCCAGGTGGCTGGTAGCCGATGACTCGCCGACGACGGCTCGCGTGATTGTGAACCGGATCTGGCAGGCCTATTTTGGTCGTGGCATTGTAAACACGCCGGAAGACTTTGGTTTCCAGTCGCCTTCGCCGACGCATCCAAAGTTAATCGATTGGCTGGCCGTCGAACTGATGGAGAACAACTGGAGCCTGAAATACATTCATCGTTTGATTGTCAACTCCGAAACTTATCAACAGTCGTCCTTAATGACGCCGGAATCGCGGTCTAAAGATCCCTTCAACGAGTGGCTGGGCCGATCACCCCGAATACGAGTGGACGCCGAGGTCGTGCGAGACATTGCCCTGACGGCCAGCGGATTGCTTAATGATGAAGTCGGCGGCCCCAGCGTATATCCGCCAGCACCCGATTTTCTGTTTCTACCGCCCGCCAGTTACGGGCCAAAGCAATGGAGACAGTCCACCGGCGGTCAACAGTATCGACGCAGTCTGTACGTGCACGGCTATCGCACCGTGCCCTATCCAGCTCTGCAACTGTTTGACGCTCCCAAGGGAGACGCCGCCTGCGTCCGCAGACAGCGCAGCAACACTCCGTTGCAGGCGCTGGTCATGCTGAATGAGCCGCAGTTTGTCGAGTGTGCTCGGGCCATGGCGGCGCGGGTGCTGCGAGACGCTCAGCAGACGGACAGCCAGCGACTGCAGTATGCTTACCGGTTGTGCGTCAGCCGCTCGCCGGCGCCAAGTGAGCTGGTGATACTGCAGAAACTGCTTGATCAACAACGTGTACGAATTCAGGCAGATGAAATTGACGTCGAACAGCTGATTGGTGCGTCGCCAAATCTGTACCAGCAACTCACTGGCCGATCGGCAGATGAGTTTGCACCGTGGATCGTGGTCTGCCGGGCGATCCTGAACCTGGATGAGACGATTACGAAACAATAGAGTTGCCCGCATGGACCGGATAACTTCGATAGGAATATGAAAATGCACATCACACCTGACGATGCGTGCTTTGCAGTGCGTTCCGCGACCATGGCCAAACGTCGCTGGTTCCTGCAGCAGTGCGGACTGGGCGTAGGCCAGATGGCTCTGGCAGGATTGCTGGCGGAATCAGCCGGAGCGGCAGAATACAGCGCAAATCCGCTGGCCGCCAAGCAGCCCCACTTTCCCGCAATGGCGAAGAATGTCATCCTGCTGTTCATGGGCGGTGGGCCCAGTCAGTTCGAGATGCTGGACTATAAGCCAACGCTCGAACGACTGGATGGGACTCTTCCGCCAGCCGACTTGCTGGACGGCTATCGAGCAGCCTTTATCAATCCAAGTTCCAAATTGCTGGGACCGAAGTATAAGTTTGCCAGGCACGGTGAATCAGGCGCTCAGCTGTCTGAGATGCTGCCCCATACGGCGGGCGTCGTGGATGATTTGTGCATCATTCGATCAATGAAGACGGATGCCTTCAATCACGCTCCGGCACAACTATTGATGAGTACCGGCTCGCCTCAGTTCGGTCGTCCCAGTATGGGGTCCTGGGTCACCTACGGTCTGGGCAACGAATCGAATAATCTACCGGCATACATCGTCTTCAACAGTGGAAAGAAGGGTCCCAGCGGAGGTAATGGCAACTGGAATTCCGGCTTCCTGCCAACGGTTCATTCCGGTGTTGAGTTTCGCAGCAGCGGTGATCCGGTGTTGTATCTGTCCAATCCGAAGGGGATCGATCAGACAGTCCAGCGTCAAACACTGGACGCGATCAACCAGCTGAATCGCGGCCGCCTTGATCTTTTCGGAGATCCGGAAATTGCCACGCGAATCAATTCGTACGAGATGGCCTTCCGCATGCAGTCGAGTGCTCCAAAAGTCATGTCGCTGGCAGACGAACCGAAACACGTTCTGGACATGTACGGTGCGAAGCCGGGTGAGACCTCGTTCGCCAACAACTGCCTGCTGGCACGGCGGCTGGTGCAGAAGGGAGTGCGTTTTGTGCAGTTGTTTCATGAGTCATGGGATCAACACGGCGACCTGAAGAACGGCATTGCCAGGAACTGCAAGGACACAGATCAGGCCTGTGCAGCGTTGATCAGGGATCTGAAGCAGCAGGGCATGCTGAAGGATACGCTGGTAATCTGGGGCGGAGAATTTGGCCGCACGCCGATGGTGCAGGGCGGAAACGACGGACGCGATCACCATCCGAATTCGTTTACGATGTGGTTGGCCGGCGGCGGAATCAAGGGCGGCGTGACCTACGGTGCCACGGACGAGTTGGGATTCAATATTGTTGAGAATCCCGTCCACGTCCATGACCTGCACGCCACGATTCTGCACCTGCTGGGATTCAATCACAAGCAGCTGACGCACCGCTTTCAGGGACGCGATTATCGTCTGACGGACGTTCACGGCGAAATCGTCCGCGACATTCTGGCGTAGCACCCTCTCGATCCGGTCCCCACGTACCAACTGACGCGTTCGATAACTTAATGCCGTAGGGTCAAAAAACTGAACCGACCGCAAAGCTCTTTGACAATCAGGTTTTAGAAATAGAAATCGTTCGCGATTTCGGCTGTGCGTCGGCCAGAGATAGCGACCACTGATCGTGAAATTGGCGGCGTTTCGCGGTGAGCGCGTACCGTCATCGCAGATCGTGCATGTTCCAGTCGTTGAGAAGTAACCTCAAGCAGCGCGTCGGTGGTAGTACTTCAGCATGCCACCGAGTCGTTCTCGGCACTCGATCTTACCAGCGACGGCACCGACTCCTTTCTCTGGATCGATGAGATGGTTGCTCAGACCCTGATGGTTT
>JBDONA010000101.1:0-5099 GCA_039831575.1 Fuerstiella sp. | reverse complement strand
CGCAGCCTCACAATCAGTCTGTTTCAGCCGTCTTGCCGGTGCGTTTGCGTGCCTGTTCGTGCAGTTCGACGGGAACGTGTTTCAGCAGACGCTCGATGATGTCGTCGGTAGTGACTCCCTGACTGTCCGCCTGGAACGTGGTCATGATGCGGTGTCGCAGAACAGGCTTCGCAACATGCTTGATATCGTCGGTCGTCACATGAAAACGACCTTCCAGCAGGGCTCGGGCGCGAGCACCGAGGATCAGGTACTGTCCGGCCCGGGGACCGGCTCCCCAGTTGACCAGTTCCCGCACAAACGGCGGCGCTTCGTTTTCATTAGGTCGGGTCGCACGAACGAGGTCTCGAGCGTAGATGAAGTTGTATTCGGCACACGGAACTCGACGCACGACTTCCTGCAACGCCTGGATCTGTTTGCCGGTCAGCACCGGTGTCAGTTCCGGTTTTTCGTTACCTGTCGTCTGCTTCAGAATTCGCAACTCTTCCGCCGGCGTGGGATACTGAACTAACACATTGAACATAAAACGGTCCAGCTGGGCTTCTGGCAGCGGGTACGTTCCTTCCTGTTCAATCGGGTTTTGAGTCGCCAGCGTGAAGAATGGTTCAGCCAATCGATAAGTGCTGGATCCGACAGTGACGTGGCGCTCCTGCATGGCTTCCAGCAGTGCCGCCTGAGTCTTCGGTGGCGTCCGGTTGATTTCGTCGGCCAGCAATACGTTTGTGAACAACGGACCCTGAATAAACTGAAACGTCTTGCGACCGGTTTCGGGGTCGTCCTGCAGCACGTCCGTGCCGGTGATGTCTGACGGCATCAGGTCCGGAGTAAACTGAATGCGTCGAAAGGCCAGCTGCAGGATGGAGGCGATTGTGCTGCACAGCAGCGTCTTGGCCAGTCCAGGAACGCCCACCAGCAGGCAATGGCCCTTGCAGAACATGGCGATCAGCAGTTCATCAATAACCTCGTCCTGTCCGATGATGACTTTCCCGATTTCCGAACGCATTCGCTGATAGGCAACGGTAAGTCCTCGGATTGCCTGTTCTTCCAGCTGTTCCGGTGCGATATTTTCTGTTTCATTGTTACTCTGTTCGGAATGGCCGGCCATTGTGTTTGTGTGACTCCGGGGAATGCGGCAGGATGAATTGAGGGGCCACATTGAAGCGTGATTTCAGGACAATTGCGAGTCGATTGATCGGGTTCACGTCCTGATGCCGCGAATTCCGCAACGAACCACCAGACTTTCTGTCCGTTAATGAGTATTGAAGTTGAGTTATGCTGAGTGACCCCCGGAAACGGCATTCTGGTTTCCCGGTGGTCGTTTGATTTTGGTTGCGGCTCTGCCGCATGACAAGCAACACGGAAACACACCATGAGCGACGTTGAATACCTGATTTTTGACGTGGAAGCCGTCGGTGACGGCGACCTGATCCAACGTGTGCGATACCCGGACGAAGAGCTTTTGCCCCGGGACGCCGTGGAACGCTACAGCGCAGATTTGCTGGAACAGACCGGGCGAGATGTCATTCCTCCCACCTTCGTCGTTCCGGTATCGGTCGCGGTTGCCAAAGTTTCAGCGCGATTTCAACTTCTGGATCTGACCGTTCTGGATGCGCCATTGTTTCGCCCGGAACAGATCACTCGAAAGTTCTGGCAGGGCTGGGAACATTATGGTCGTCCCACGTTTGTCACGTTCAACGGGCGCGGCTACGACCTGCCGGTTCTGGAACTGGGCGCATTTCGACACGGCATCAGTCTGCCCGCATGGTTTAACGTGGAATCGCGGTCCTTCGAACAGGCTCGCAATCGCTACAACATCGATCGCCACATCGATCTGCAGGATCTGTTTTCCAACTTCAGTGCGATGCGGGTTAATGGTGGCCTGAATCTGGTATCCAACCTGATCGACAAGCCTGGGAAATCGGGGATTGATGGTTCCCAGGTGCAGGATCTGTACTTCGATGGATATGCCGACCGCATCAACGACTACTGCCGCTGCGACGTGCTGGACACGTACTTCGTGTTTCTGCGCACGCGGGTTTTGATCGGTCGCCTGAGTCTGGCTGACGAAGAAACGCTGGTCGCTGACGCACGTGAGATGTTAGAGTCGCAGGCCGCCGATCACCCGGCCTACGTGCATTACCTGGAATTCTGGGACCGTCGGTTGGGACAGGCAGAACGTCGACAGGCCGCAACTGAAGAAGACGGGAATGCTGCTGACAAGGCAGCCGCTGTCACGGAAGCAGAGTCAGAGAACGCGTGACCGATCCAGTGGCACACATCTTTACGCTCCCGTCTTCCTTCACCCTCCTTTTTAAGGAGAGTCGAGCCTGGGCGAGGGGAGGTTCCAGCGCGGTCACCCGCTCCTCGCGCAGGCTCGACTCTCCCGCAAGCGGGAGATTGAAAACATGAACCGA
This sequence comes from Fuerstiella sp., assembly GCA_039831575.1. GTDB lineage: Bacteria > Planctomycetota > Planctomycetia > Planctomycetales > Planctomycetaceae > Fuerstiella. Next base: position 2,688 of record JBDONA010000101.1, on the reverse strand, counting down.
ACGGCCTGCGGGCACTGCAATCACGTCAGAATGTCTCGCAGCACGTGTCCATGGACGTCAGTCAGACGGCGATCGATGCCGTTGTGACGGTACGTGAGGCGCGTGTGGTCAAGGCCGAGCAGGTGCAGGATTGTGGCATTGAGGTCGTGAATGGAGGACACGTCTTCAACGGCCTTGAATCCGAGTTCATCGGTTTGTCCGTAGCTGACGCCGCGTTTCACACCGGCGCCGCCGAGCCATGCCGTGAAGCCCTGAGGATTGTGGTCGCGGCCCTTCGCTCCTTTTTGAAACATTGGCATGCGGCCGAATTCCGTGCACCAGACGACCAGTGTGTCTTCCAGCAGTCCTCGCTGCTTCAGGTCGTTAAACAGAGCGGCAGCTGGCTGGTCAAGGATTTCGCCATGGATGTCGTACTGATTGCGCAGGTCGGAATGGCCGTCCCAGTTGAGGCGACCGGCGCTGGCATAAGAACCGTTGAACAGCTGCACAAAGCGAACGCCGTTCTCGATCAGTCGTCGTGCCAGGATGGCGTTCTTCGCAAATGCGGCCTTGGTTTCGTTCGCGGAATCCGCTCCGTACATCTTCAGCGTGTGTGCTGTTTCCGTGGACAGGTCGGTGATCTTTGGCACAGAAAGCTGCATTCTGGCGGCCAGTTCGTAGCTGGCGATGCGTGCGGACAGGTTGCTGTCACCGGGGTTTCGTTTCAGGTGTTCTTCATTCAGCATAGACAGTAATGATCGGGCTGCCGCGTCTTTGTCTTTTCCGATGCTGCCGGGTGGCGTCAGATTACGGATCGGCTTGCTGCTGTTGAAAGGTGTTCCCTGGAAAACGGCCGGCAGAAAGCCGGGTCCCCAATTGTTAACGCTGGCCTGAGGTACGCCTCGTGGATCCGGGATTGAGACGAACGCAGGGAGATCCTGATTTTCCGTCCCCAGCGCATACGTCACCCATGCTCCGATGCTGGGGAAGCCATCCAGCACAAAACCCGTGGACAGAAAGTTTTCGGCGGGACCGTGTGTGTTCGACTTATTTGTCAGTGTATGCACAAAAGAAATGTCATCGACGATGCCGCCCAGGTGCGGAATCATGTCAGAGACCATCTTCCCGCACTCACCACGTGGGCGGAACGTGTATTGCGGTCTTGCCAGGTTACCCGCCGGTCCCTGAAACGTCACTGCCGGTCCGCCTTCCAACGGCTGCCCATCGCGCTTGATCAGTTCCGGCTTGTAGTCGTAAGTTTCCAGCTGGCTGCAGGCGCCGGCGCAGAAAATGACAAGAACATTCTTTGCCTTCGCCTCGCGATGGCCGTCTCGTGGTGCGTGCGGTCGCGAAGGGTCGAACAGCACCTTGTTGTTCGCCAGCAGCCGGTCTTCGTTCAGCAGGCTGGCCAGCGCGACGCCGGCAAGGCCGGATACTGTCTGACCCAGCAGGTCGCGGCGCTGCAGCAGGTCGCGGCCGTTATGTGAAAGGATGTTGGTCATGGTTATGGGATAAACAGAAACTCGCTGCTGTTGAACAGGGCCCGGCACAACGTCGGCAGCCCGTGAGTTTTCACGGTATCGAGGACCGGGATTTTTTCCGCTTTGGATAAGGGGCGACCAAGGGCCAGACGAAACGCAAGGCCTGCCTGCTGTTCGATTGATTGCCCCGCTTTGGCCTGAACGTGTTTCGCAAATGCTTCGGCCTGATCGATTACAAACGAACTGTTGAACAGGTTCAATGCCTGAATTGCGGTTGTGGACTGGGTTCGTCGAGGCGTCGGCAGCCCGGCATCCGGGCAATCGAATGCTCCAAAGACCGGCACCGGTTCCATGCGAATTTTGTGAGCGTAGATCATGCGGCGCATTTCGTTTGCCGTGAACGTTTCGACCGGCGGAAAACCGCTCAGGCCGCCTCGGGATTTGAAGAAGTTGAAGCCCGGTCCACCCATTTTCAGATTCAACTGCCCGCTGATTTGCAGCATGCAATCGCGGATGGCTTCAGCTTCCAGTCGGCGGCTGTGGAAATGCCAGAGCAGGCGGTTGCCCGAATCGACGGCTACAGCGTCTGCGACTTGATCATTGGATTCCTTCACGTCTCTCGGCTGCGTTGACGACTGCTGATACGTCTGCGACGACATGATCACCCGCTGCAGGTGCTTGACCGACCAGCCGTTGGCAATGAATTCCTGGGCCAGCCAATCCAGCAATTGCGGATGACTGGGCGGTGCGCCATTCAGTCCGAAATCGCTGCAGGTTTCGACTAATCCGGCACCGAAGTGATACTGCCAGACCCGGTTCACCATGACTCGCGCCGCCAGCGGGTTGTCGGGCGATGTGATCCACTTCGCCAACGCTGCTCTGCGCTGCTGGTCGCCGGAATCCCGGGACAGCTCGATTGAGCCGATTGACGTTAGTACGTGCGGCGCGATTTCCGTGGTTGGTTGTTCCGGGTCGCCTCGGTTCAGAACAAAGGTCTTATCCGGTTCCCGAAATTTTCCAGAGAATATCAGCGGCGGTTTTCGTAAGTTGGCCACCTGCTTTTCAAGTTGCTGAAGCTGATTTGCCAGAGCCGACAAATCGGTTCCGTCTGCTGATGAGCCGTTGCGCAGCAAAGCCGCTACGTCATTGTGCGGCGTGCCCATTGGAAGTCGGTCATCCGAATGCGCGACCAGAGTCCAGTTTTGTCCATCCAGCGACGTGTCGATTC
>JBDONA010000330.1:0-22387 GCA_039831575.1 Fuerstiella sp. | reverse complement strand
TCTTCACTGTTAAGCGAGATTGAGTTCGCTCGTCGGCCTCGAAGTGCGACGGGGATTTCGCTGTCACCGACAAACACGGAATCCGGATCGGACGATTGTTCAGCGCCGTACCCGTCAGCGGCCCGTCCCAACCAGCCGTGTCCCGTGCGGTCTTCAGAATTCATGCGGGCCGTCTGCCAGATATCCATACTCTCGAAGTGCGAACGGTTCGGATTGGGATAGCCGACGCCCTGCACAATGGACAGCTGCCCGTTTTCGAACAAATCGGCCGCCGCTTTCATCGAGGGATGCAGACCCACCGAATCATCAAGTTTCAAAATACTGTTCTCCGCGATACGCAGCACTTTGCGGTGCTTTGCATAATTCTCATCGGCGAAGGGAATCAATGTGTTCAGCTCGTCGTTGCCTCCGCTGAGCTGTATGACGACAAGGATGCGGTCGTCAACTTTCGATTCTGCAGCACGTGCAGCTCCGGAGATGACTGTCGGCAACAAAGGAGCCAACGAGATGAGAGACGATCGTTGCAGGAAGTCGCGGCGTTTCATGACAGGGGTCTCAACGTTTAAGGTGGTTTGACCTGCACCGGCCGGATGTCGTTCCGGCCGGCTTTGCTAATGCAAATGGGCTTCCGGGCGAGTCATCAATGCCACGACAATCGCGGCGAATTGATCTTTTTCTGTCTTAACCTGTTCAGCGATATGTCGGGTGGCACGATCATGGCTCTCGATTCCCAACACCTGAGCAAAGAACGTCCCTGCGTCTGTTTCATTGGCTTCGTCTGAGTGTGCCTGAAACAGGCGACTGAGATCCGGCTTGTGATTCGGACTGTGTAATTTCCCTGCCGCCAGTGCCGCAGTGTAGTTTGTGCGAGCAATCACGGTTCTGGTCGAAAGCCATGAGTGACCGCCATTCCAGCCGCCGACGTTTGGCGGGTAGAACAGATCCTGGCCCATTCGTTTCAGCCATTCGGCCATAATCAGGGTACTTGGCGGTGGGCGAAGACAGTCCAGTGCTCGCAAGGGTGCGACCAGAAAGGACACTGGGTCACAAATCCGACTACGCAGATTGGCGTCGCTGAAGAACAACTCAGACCGCAGCATGATTTCGACGGTCGAACCGATGTCCAGATTGTTACTGCGCAGAATCTCGACTAAGCCGGAATGGGCGTCCTGGCTGACGACGTTTTCGCCGAAGAATTCCTCCGTCAGTCGCCATGCCAGACGTTTCGCTGTGGCGGGGTGTTGCAGCAGGATTCCGACAAGGTCGTTTCCGCTCCAGTGACCAGACTGGCCCAGCACGGTTTTGCTTTCCGTGTTATGCAGGGCCGGGCGTTCTTCGAAACGGCCGTTGCGAATCGTCCAGCCGGTGAGTGTGCGAGCCGCTTCTTTGACGTCCTGTTCCGTGTAGTTGCCGATGCCGATCGAAAACAGCTCCATCAATTCGCGCGCGAGGTTTTCGTTGGGATGCCCTTTTCGATTTGCCGGGGCGTGCAGCCAGAACAGCAGCGCCGGATCGCGAATCATGGCGTGCAGCAGAGCACCAAACGGCGCTTGCGCATGACTTCGAAGCGTTTCATTCTGGTGCTTCATCTGATGCAGGTTGTTGACCTTCAGATTGCTGGTGGCGAAATGATTGTGCCACATCAGCGTCAAACGTTCCTGCAGCGGTACAGCCACCACGCCTTCAGCCGATTGAAATTTGGTGAATCCGCAGCCGCCTTTCCAATGACATCGGCAAGTTCGAAAAACGCTTCCGGAGTCTCCTGCCTGGCAGTCCCGTCCAGAATACGGGTGACTGCCTGTTGTGGATCGATATTGAGGTCACGCTCGATTTCCGCCGGTGTCGCTCCAAAGGCTGTGCGACGATGCAGGTGTCCGACCCGATTGTGATTCCAGGGCGAATCCGCATTCGGCTTGTAGGCAACCCAGTGAGACATGCGTTTATTCCAGGTCTGCGTCGCGCCTACGCTGGTTGGCAGTTGGACTTTGTGCTGTTGAACTGGACCGCCTGCGAGGTTCATCACCCGCAGCGTGATGGCGATGCGTGACCTCTGTTTCCCGTTTGACGGCACGGACGTCACCTGTCGCGCCGCATCGTTCATTGATCAGGGTCGTGGGGTTCCTGACTGTTGATCCTGTTCATGGTTGTGGTGTTGAAACCTGCCGAAGTGTTCGCTTCCTTTTCATCATTCCGAATTCCCGGAATCTGCGGACACTGCGTCGGGCTGCGACTTACCAACGGTGACGTTACCGATGTCTTTCATTTCACCCGCCTTGATTGTCATCGGCCCAAACACGTTGATGATGCCGTATCGGATCATCGGATCATCGGTCCATCACCATCGCCCATGCTCGTGAACATGTTGCTGAGTTCCGGTGGCCCGACTGCCTGTGCACTGTAAGTCAGATCGGGCAGCAGGCCGGAGACTTCGAAACGACCGTCCTCGTCGGTTACCAGTTTGCCCCGATCATTGGAGTCAACGTCCGACCCAAAGGTGGCGGTCCAGGGAAAAACTCCGATCGTGCGTGGGTCGGGTTTCGGGCCGCCAAACGGCACGTGATGGGAACTGGATCTGAGTCTGAGTCCCGCGATCGGCCTGCCGTCCACGCCAATGATTCGTCCACGGAGTTTTCCTTCCGCCTGCAGCCTGAGTGTCTGTACGGCCGTGGTCGCGTTGCCGTCCAGCATGACGCTGCCTGCTTCTCTTGCTGATTCGCTACAGACAAAGAGGTGACGAGGTTTCGTAGGATCGAGACCCAAGACGTCAAACGAATTGCCGGAAAACTCTCGCCAGGTGAGACTGACATCCGAACCGCGCACGAGGAATCCACTGACGGGTGTTCCGGTGTGTCGACAACCTGCAGTGTCACTTTGCTTCCGGAATCGACCTGCATGTCCGCGTTGGCTATGGCTCCGGCCGGCACGTTGAATTCGAAAAACGCATGATAATTATCACAGAAGACATAGTGTGGTAACGTATCGAAAGCCTGTATTCCAAAGTCGACAGCGGGACCGGTCAGCGTGTCTGCGCCGACGCCTCTACGCAGCGTATCGAAAGCGTCCGCTCGAAATGTGAGCACTCCTCTGCCGGGAATCGCGACTGCCTCAAACTTCCCTTGTTTGTCGGTTTCAACGTACGGTCTGTCCAGAGCCGACATGCGAATGCGCTGCTTGCCTTTCAGCAAGGGATGGCCGCGATAGGCAAACGTTGCGATCGTTCCAATCACTGGTTTTCCGGTTCGGACATCGGTGACTCTGCCTTTGATGCGAACACCCGTCACCAGAGAAATGTTTAGTTCAAACGGTTCGGACGACGCGGTCGTCTTTACCTGATTTTGCACCTGAATGTAGTCGCTGCCGTCCGGAGGAATGATCGAGAACCGATTGATCCCAAGCGGTAGTCCAGCGAGTTGATAATTGCCGTCAGCATCCGTGGTCGTGCGGACGAATCCGGCTGCGATCACCCCTTCGCGTTTGCTGTTTCCCAGCTTGATCGCTCGAAGCGTGCAGCCTTCGATGGGTTTGCCAGTTTCACGGCTGACGATTCTGCCGACAGCCAGCTGAGTCGTTCCCGCGACATGCGTAAATTTCGCTGGATGGTAGGTGGTCCCTCTGCCTGCCGTCATTGCAGCAGTCGGGTTTGTTTGATCGGCGATGCGAATGGTTTCGCCCTCGAGGGCAATCACTCGAACTTTTGCCGAGGCGATCGCCAGCCCGTACTTAGGATCGCCAGACTGGCGATGCGGTCTTTGCCGAGTCCCTGCACAAAGAAACTACCCGTGTCGTCTGTACGTGACGCGGCAAAGGCCGTGAGCGTAAGGTCTCGGCCGACGACGCGATGAATATGTTTGACAACCTTGGAATAGTCGGCGTGTTCCTTTGTCGCTTCAGTTCGCCAGTTGTCGAGATTTCCTTCGCGACCGTCCAGCACGTTCAGCACTTGAATTCGTGCGCCGACAACCGGTATGCCCTCCGCCGTCAGGACTTTGCCCCGGACCGGGAGATCCGGCACCAGTTGAATGACGGCTTCCCGATTTCTTAAACGCTTCTTGAGTATTTCCTTCCAGTAATCTTCGGTCGTCTTCTCCAGTTCACCGGATGCGTCAAAGACCACCGCCGGTTTGTGGCCGAAGCCGTATTCCCAAAGCTTCGAACGGGCGATAATGCTGGTCTGACCGTCACATATCGCAGCATCAACAGTGGCTTCGAAATGTCCCTCGCGGTCGGTTTCAGCGAACGAACTTTTGCCATCGTCCAGCCTGCGCCCCGAGTACACCAGATACAGTCGAGCCCCGACAGCGGGCGTGCCGTCTGGGTTGAGCACTGTTCCGGCAAGCGTGTAGTTCGCCGGGGGAGTTGCGGACGCCGCAGGTGATTCAGGCGATCCAGGACGGTGGCCTGAATCGCTCACGGATTGGCTGTCACCGACGACACCTGCGTTGTTCCCGGGGGTTTCCCTGTCTGCGTCCTGCACCAGTTCTGTTGATGTCTCTTTCGGTCCGGCGGGCCGAATCGCAGCGGCCATGGCAATGACAGGCAGCATCACGGCAACGATTAATGCGGTGGCTTTCCATGTGAGTCGATCGGATAGTGGGCGAGTCAAATCGAGGATCGTGTGGATCCGGCCTTCCACGTTGGATTTACGAGCCATCGATAACCCCGGCCGGCAGACTCGACCTTCACCTGGCGACAATGATGCGGCGACTTCCAGCAGATGTCTGGCGTAACCGGTGGGATCGCCCGTCAATCCGATGGCAGCATCATCGCACGCTTCTTCCGCCAGATCAGAAAGCCGGATCCGCAGCCACCACGACAACGGGTGGAACCAGTACAGACAGCGGTTCAGTTCCGCCAGCACGGCAAAAGAAAAGTCACTGCGTTCCACATGCGATGATTCGTGAGTCATCACCGCCCGCAGCTTTTCGCTTGACCATTCCCGCCACTCTGTCGGCAGCAGAATGCACGGACGAAACAGCCCGACCGTCACAGGAACTCGAACCTCGGACGATTCCCGGACACGAGCCCGGGAATCCTGCGGCACGAAACCTGCCACGTTGATTGCTCGATGAACAATTCCCCTTGTCGCCACAAGGCCCAGCAGCAGTCTCAGCAGCATTGTCATCGCACCCGCCAGCCAGACCACGGCAACCGCAAGCGGCAGCCAGCGAAGCACTTTGATGTGCGACGGAACCCTTGGCGCTGAAGCGTGGGCGGGCTGGCCCTCAGTCGCGTCAACGTCCGGTGCCGCCTCTTGTGTGACGAAGTGCAGGTCGACATCGGCGCGCGAGCGCTCAGGCGGCGTCTGAAATGACGTCGGTGCCGCAGGCGTCGATGATGGCCATTGTTGTCTGAACGGCTCATTCGCCGCCGTTGCTGGGGCTTCGATAAACTCGGCTGGCATCGCGGAGATCCCCGGACCAGACGATTCAGGTTCAGCGATCTGTTCGGACGGCAGATCATATTCCGCCAGTGAATTCAGCCATGCGGTGTCGATGGAAAACGGCAACGGGACAGTCGGAACGATTCTTGAGAGTATGGGCAGAGTCAACATGCCACACAGAACGCCCGCCCAGACGCGATGTCTTACGCCACTGTTGCGAATCCTCAGCAACCGTAACAACAGAATCGCGACCACTGCCATCAGCAGTGATTTCACAGAAACATCGATGGCAACAAGCAGCCAGTGAACAGATGTATTAAGCATGTTTCACCTCAGATGGGCACTTCGTCTTCTTCAGTCGTGTGACTTCCTGGTTTCCAACAATCGCACCGCTTACTTCTTCCGTTTCTTTGCCGTTTTCTGTTTTGCTTCTGCAGTCGCAATCTGATCCGCCAGTTCCCGAAGTTTTTCCGGAGTAATCATCTTGTCGTCGACTAATCCGACCAGCAGATTTTCCACAGATCCGGAACAGAATCTGTCGATGATGCCTCGCACTGCATCTGACGCGACGTTCTGCTGAGCAACCGTTGGTCGATAGACATAGGTCCGTCCGTTGAGGTCGTGTTCGACAAATCCCTTTTCTTCCAGTCGCCTGAGTACTGTTCGAACCGTTGAGTCCTTCAGTTCGTGTCTGCCGACCAGGGCCAGGCGAACGTCTTCGGCCGTCAGTTGTGGCCGTGACCAAAGCACCTGCATCATGGCGTTTTCCAGCGGGCTGAGAGCTGGCTTCTTCTGTTGTTTCTTTTTCACGTCTGGTCCTCTGCTGCATCATGTACTGTTACTAAATGTCACGGTACATGATGTAACGGTCAAGGCGAATCGGGAAAAATTGTGGTCGCGTTGGGCGCAGGTCTCCTGACCTCGTCCACCGGTTGACCGGAGGTCTCCACGGTCGCATGGGTTACCGGTTTCGGACTGGGGAGACCTGCGGTCGCGAACGTGCGGGGTCAGGAGACCCGCGCACAGCGCCTAGCGCGCCGTCGCTAGTTGCTTTTTGACGGGCGGAATGGGTTTGCCCAGGACAGGAAACTCTGCACGTGACGGGTTTGAATCCAGACTCGGCCCTGTCCGGAAAATCGGCAGACCAGGCCTTCACCGCCAAAGAACAGAGTCTTCAGTTTGCTGCCACCCCGCAGGCCGGGCAGGACTGAGATGTTGTAATTCAGAGTGTCCTCAAACGCGACAATGTACCCCGTGTCGACAATGTACTCGTCCGTGACGTCCACTGACAGAATCGCTCCGTAGGAGTTGAAGAAGATGTCGCCTTCGCCGCTGGCTTTCAGCAGCACCAGGCCCTCGCCGCTGAAGAATCCTTTGGCTCCCTGCCATTTGCCTGTGACTTCCACGCCGTCACTATGCAGCATGAACGCGCCTCGCTGCAGCATCAGCGTGTTGCCTGTCAGCGAGTAATGGGCCGCATCACCGGTCGCACCAGCAGCAAACGTCACTTCGCCAGGTCCGTTGTCTGCGGTGAAGGTATTGATGATCATACTCTCTCCACCGAGTGCTCGACCGATTGTCTTTCCGAGGCCACCCTTGAAACCTGCCTTCAAAGTGACAGTCGGGGTCATGGACGCCATGGCTGAGGGTTCGGCGAAGATCTTCTGTCCGTCCTGCAGATTGATGGTCACCATTGCAAAATCGGGACGTTGACTGATTTCGTAGTCGAAGTTCGGTGTCGACCCCTTCAATACCTCGGAAGATCCTTCATCGCTGCCGGAGGCGTTCGCCTTTCGTCGCCGCTTCACAGGCGGTGCATCCGCCTGTTGCGGCTGTTCTGCCGGACGACGCTTCCGCCGTGGTTGCGGCTGTTCTGCCGATGTTGCCACCGACGGTGGGGCGTCGGCCGCGGGAATGGGCATTGCTGAGCCGCATTCCTTGCACTTGGCTTTCTTACCCGCAAATTCGTCCTTGACTCGATGTGTCTTGCTGCACGATGGGCAGGAGAACTCAATCATGGTGTTCCCGATCAGCGAGGTTTGAGTTTGGGGCCAAGTGCTTTGCCAAAGCTGGGTGGGTTATGGCTCTGGCAGAACAGCCGTCCCTGACCACTGAAGCGGCAGACCAGGCCTTCGCCTCCCAGGAAACTTCCGATCAGGCTGGCTCCTGCTTTCGTGACCTTGAACTGCAACGTGTCTTCGAACGCGACGATGTGCCCGGTATCCACGATGTGTTCGCCATCCACTTCAACTTCATAGATGGCGCCGAAGCTGCTTAAGAACAGATCACCTGTGCCGGAACACTTCAGCCAGAACATGCTTTCGCCACTGAACAGGGCTTTGCCAAATCCCTGCCACGTCGCATCAATGTCGATCTCGGTGTCCGACGCCAGCCAGCTGGACCCCTGAACAATCAGTGAACCGCCGTTGAGCGGAAAATGCAGAATGTCTCCCAGCATTCTGGGCCCGATAATCAGGGACTGACTGTCATTAGTCGCCGTAAAGTGATTCAGAAACAGGCTTTCTCCGGCAAACATGCGTTTCAGGGCTTTGCCAAGTCCGCCTTTGCCACCTTTTTTCTTTGTGGTGGTTTCCACTTCGAAGTCCGTTGTCATCGCGATCATCGCGCCGACTTCGCACGTCAGGGACTCGCCGTCGTCCATCTTTAGCTTCGCGACGGAAGCGGCTGGCCGGGAAAGAATTTTATGTTTCATGAGGTCACTCTGACGCAGGCTGATGACACAATTCAGGAACACAGGATACGGGACGCATCTGGTCTGATTACCAAAGATGCGCGTTCGTCCATGCCGCCAGGCCGCTGAACGACCGGGACTGCATGTAGATGCGACCAGGGCCGGTGACTCGCGTCACAAGGCCTTCACCGCTCATCAGGCTGGAAATAATGCCGCCCGCCATTCCTATGCGGATGCCTATCGACGGTTCGTAAGCGACCAGGTGTCCGGAATCCACAATGTACTCTTCGTCGATTTCCCGAGTGAAGATTCCGCCATACGCACCGAACCAGACTCTGCCTTCTCCGCTGACCTTCAGGCGAAACAGGCCTTCGCGAGCAATTCCCATTTTAATACCAGCCCAGCCCAGTCCCAGTTTGACTCCGGGGTCACAGGCAATGAATGCTCCTGGCTGCAGGAACATCGCGGTGCCCTTCAGGTCGATGCATTCCATGTCGCCTGGAAAAGGCTGAGTCAAGACGAGCTCGCCTTGCTCTTCGGCGCTAAAGACATTCACGAACATCGACTCACCGCCGAAGACTCGCTTGGCGATGCCCTTGATCATGCCGCCGCTCCAGCGGGTCGTCATGGTGATGGAGGCACTCATGCTGGCCATGGCGTCGGCTTCCGCAATGATCTCGTCGCCTGGATCCAGCGTGATGCGGATGTTGGCAAAGGCCGGCCGATTTCGGATCTCAGATTCCATCGGGTGTGTGCTCTGTGTCAGGAAGTTGGCGTGGATACAGGCAGCAGACAATGTGAACAGCGTAGCCTCAGGACGAAGAGTGTTCAATCGAGCAGAGAAATCCGTGTATCAGTCTGCGAACTTCTTTCCGATGCGTGCCTGAACATCTTCCCAGTCGAGACCCAGCGGCTGATAGTCCTGGTGCGGCAGAGTTCCGATCTGTTCCCGAATGCTGATGATGCGGGCGTCGTGATCCGGATGTGTGCTGATCCATTTCAGCTGATCGGGAACATTGCCTTCCTGTTCTTTCATGATTTCGAAAAACTGCGCCATACTCAGAGGGTCAAGAGCGGCTGCGTGCATCATGCGCACTCCTTCTGCATCAGCCTCACTTTCCTGACCTCGGCTGTAGCTGTTGATGGACGCCAGCTGGAACAGTTCCGAACCCAGTACCAGAATGCCTTCCACATCGCCGATCAGCAGATTGGCGGCCGCCGCAATGCCCAATGACTGACTGATCCGCTGCAGACCATGTCGCAGCGTGGCATGAGCCATCTCGTGAGCCAGCACACCCGCCACCTGTTCCGGTTGCTCGGCTGCCTGAATCAATCCCGTGTACACCACGATCACGCCACCGGGCAGGCAGAACGCATTTACATCCGGCGACTGAATCACATGGACGTCAAACTTGAATTCGGAAATCGCTGCGTGTGGCGCCAGACGATCCACCATTGTCTGGATGGATGCGACGACCACCTCATCATGGATTTCCGGTCCCCCTGGATCCATGGTTTCGTAGCCGTGCTTGCCGATCTGCTCGTCGACGCTGATCGGCACCGCCTGCACCGCAGCAACACCAGCGGACCGAATTCCGAAGTAGAGTCCGACAATGCCCAGGACGGCTGCGATCAGGAACGCGAGTGTCATACGGTGACCGCGCCGATTCTGTGATCTCAGTTCCTGTTGCTTCTGCTGCAGCTGCTCATCCAGCATTCCTGCCGCTGCGTAAGCCAGTGCTGCCGGAAACTTTTTGTCGTCGCAGAAAATGGTCAGGCTGCGATCTTCGTTCCGACAGAACACCATGCGGTCGTTGTAGCCACCGACTTCTACCTGGCATGCGGAATACTTCACGATGAAGCGTTCGTCATCTTTGGTCAGCGCCTTCACACCATCATGAGCGAGTTCGATTTCAGCGCCTGCTCGACCTCCATCAATGGATTCATGAAATACGCCACCGGTAAAAAATGATTCTTCGTGCATTTCTGACAGCCTCTGCAGCAGGACACCCACCAGCCCATTGTTTCACGAGACCACTCAAAACGAAAGGACGCTGCACGCCTGAGTCGACGACTTTTGCCAATGAATGATCCTCCGCGCGCTGGGCGGAGGTCTCCTGATCTCGTCCTTGTCGGGACCGCAGGTCTCCACGGCTGCAATGGTAGGAGGGCCTCGGTGATTCTCAGCTTAATGCGCCGAACAGGTTCTTGAATGAGTGTGCCACTGGCTCCGCCAGTGCCCTTGTGATTCTTGAGCTCCAAACACGGACAGCACTGGTCGAGCCAGTGGCGCACAAAACGTCGCAGGTAACAGCGCGCGTGCAAGGGGCTTTGTTGTGGTATAGCGCGGTCTTTACTCACCAATGCAGATCAGTTCACGGATGGTGTGCGCGAAGATCGTGCCATTGCCGAAGCTGAGGCTGCTGCGGGTCCATGAACTGCCGGCTGGTCCCAGATCGTTGATGGCTGTGATGGCTGTTTCGTCAAACGTCTCGTTCCGCCATTTCAGTACATATACGGTGCCGTTCATTACGGGCATATACAGAAACTCCTCGGCGACGCTGGGAATCGCGGTGGCGTGGTGTCCCCAGCCGTTAGCTTTGCTGCGTGCGTCTCCCATGACCACGAGCCCGCGTGAGTTCTGCATGAGGTTTTCCGCCTGCGTGACATAACTGACCCGAGTGCCAACGCGGAATGTTCGTGACTTTTTGTCCTCGGGGATTGGTTCAGCCATCTGTGATTCATCCCACACCGTAACATCGTTCTGCTGCGTTGGCGATCTGATCAACTGCACGGGAACCTGCAGATATGCCAGGTCGCCTGTGACCACGTTGATTCGACCGATGTACGGATGTGTGTAGCTGCGGAAGTAGTGATAATCGCCGACCAGCAGATTGGATTGTTGAATGATGCTGCGACTTCTGCTGGCCGAAAGTGCTTCCATTCGATCAACGTACTGGCCGTCGGGCATGACAAATCCTCTCACACGGACGTCGTCTGTGATTGAGACCTGTTTTGTGATCATTCCGCTGACAACGTCGACCCACAGATGTTGATCGCCGTGAAAAATTAAAGCATGCCGGCCGTGAACGCCGTAAGTCTGAGTACTCATGAAGCCCTTCAATGGCAAGGTCCAGACCGTACTTCCGTCATCACCACTGATCATGGAGACACCTACCGGCGTTTCCGGTGGCGAGTGTCCTCCACCGCGGCCGACAAGAATTACTTCGCGGCCATCAGCAAGAGTCACAGGCAAAGGGATGCAGCCCATGTTGACTCCGCAGGTGCTGGTCCATTGGACTTCACCGGTAGCCATGTCCAGTGCCTGAAGATTTGTCCATTTTTCCGGCGGCAGGTTCTTATGTTCGTGGCTGAAGTGACCGTGTTCATCCGGCATGTAGTTTTGTCGAGTGAAAATTACGTTGGTGCCGTGCAGGAATGGCTGACTTCGGCCGACGGGCATGAAGTCCTGTGACCACAGCAGGCCTCCGTTCAGATCGCAGCAGACAATTCGGCCGGAAGCATTGAAAAAACAGACTCGCTGACCATCGGTCACTGGTGGCGGGGCAGAGCTGTCGCTGAAGCAGCCGGACAACCTGAGCGGGTGAGTTCCCGGGATGTCTCGTTTCCAGATCACAGCGCCGGTGTTTGTGTCGCAGCACCATGCGACGATATTGCTGCCCAGTTCTGAATCTGCATCGACGGGCTGCATCGTTGTGAAGAACAGGCGTTGCCCCCAGACCGTCACCGTGCTCTGACCCGTTTCTGGCAGCTGCAGTTTCCAGCGGACGTTCCTGTTCTGCACGACGCTCCATGTTGTCGGTGCGTCACTTCGTGAGCTGTGGAAATGACCATCGTTACCCGATCCCTGCGACCAGTTGTGCATCAACTGCCGAGTGAAGAACGCTCGCACGACCGCACGACTTTCGGTTGACTGGAATAATTTGCCACCGTGTCCGGCACCATCGACGATGTGCAGTGTGCTGGCGACGCCCTTAACGGTCAGCGTGTCGTGTAGTTTCTGACTCTGGCTCAGCGGAACGCCGGGATCTTCGCTGCCGTGCATGATCAGGAAAGGGCAGTCGTCTGTTGACACGTTGTTCAACGCACTGGCATCACGAGCCAGTTTCGGCACATCTTTGACGGTGGCTCCCAGCAACTTCGCGCCGTTGGAATTGGCGACATCTTCTTTTGTTCGTCCGTTGCCAACATTGTTCGGCGGCATCGTCAGAAGTTCGGACGGGCCAAACCAGTCGCAGACGGCCTGGACCCGACTGCTGACTTTCTCGACGTCGGGGCATGGTCTTGTACCCATCAATGCCACCAGGTGACCTCCGGCCGATGTGCCCCATGCGGCGATGTGATTCGGATCGAAGTTATATTCTTTGGCATTGCGTCGGACCCACCGGACGGCTTCGTAACAGTCGTTAATCTGTGCCGGCCACTGAGCAACGTCGGTCAGTCGATAATTGATACTGACTACGGCAAACCCGTCATCCACAAGCCATGCTGCATTCTTTTCACCGCTTTTCTTGTCCCCGTTTTTCCATCCGCCGCCGTGCACGAACACAATGACGGGTGTGGGTTGCCGTCTTTTCTCCGGTGCAAATACGTCCAGCGTCAGCGCATGACCGCCCGGGGCGGCGTATTCGATGTTGCGGTGGGTCTGCTGTTGGGCGGGCAACGCCGGCGTGAGCAGCAGGAGGGTTAGACAGAATTGAAGAAGTCGGGTGTACATTCTGGGGGCCAGTTGTGTGTGCCGGGAATCAGTTATTCTGCAAAGCTTCGTCGAGTTGCCCGGAAAGTGCAACTTTCCGGGCATAGGACAGCAGAGCCCCGGTCTTTTGAAAAGATCGGGTCTCGTTGGTGGCGAATTCTTTCAATTCGTGACAATTGGCGACTGCACTCTGTTGCGCGATGATGGTTCCAGGATAAGTTGTCAGCGAATGACGTTGAAACTGCGTAGCGCTTTGTCAGTGACTAAATATGGGGTTGTGTGCAACTGGCTACGCCAGTGTTTTCGTTACCGTCAAGGCAGTGGCGGAGCCAGTGGCACTCATCATTACAGGGCTGGCGTTGCAGTGGTTCCTGGGTCTGCAGCGTTGTTGTGAATTCCGTGCAATCACGACTGTTCTCGCCGATTCTTTTACTCGCGATTGTTTCTGTGCAATATTCGTTGCTGAAAACCACGAGCATCGCCTGCTGTTTGCTCGTCGTCACGTTGCTGACCGAAACATCATGCGCTGCCGAGTTTGTTTTTGCTCAGCACGCACCGGTCGGCCTTTCGCATTCCACGAATCTGCCGTTGCTGGGCATGCAGTTCCTGATTGCGGCCTGGATTTTTATTCTGGGCAGTTGTTTCGGCAGTTTTCTGAACGTCGTGATCTATCGTCTGCCGGCAGGGATGTCGTTGGGAAAACCCAAGTCGCGGTGTCCTCAGTGTGAAACACCGCTGGCCGCGAAAGACAATATCCCGGTCTTTGGCTGGTTGCTGCTGCGAGGTAAATGCCGCTACTGCAATCTGCCCATTCCGGCGCGGTATCCGTTGATTGAGACAACCAGTGGGCTGATCTTTCTGGTGCTGCTGTTTTGCGAGCTGCTGACAGGTGCCGAAAATCTGCCCCTGCGACACCCCGACCACTTTCATACCAATCCAGGCTTCTGGTTGGTCTGGTTCGCGAAATGGGATCTGTCCGGGTTGTATTTGTACCATTGCCTGTTGTTGCTCCTTGTGCTTGCGACGTGCATGATCGGCTTCGATCAGCATCCACCGCAGCGAAAAGTGCGTTGGTTTGGCATCGGCGTCGCTTTGGCTTTCGGCGCAGTCTGGTCAGAGCTGAGGCCGGTGGCCGCTTTTCCGTATCCGGAAAGTATCGTGCAGATTGCAGCGGGCTTTCACTGGGTTGATCCGCTGATCAGCCCAGGGGCTCAGTACTGGACGGCGGTCAGCCTTGTTGGGTTTATCGATGGAGTCGTGGGAGTCATCGCAGGCGCTTTCGTTGGCGGCTTGCTGGTGTGGCAATCGAAGGCTCTGCATTCGGTCGCGGGATTAGGTACACAGCTGGATGCAGTTCGAGGCGGCTTGTTGTTGGTCGGTGCATTTCTGGGATGGCAGGCGTGTGGGATGATCGGTCTGTTTGTGTTGTCGACCCTGGGCGTTTTCACGATCATGCTAAGAACCGGACAGGAACGTGCCGGCAGGACACCTGTCGCTCCCCTGTTTTTCGTGACGCTGGCCGTATTTGTTCTGTTCTGGCAGGAACTGAATGATGCGGCGTGGACGATCGGCTACGATGGCTGGTCGTTTACTTCGATCAACTGGTGGCAGGACTGGTTGCTGACGGCCGGAGGTCTGGCTGCATTTGCGGCATTGGTTCGTCATTTTGCCATTGATTCATCAGGCGAGACACTTCCCCCCGTGGACGAGCCGATTTCATGAACCCCGTTTACCCGGTGAACGACTTTGGACCACTGATGCCCGGTCTGGTGATGGCCGGTGTTGCCATCTGTCACGTGTTCCTGGCTCAGTTCGCAGTTGGCGGTGGTTTCTTGCTGTGCTACTTCCAGTGGCTGGCCATGACGGGTCGCAACCATGCTGCAAGGCACTTCATCGACGACTATTTCAAGGTTCTGGTGCTGATCAGTTTTGTGCTGGGAGCACTGACGGGCGTCGGCATCTGGTTTACCGCAATACAGGTCAGTGCAGCCACCATCGGTGAGATGGTCTTCAACTTTCACTGGATCTGGGCCACGGAATGGGCGTTCTTTTCTCTGGAAGTCGTTGCTGGATACTGCTTTTACCGGTATCACAAAAAACTAAGCGACAGATCGTCGTTGACGCTGCTGATTCTGTACACCTTTGCGGCATGGATGAGCCTGTTCTGGATCAACGGCATTCTGTCGTGGCAGCTGACCCCGGGCGACTGGCTGCAGAGTCGTGACGTCTTTGACGGCTTCTTTAATCCGAGTTTCTGGCCGAGTCTGTTTTTTCGAACAGTCGTGTGCCTGACTCTGGCATCGCTGGCTGGATGTGTGGTGGTCAACATTATTCCTGACCTCGACCGTGACACTCGTACCGGTCTGATTAACCGCGCTGCACATTTGATGTTGCCGATGCTTTTGATGCCGCTGCTGGGTGCCTGGTTCCTGTGGGCGATGCCGGAAGACAGTCGGCAATGGGTTCTGGGTGGCAGTCCGGCGATGATGCTGTTTTTTATGATTTCTGTAGGTGCGTCCGTCGCGATCGGTGCCTACGCGGTGATCGGTCTGTGGATGCAGAAACTGTACATCAACGGTGCCACGGGGACGCTGTTGATTCTGCTGGCTTTTGGAGCGACCGCAGGAGGGGAATTTGTCCGTGAAGGATCCCGCAAACCGTACTCGATTCGCGGCGTCGTTTATTCCAACGCGATCCGTCCGCAGGATGTTGCTGAGCTTCGTCGCATTGGGTGTGTAACGGACGATCCGTACCCGGTGATCCATGAAGATTATCTGCCCGGACCCGTGGTCGAAACTGGTGCGAAGGTGTTTCGTCGGCAGTGCTCGGTCTGCCACACCGTCGACGGTTCAAACGCGGTGGCGCATCTAACGGCAACGTGGGACGCCGATCAGATGCGCATGAATATTGCGAAATTGCAGCAGACGAAACCTTTCATGCCGCCCTTTGCCGGCACCGCCGATGAACTTGAAGCCCTGGTTCAGTATCTCAGATGGGTGCATGCCGAACGACCATCAGCATGGGTGCCCGACACGACCCCTGCGACGCTGGCACAGATTCAGGCGTGGCTGGATGATGCCGGCACCGCCCCTGCGAACGCGATGGCTCGCCGGCAAAGCGGGGTGCGTTGATGGATGCCACCTTTCCGTTTGGTTTCGATTCGTCGCTGGCCTTCTACCTGACGCTTTACGTCGTGACGTTCGTGTTGAACGTCTTTTTTATGACGTACGTTCTGGCGGGCAGCCTGTACGTGGCATGGGCGACCGTGTTTCCTGGACGGCAGGGGACACCGCGATGTCAGCAGCCACTGGCACGAATTCTGCGTGAGTGGATTCCGTTCGTCCTGAGCGGTGCCATCACCGCGGGTGTCGCGCCGCTGCTGTTTGTCCAGATCATTTATCGCGAACAGTTTTACACTGCCAATTTGTTGCTGGGCTGGCGCTGGCTGGTCGTCATTCCGGTTCTGATTGTGGTGTTCTATCTGTTGTATTTGCTGAAAAGCAAATTGGTTGCCCGTTGGTCATTCGCAGCTCGTTGCGTATTGGCGACGGGAGTGGCTGGTTGTTTTCTGTTCGTTGCATTTTGCTGGACGACAAATCATCTGCTGGGAACCAACTCGGCAATCTGGCCGGACGTGTATCGGACCGGCAGTGTGGTATCTATGTTGCCGCTGCTGCTGTTACGGTTGTTGACATTGATCGCTGGCGCATTTCCAACAATGGCGGTGCTGGCCGGATGGCAGCTTTGGTATTTGGTTCGTCCGGATGATGCGGAGTGGCACGACGTGGACACTGGCCGGGTGTCTAAGCTTGCCGTGGGAGGTCTGACGGTCGCCGCCGTGTTTGGTGTAATTTACACGATGCAGCTGGATGGTGCGGTTCGTGCCAATCTTGTTGGAACGCCCGGCGCTGCGTGGCTGGCAGCGGTTTTCATTGCAGTGATCACGCAAATTGCCGCATGGTTTTTTGTTCTGCGCAAGGAAACTCTTGCGGCGACCATGTTGGCCGTCATCACGGTCGGCAACATCGTGGCTCTCGTGGGGACCGCTGCATTGCGTGAGATCGTTCGGCTGTCACAGGTTGATTTGTCGCGAATCGCTGTTCACGCTGAGGAGGCCAGGACTGTCGGAGGGTTTTCACTGTTTCTTGTGGCCGCATTAATTGCCGGAGGATTGATCATCCTGTGCGTCTATCTGACTCGGTCGGCGTGGCGGAATGATTCTTCAACGACAGTGTGAATTTTGAGTAGCTGACAGGTTCTCGATAGGAAGTAGCAGTCAACTCGTGCTCATCGAAATCAATTCACTTTCGCACACATTCAGCGGCAACACCGAGCCTCTACTGAAAATCGACGCGTTGACGCTGGGCGACGAGTCCTTCGTGAGCATCGTCGGATCGTCCGGTTCCGGCAAGTCGACATTGCTGCGGATCATTGCCGGCTTGTTGAATCCCACCGAGGGGCAGATTGCTCTGGATGGAAACAGTCCGCATGAGAAACGAGATGCTGGCGAATTGGGGTTCATATTTCAATCGCCCACTCTGCTACCGTGGAGAACGGCGCTGCAGAACATTCTGCTGCCCTGCGAGTTACAGGGCGGCCGACTAAGCAATCGTGAATATGACATCAGCACGTTGCTGTCGCTGGTCGGGCTGTCGGCGGAGGATATCCGCAAGTGGCCATCGCAGTTGTCCGGAGGAATGCAGATGAGGGTGTCACTGGCACGCTCACTGATTACTCGTCCCGGACTGTTATTGATGGATGAACCGTTTGCTGCACTGGACGATATTCTACGACTTCAGTTGCAGGAAGAAGTGCGTCGCATTCACTGTGAACAGAAAATCGCCTCTGTCCTGGTGACTCACAATATCCGTGAGGCGGTTGCGATGAGTGATCGCGTGCTGGTGCTGGGCAATCAGCCGGCCCAGATCATGGCTGACATCGTCGTGGATCTGCCGGTCGTACGAAATAACGATGTACGCCGGTCGCCGGAATTTCAGGATCTGGTTAACGAGGTGACCGATGCGCTGCATCAAGTGGTTTGAAGACCAGTCGGGTTTGCCGCCAGACCCATACCGACAGCACGCAGGAGAACGAAGCGTTGAATGACAAACCGACACGAAACACCGGTCACACAGCTGTCGGCATCGTTGCGCCTGTTGCTGTGGCTGTCGTGGCGGTCGCTGTGTGGCAGACGTTTGTCTGGGCGAGCGGCGTTTCTCCACTGGTGCTGCCGTCTCCGTTGGAGGTGTGTGTTGCATTGAAGAAAGAACGAGTAGATCTGGTCGAGGCAGCATGGTGTACGACTGGTGCGGCATTGACTGGCCTGACCGCCAGCACTGTGCTGGGCGTGCTGACCGCGTTCGCCTTTTCTCAATCACGCATTGTGCGACGAACATTTTATCCGTACGCCATCCTGCTGCAGACTGTTCCCATCATCGCGATTGCTCCCATCATCGTGATTTCGTTCGGTCGCGGATTTCACAGTGTGGCGCTGGTTTCACTGGTGATCAGCCTGTTTCCGATTATCACCAATACCACAACCGGTCTGCTGCAAATTAATGCCGGACACCTGGATTTGTTCGAACTGCATTCTGCTTCCTGGTGGCAGACATTATGGAAGCTGCGGCTGCCGACTTCTTTGCCCTACCTGATCAGCGGCGTGCGCATTGCCGGCGGTGCCGCAATCGTGGGAGCAATTGTCGGTGAGTTTTTTGTCGGGTCCAGCCAGCCAGGTTTGGGCTCTATGATCCAAAAAAAGGCGGGCAGCATCGCCATGGACGAACTCTTTGCGACCGTTTTCGTGTGCACGCTTCTGGGAGTGACGATGTTCGGGACCATCACACTGGCCGGTGAATGGATCTTGAAACGATTTTTTGGAATGAGTCTGAGCGGCGTGCGTTAGAGCAGTCCTGCAGAAACCATTGCCTGGCGAATGACTTCAACATCATTGGCATTGCAGGCAGCTGACGGCGCTCGTGGAACACCCGCGTCGAAGCCCTGCAGATTCAGAGCGGCTTTCAGACCGGCGGCCCGGCGTGACAGGATCTGCCAGTCTGCTTCGTGCAGTCGATCCTGAATGGTCTTTGCTTCGGCGAGCTTACCCTGCGAAGCCAGTTTCAGAATGTCGACACATTCCTGCGGCGCAACATTGCCCAGCATCAGGCATGCGCCATCAGCGCCAATGACTGCACCCGCCAGCAGAAGACTTCCGTTGCCGGTCCAGAAATGCTTCTCTGCCGGTACAAAGGTTCGAACGCGTGCTTCGAATCGCAGATCTGCTGAAGCAATGTAGCCAGCGACGTTGCCCATCGTTGTCACGTCGCCGATCAGTTCGACTGATACGTTTGTCGGCATCGTGCTGCTGAGAAACATGCCGGGAGCGGGCTGGTTGATGACGAAAACAGGTACCGGACAGCGTTGGATGACGTCGTGCAGGTAGTCTGCCACGTTGTCGGTCAGCCGCGGAATACGCAGTCGAATATGGTCGGCACCAGCGGCGGCAAATGCTTCGGTAAGTCGCACAGAGTTACTCAACGACGGACTGTCGATGCCCGCAATGACCAACCTGTTGTTGCCACAGACACGTCTTACACATCGGACAATTCGAAGCTTCTCGTCTTCCGAAAGGAAAGCTTCTTCGCCGTTCTCAGAATTCAACACGAAACCTGACAACGGCGTCTGGATCCAGCGATCGACGTTCCGCTCTAAGGCGTCAAAGTTAATGCGGTCGTCCTTGCCAAATGGTGTTGGCGTGGGGGCTACGACAATCGGATATTCAATTTCTGCGACCATGTGTTCGTATTCATCAGCTAGGTGGTGCAAAAAGACAGGCTACAGCGTCCTACGCTGATTCGTGGCCTGCCCACGAGCCAGAACCGGTTCCGTCATTTCATAAACTGCTCTAATAACGAAATCTCAGGAAACCAACAGCAGTCGCAAAAAACGCAGCGAAACCGACGCACGAGACGAAGCCTTCAGCAACCGGCAGGCGGCGTTCCCGCGTTCGCAGCCAGCGCAGCAGCCACACCACCGGCACAGCGCCTGCGAATCCCGCAAGGAATGCCCATTCAAAGACCAGACTCAGGCGTCGGCAGGCCAGAAAGTAGGCCATGCAGATACACAGAAAGATGAACAACGGCAATCGACGCCTGAGAAACCGGATGACCGACTTCTCTTCTGTCTTTTCGGCTGCTTTCGGAAGAGCCACGAATTCAAGGGCCGCGTACAGACACACGGGCCAGGTGAAAACGAATTCGTGCGTGAGGTGTCCCAGGATGGTCGTACCCAGCGCTCCCGAAACGCACAGAAAGACGAGTTCAATTGACGGGCTATAGGAATTCGCTCGGAGCGTTTTCCCGGCATAGGCTGCGGACAACTTACCGATGGTGATCATTGCGATGCCCGCCGCGAACCATTGAATCAGCCACCGATCATGCGGCACGTCGAACGCATATTCCGGTTCGACGGCCAGCACGATTGCTGCCAGATTGCGGTATTGTTTCTGTGACAGGTCGCCGGCTCGGAGTGTCACAACGGTGTGCAGATCCGCCGGTTGCCCCACATAGACGCAGACGGCCGTCGATTGATTGCGAACGTAGATGCGGCCGTTGCTCAGACATGGTGGAGTCCACGTTAATTCGCCACCCAAAACCGTACAGCGCGCCAGTTCGACGCATTGATTCGGGTCAGTCTTCAGCAGTATCAGTTCGCCCAGCTCGTTGAGAATGATGAGCTTACCGTCTGCGGCTATGATGCCCGCCTGCCCGATGTCGCTGACGAATTCATCTGCATTGGACGTGCGCCGTGGTCGTCCCGTTCCGTTGCCCCATTTTTCTTCGCCCGTGCCAAAGTCGACACAGCGAAAGATCCCGCGGGACGGTCGATGGGTCTTCGACTGCACGTCAAAGATATCGAAACCGTACAGATGTCCGTCGACAAGGACGCTGGAACAGACATCATTTGACATCGTCTTCGAACGCCACACTGTCTTTGACTCCGTGGCAGACAAGTCCACCAGATGACTGCCGGATCGGAACGGGCCGGACATCCACAGGTTTGGTTCATTGTAGATCGGCCAGGCTGAGTGTTCGTCATATCCGTGTGAAAGGTCTATCTGATGAACCAGTTGACCATTATGCCGACGCAGAATCAGCAGCGAATTCTGCATGTAGCAAACGACGAGGGCCTTGCCGTTGACATCGATGGGAAACGCCGGCGTGTAGCTTGCCGGTTCACTGGTCGACGTCCAGACCTCAACACCGGTTTCCATATCGAAGGCCACGACTCCTGCGTTCAGGCCGCCGACCGGAAGGATCACCATATTGTCAGTGACTGTTGGTGAGCAGGCGTATCCGAAATCACAGCCTTCAATTCCGTACGTTCCCAGCAAATCCTTCGACCAGATTCTGTCTCCCGAAGATTGATCAAGACAACACAACAGGCCATCCGGTGATGTGAAGAACAGGCGTCCATGGGACAGCGTGGGTGTGGATCGTGGTCCGGGATAGACGCCCGCCGCTTCGTATGGCCAGTCGTACCGATACTCCCAGACCGTTTCGCCAGTGTCTGCCCGCAGGCAATAGACATATTGCCCGGTAACATTTTGTCCCTGGGTGAAGACACGATCACGCGTTGCCACAAAGGCGGAGTATCCCTGGCCCAGTTTTCTGGTCCACAGAATGGGCGGACCTTCGGCCGGCCATTCGTCCGCCAGATTGGTTTCCAAAGAATGGCCGTTGTAAGCCGGACCACGCACAAACGGCCAGCCGTCGTCGGCGTGGGTGTTTTCGCCAACGGCGATCAGCAGGATACTCAGGCAGTACCCCAATATGGGACGGTCCGCCTGCCGATTACAGCTGCTGCTAAGAAACTGCATTTTCCGCTCCCGTTGGTCGCTGGCAGGATGCACGCAGGACGGATAAATGATTTTCTGAATGGCCCAGGAAAAACCGAAATGCAGCGTACAAATTGCGTGTTCGTTTCCTGATGATCGGCAGCTTTCAATTCACAGTGAGAACGGGCAGGAGTGACCGACATGTGATCGTTCTGAAAAAATGCATGGCAGCCACAGCGTAAGTTCGACCTGCACTACGTAAATGTGCGTTCTGCGTCGACACGGCAACCAACCATCGGCAGTGTGACGTGACCTTGATGTTTCTGCGATTCGCGACCTTGTCAGTCATCAGACTCCTGAGGCGCGTGTTCTTGTCTGCGGATTCGTGTCGGCGCATAAAGAAAGCGGCGAAGTTGTGACTTCGCCGCTCGTGTTTCCCTACTGGTCAGGCCGTGGAAAGTTTGCGATCGCTATTAATAACGACCACCACCACCACCACCACCACCACCATAACCACCGCCACCACCGCCACCGCCACTACGACGCGGTTCGCGAGGTCTTGCTTCGTTGACCACGATCTGACGCCCATCCAGGTCCGACCCGTTCAATGAGTCAATCGCTTCGTCGCCGCCTGAATCCATTTCGACGAACCCGAATCCCTTCGAGCGTCCGGTTTCACGATCGGAGATGACCTTCGCAGAGGTCACTGTTCCGAATTGTGCGAAGGCTTGTTCAAGGCCTTCCGACGTGGTTCCCCATGCGAGG